>NZ_CP039852.1:0-344375 GCF_006228385.1 Salinimonas iocasae
ATGTCCTTATGGAATCATTGTCTTGACCGTTTGCGTCAGGAATTGCCTACGCAGCAATTCAGCATGTGGATAAGGCCACTTAGCGCCCATGAAGAGGTAGAAGCTGTAACACTTTATGCGCCGAACCGCTTCGTGCTGGATTGGGTAAGAGATAAGTACCGCGATAAGATTACACAGCTGTTCGCTGAGTTCTGCGGACCGGAAGCGCCGCAGTTACGTCTGGAAGTCGTCTCCCGGGATACTCGTCCTGCGTCTTCAGCGCGCTCATCTGCGGAGCCTCAAAGACCTTCTGCACAGCCGTCACAGACTCAGCAGCATCGTGTACCCGTGTCACCGGCACCTGCGATGCAGCCTGATTATTCAACCACTGAGCACGCCAGACCGGCAGATTCAGATACAAGTCATTACGGCGATTCACAGTTTCAGACTTCTCAGATACCAGAGCAGCAAAACTATAACGCCGGGTCGGAGCAAAATGTTTCACGGCCTCAACCTTCACGCTCTCCTAAAGTTATCCCTATTCCTGAGGGAATGAAGCATAAGAGTAATATTAATCCCAATTATCAGTTCGATAATTTTGTTGAGGGTAAGTCTAACCAGCTAGCTCGTGCTGCTGCAACGCAAGTAGCAAACAACCCGGGTGGCTCGTATAACCCGCTGTTTATATACGGCGGTACGGGTTTAGGTAAAACTCACCTTTTGCATGCGGTCGGTAATGGCATCGTTGCAAATCGTGAGAATGCCAAGATTGTCTATATGCATTCAGAGCGCTTTGTTCAGGATATGGTTAAAGCGTTGCAGAATAATGCTATAGAAGATTTTAAGAAGTTCTATCGTTCAGTCGATGCGCTGCTTATTGACGATATTCAATTTTTCGCTAACAAAGAACGTTCACAAGAAGAGTTCTTTCATACCTTTAACGCATTACTTGAGGGGAACCAACAAATCATTCTGACCTCAGACCGTTATCCAAAAGAAATTGATGGTGTTGAAGACAGATTGAAATCGCGATTTGGCTGGGGCCTGACTATTGCCATCGAACCACCCGAACTTGAAACGCGGGTTGCCATTTTGATGCGTAAGGCGGCAGAAAATCGTATACATCTTCCTAATGAAGTTGCGTTTTTCATTGCTAAGCGTTTACGTTCAAATGTTCGTGAGCTGGAAGGGGCGCTTAACCGGGTAATTGCGAACGCTAATTTTACCGGCAGACCTATCACCATCGATTTTGTTCGTGAAGCGCTAAGAGACCTTCTGGCCCTTCAGGAAAAGCTGGTGACGGTAGATAATATTCAGAAAACCGTCGCAGACTACTACAAGATAAAAGTGTCTGATATTTTATCGAAGCGTAGAAGCCGAAGTGTTGCTCGTCCTCGTCAGGTTGCAATGGCGCTGGCTAAAGAATTGACGAATCACAGCTTGCCTGAGTTGGGCAATGCTTTTGGTGGACGAGACCATACAACCGTTCTTCATGCCTGTCGAAAAATAGAGCAGCTTAGAGAAGAAAGTCATGATATAAAGGAAGACTATAAAAATCTAATACGGACATTGTCTTCTTAACCGGACAGCATCACGACGCGAGAAGAAAAAATCGATGAAATTTACTATCAGCCGAGAAAATTTTCTACAACCATTACAAATGGTATCAGGGGCAGTAGAACGCCGTCATACGCTTCCCATTCTTTCTAACGTACTTATTAAAGTTACAGAGGGGGCCTTGTGGTTGACGGGCACCGATCTGGAAGTTGAACTGGTTTCCAGCGTAACGTTAGAAGGCGACTACACTGACGGTGAAATAACGGTACCCGCCAAGAAGCTTTTCGATATTATTCGTGGGCTGACGGATGGAACCCAAATTCATTTCTCGGTTGATGATAACAAAGCGCTCATTCGCGCTGGAAGAGGGCGCTATACGCTATCTACTTTATCAGCAAATGATTACCCGAATCTGGAAGACTGGGAATCAGAGGTTGAGCTTGATTTAACCTGTTTAGATATAAAGCGTTTGATAGACAGCACGAACTTTTCCATGGCTCAGCAGGACGTACGTTATTATCTTAATGGTATGTCTCTGGAGACCGAAGAGAATCTCGTCAGAACCGTTGCTACTGATGGTCATAGATTAGCACTTTGTCGCCAGCCTTATGACAATGCTTCGTTATCTGCTCGCCAGGTCATTATCCCTCGCAAAGGTGTGATGGAAATATCCAGGTTAATAGGTGACGACGATAGTCTGATAAAAGTTCAAATAGGTGCAAACCATATCAGGCTACATGCCAGTGCTTTTATCTTTACCAGTAAACTTGTCGATGGCCGGTTCCCGGATTATCGCCGTGTGTTACCCCGTGATGGTGATAAGACTATCATTGCTGAAAAGAGTACACTTAAAGAGGCATTTTCCCGCGCAGCAATCCTGTCTAACGAGAAATTTCGCGGCGTTCGACTGAATTTGTCGAATGGTGAACTCAAGATTACGGCTAACAATCCTGAACAGGAAGAAGCTGAAGAGATTGTTGATGTTGAGTATCAGGGCGATGATTTAGAAATTGGTTTTAATGTTGCCTACCTTATCGATGTGTTGAATGCACTTCCCAGAGACAAGGTTAAGATTACGCTTTCTGATTCCAACTCAAGTGCACTTATAGAAGATTCGGAGGATGATGCAGCACTTTATGTCATCATGCCGATGCGACTATAGTAATTATTATGTACGGACCGATGCGAAATCGGTCTGTTTCTCTTCCCGCTATATCCCACGACTTTCAGAGTTTATCTATTTATGAAACTGAGCAATCTTCAGCTCACACAGTTTCGCAATATTGACGCTGCTCAACTTTCTCCTTCGCATCAGCTTACTGTTGTGACCGGGAGAAATGGTAGTGGTAAATCGTCTCTTTTAGAGTCAATTTACTATCTTGGCTTTGGCCGCTCATTTCGTACTAAAAAGCACCATTCTGTTATTCAGCATGAAACAGCATCTTTTAATGTTTTTGCTTCGGGCGAAGATGAACAGGGCAATGTTTTCAAACTGGGTCTAGAGCGTACGCGAGATGATAACTTCAGGTGTTCAGTGAATGGTGAACATTCTCATCGTCTTGCTGATTTAGTGAGCCTGCTCCCAGTACAGCTATTTACCCCTCAAAGTACCGATCTTATTTTAGGGTCGCCCGCTGAACGTCGGCGATTTTGTGATTGGGGATTGTTTCACGTGGAACAATCTTTTAATGCATTGTTTCAGACGTACTCAAAATTACTCAGGCAGCGTAATGCATTGTTAAAACAAAATTCAAATCTCAGTGCACCGGAGCACGCATATTGGCAGCAACAGTTAGTAGCTACCGGGGAAAAGCTCAATTTAATGCGAGAGAGCTATATAAGTGCTTTAAAACCGATATTTAATCGCATTTGTAGTGATTTTTTACCTGAGTTTTCGTTAGAAATCTCGTATTATAAGGGATGGGAAAAAGAGTCTGCATTATTGGAGTCTCTTAACAAAAAATTAGATTATGACAGCAGAGTCGGACATACCTCCGTGGGACCCCATAAAGCGGATGTACGATTTAAAGTTAATGGAATAAGCGCTCAGGAAATTTTATCTCGCGGGCAACTTCGAATGGCAGTTGCTGCGTTGCAACTTTCACAAACCGCACTTTTTTCCGAACAGACATCGCGCAAAAGCATTTTCTTATTAGATGATGTTGGTGCCGAGCTGGATCTCGACAAGCGAGAGCGTTTTATAGATGGGCTGCTTACTATGGATACCCAGATATTCGTAACCGCGATAGAAAAGCAGCAACTTGAATTTGTAGATAAATACAATGATAAAAAGATGTTTCACGTGGAACATGGTCACGTGAAAGAGGAGTAGAAGGTAATTATGTCAGAGCAGAACAATTACGATTCATCCAGTATCAAGGTTCTCAAAGGCCTTGACGCTGTGAGAAAACGTCCCGGCATGTATATCGGTGACACTGATGACGGCACCGGCTTACACCACATGGTTTTCGAGGTGGTAGACAATTCCATCGATGAAGCCCTGGCAGGACACTGTTCAGAAATCAATGTTCAAATTCATGTTGATGGTTCGGTATCGGTCTCTGATGATGGCCGTGGTATTCCTACAGAGATGCACCCGGAAGAGGGCGTGTCTGCCGCAGAAGTTATCATGACGGTACTTCATGCTGGCGGTAAGTTTGACGACAATTCCTATAAAGTTTCAGGTGGTCTTCACGGTGTAGGTGTATCGGTGGTCAACGCGCTTTCAAGCAAATTGAAATTGCGTATACGTCGCGGTGGTAAAACCCACGAGCAGGAGTATCAACATGGTGTTCCTCAAGCTCCTCTTGAAGTGAAAGGTGAGACAGATAAGTCGGGAACCGCGGTACGCTTTTGGCCAAGTGACCAGACATTTACCAATCTTGAATTTCATTACGACATTCTGGCCAAACGCCTACGCGAATTATCTTTCCTGAACTCTGGTGTATCTATCCGTCTAACTGATGAACGCGATGGTAAGGAAGATCATTTCAAATATGATGGCGGTATTCGTGCGTTTGTTGAATATCTAAATCAAAAGAAAACGCCGATGCATGACAAAGTGTTTCACTTTTCTGCTGAACGTGAAGACGGTATTTCAGTCGAAGTTGCTATGCAGTGGAATGATAGTTTCCAGGAAAACATCTTCTGCTTTACTAACAATATTCCACAGCGCGATGGTGGTACCCACCTTGCTGGTTTTCGAGGCGCTTTAACGCGTACTTTGAATAACTATATGGAACAGGAAGGCCTGAACAAAAAAGCGAAGATGAACGCGACTGGCGACGATGCTCGTGAGGGCCTGACAGCGGTAGTTTCTGTTAAGGTTCCTGACCCTAAATTCTCTTCACAAACCAAAGATAAGCTTGTCTCTTCAGAAGTTCGGCCTGCAGTAGAGTCGACCATGAATGAGAAGTTGGCTGACTTCCTATTGGAAAACCCAACAGAAAGTAAAATCATTGCTGGTAAAATTCTGGATGCTGCCCGCGCAAGGGAAGCGGCGCGCAAGGCTCGCGATATGACACGCCGTAAAGGCGCATTAGATTTAGCAGGATTGCCGGGCAAACTGGCCGACTGTCAGGAAAAAGATCCGGCACTTAGTGAATTATATATAGTGGAGGGTGACTCCGCAGGTGGTTCAGCGAAGCAGGGGCGTAACCGTAAAAATCAGGCGATCCTTCCACTGAAAGGTAAAATTCTGAACGTAGAAAAGGCACGCTTTGATAAAATGTTGTCGTCGCAGGAAGTGGCAACACTTATCACTGCTCTGGGTTGTGGAATCGGTAGGGATGAGTATAACCCCGACAAATTGCGTTACCACAGCATTATTATCATGACCGACGCCGATGTGGATGGCTCGCATATCCGAACGTTGCTATTAACATTTTTCTATCGTCAAATGCCAGAAATCATTGAGCGGGGGTACGTTTACATTGCTCAGCCTCCACTATACAAAGTGAAGAAGGGTAAGCAGGAGCAATACCTAAAAGATGACGATGCGCTGATAAATTACCTGACCAACATCGCACTGACGGGAACTTCTTTATACACCAGTGAAGATGCCCCTGGTATCAGTGGTGCCGGTCTGGAAACGCTGGTTAAGCAGTATCAGGGTGTTGAAAAGATGATCGAGCGTTTGTATCGATTGATGCCACCTGCCATTCTTTATCGATTGATTTACTCTCCTACACTTAATCTGGAAGACCTGAAAGATGAGTCGACCTTAAACAGTGTTGCAGACAAGTTTATCCAGAGCATGAACGATAAAGAAAATGATGGTGCAACTTACCGCTATGAAATCAGACGTGATGAAGAACTTAGCGAGTTCTATATCGCGATTATCATGCGAATGCACGGTATCGATTACGAATATAAGATTGGTCATGACTTCATAGAATCGAGCGAGTACGGACGCATTAAAGCGCTTAACGAATCGATTAATGGCATGATGGGTGATACGGCTTATATCCAGCGTGGCGAGCGTAAGCAGTCTATTGACTCATTCAAATCAGCTATCGAATGGTTAATGAATGAGGCGAAGAAAGGGCAATACATACAGCGTTATAAAGGGCTGGGTGAAATGAACCCCGATCAGTTGTGGGAAACCACAATGGATCCGGAAAGTCGCCGTATGCTTCAGGTTACCATTGAAGATGCAATCGGTTGCGATCAGCTGTTTACCACGCTCATGGGTGACCAGGTTGAGCCGCGCCGCGAATTTATCGAAGCCAACGCACTGAAGGTAGAAAACCTTGACGTGTAGCGTTAGTTGATAAGTTTCGTTGACAAAAGCCACGCAATATCGCGTGGCTTTTTTGTTCAGAAACACATAAACGTCAGCGGTTTCTTTTTCAACATTAAAGGAAAGAGTCTCGCCTCATTTATAAATTTTACGAACGCAATGTAGTAAGAGAAGCCGTTGCTTTCAAACCCCGTTGGTATATCTTCGGATGAGCAAAACGGGTGGTTAAGCTGACTAAAAAGGACATGGATGTGAAAGGCAAAGTAGCGGTTTTAATTTCTTTAATCACCACAATAGGATTAGTGTACTGGTTCATTCTACAGCCCCCAGAAGCACTGTCGGGAACATCAAAAGAACCATACAAGCAACAGCGAGATAAAACGAACGATGAGGTAAAAGACATAAGGAAACTTGCCCTGAATCAAAATGAACGTGAGCCTCAAGCTGTTTTTAATAGTGAAGATGAGATAGGCGAGGAATGGTGTAAGGTTGAGCGGAACTTTTCACCACAACAACGAAAGAATTCTCAGAACGAAGCATCTGAGTGGGACGTTCAAAGGGGCAATATATTAATACCTGATTACCACTCAGCGTTTGAAAGTCACAATGCTGGTTTAATAGCACCTTACGTTGATATAGAACCAGATAAGCTGTTGCTGAGTGCAAAGAGCGATGACAAATTCGCGCTAATTACATTGCTTCAGCGGGATGATGCAGCAAAAGAAAAGAAAGATTGGGCGGCATATCGATTGATGCTCTTGGGTAATACATCTTTGGCGCTAGGTCATCTTGTGATGAAAGAGGTGTCTTTAGCGAAACATAAGTTTGCTGAGGGAAGTATTGTCACAAAAGAGATAGAAAACCATATGCTTAATAGTTTGGCTTATGTCAGCTATGGAATAGCACGTATGGATGCATCGGCACTGCGCGCCTATGTAATTGCAACCAATCCTAAGCACTTATCGCACAATTTTAGTCCTGACGAAGCACTGGATAAGATAGACAGTGCAGCCATTAACGCCAGGAAAAATGATCTCGTAGAATTTATTAATAGTGAGAGAGCACAGTTACACTTAAATCCAATCAGCGATATTAAGATACCTGAGATAGCCCGCAAAGAGTTTGATATTTCTATTGCTATTTTGTATGCGAGCTTCGGAAGTCAAATTGCTGAAAGTAAAAATCTCATGAAGATATCGGAACACGATCTTTCGAGAAAATCGGACTGCGTCAGCGAGTTTCTTTCCAGGCTAACGCAGTCGAGCTGATAGGCATCAATGAACAGGTAACAAAATACTCTTTAGGATACCGGCGTTATTTCCAGTCTTATTTCGTCGCCGCTAGCGCGCGCGAACGAAAACCGATAAGTGCCTGTAGAGGAGGGCACAAACTGGATATTCTCGGCATCGCTTCCACACACCAGATAAGTGGTTTTATTCGTTATTGCAGGCTGTCCTTTATATTTGCCACCGCATGTTTGTGACGCTGTCCAGACTTTATCAGCCAGTTTAAAGTCGTAGGGCTGACCGTCGGCTATCAACTCAACGTCAACATACCAGTTAGAACGTCCTTCTTTTAGTTGATAGGCAGGCGTAGCCTCCCACCAGTTAAACACTCCCCGTAAATACATTTCATCAAAAGAAACGTCGGATGACATATTGGTGCCGGGCAAACTATTCACAATGCTGTTACTCGAACAGCCACTCAGTAATGCGACGGCGAATACTGCAAGCGCTTTTTTCAACACATTCACCTTATAAAAAAATGCCCAACGAACTGCTGGGCATAGTTATTACTTATTACAGCTTTTATAGCTATCAGGATTTTGCTAACAGCGATATATCGGCTGTTTTCAGGAACAGGCTACGAAGCATAAGTAAAATAGCTAATCGATTCTGACGAACCGCTTCATCGTCTGCCATTACCATAACATTATCGAAAAAGTCATCAATGTCATTTCTTAATGTTGCCAGAGTAGACAGTACCGCTCCGTATTCCTGTGAAGCAGCTGCTTGTTGCACATCATCACTAACGGCGCGTAGAGAGCGATACAGGGCCTTTTCAGGCTCATCCTGCAATAGCGACTCGTCTACAGGAAGTTCGCCGGTAATATTTTGCTTGTTCAGAATGTTTGCAACACGCTTGTTTGCGGCTGCAAGTGCTTCAGCTTCTTCTCTTTGCTTAAATTCAGCGACTGCCGACACGCGCGCTGCATAATCAGCAGGACGTGTAGGACGGCGAGCGGAGACGGCCTGAATGACATCCATTGAGATGCCCTGTTCCTGAAACACAGATACAAAACGTCCCAATACAAAATCAACAACCTGAGTTTGCGTATCGGTATTCGTTAACTTGCTACCGTATACGTCGACAGCTTTGCCGACTAACACTTCCAGATCAAGATTCAGACCCTTTTCTGAGATAATGCGTAACACGCCGATAGCAGCCCGACGCAATGCAAATGGATCTTTATCACCCTTGGGCAGCTGACCGATACCAAAAATACCCACCAGTGTGTCCAGCTTATCGGCAAGCGACACTGCTGCGCTCACATCAGAAGCTGGTAAGATATCGCCGGCAAAACGTGGCATATATTGCTCGTGAAGTGCATCGGCTATTGCAGCATCTTCACCGTCATTAAGGGCATAATATTTCCCCATCACACCCTGAACTTCCGGAAACTCCATGACCATTTCTGACATCAGATCTGTCTTACTGAGAAGACCAGCACGCGAAGCCTGTGTCACATCCGCACCTATTTGCTGTGCGATAAAGCCAGATAACTCAGAAATACGATCAGATTTGTCTTTCAACGTGCCCAGTTGCTTTTGAAACAACACAGATTCAAGACTACTTAGTCGACTTTCCAATGTTGTCTTTTTATCAGTTTCGAAGAAGAACTCAGCATCGGCGAGGCGAGGGCGGATGACCTTTTCGTTACCTGAAATGATGGCAGTTTCGTCGCGGCTCTCAATATTGGTAACGAACAGGAAGGTGTTTGCCAGAGAGCCATCTGCGTTTAGCAAAGGCACGTATTTCTGATCATCCTTCATGGTATAGATCAGTGCTTCTTTAGGTACATCAAGAAATGCCGAATCAAACGAAGCAGTAAGTACCACCGGCCACTCGACCAGGGCAGCGATTTCTTCTAGCAATGCGTTGTCATAATCCGGCGTAAGAGAAAGCTGCTCTGCCGTTTGCTCAAGACCGTCGCGGATTGCATCAGCCCGCTCATTGAAATCAGCAATAACATACTGCTCTTTTAGCGCCTGAGCGTAGGTATCAGCGTGAGCCAGATCGAAGCGTTTTTCACCATGAAAACGGTGACCCTGAACGACCCGGTCGCTGGTTAGCCCTAATACCGATACGGGAAGCACCTCGGAGCCATACAACACAGTCAGCGTATGAACCGGACGAATGAATTGTGTGCTGTAGTTACCCCAGCGCATGGGCTTTGGAATAGGGAGTTTGCCGATTGCCTGATTCAGCAGGTTTTCCAGCAGTGTGCCCACAGGCTGGCCTGGCGTATTTGCTTTATGAAGCAGCCATTCACCTTTATCGGTAACCAAACGCTCTGCATCACTGACATCAATCCCGTTGCCACGCGCCCAGCCCAGTGCTGCTTTCGTTGGGTTGCCATCAGCATCAAACGCAGCATTGACCGCCGGACCGCGCTTCTCGACAACCTTGTCATGTTGTGATTCTGCCAGTGCACTAACATATATTGCCAGGCGGCGGGGGGCTGCAAACCAGTTTACCGAATCAAACTGAAGCTCGGCGCCTTCAAGGGCCAGGCGAAAGTTCGAGGCAAAGCTCTCTGCAAGTTGTTTTAATGCTTTTGGCGGGAGTTCTTCGGTTCCCAGTTCAATAAGTAAATTCTCAGTTCGCACCTTACTGCTCCTTCTGACAAAGTGGGAAGCCTAACTCTTCGCGCGACTCGTAATACGTTTGCGCGCATCCCTTGGCCAACGCTCTGACTCGCAGGATATAACGCTGACGCTCAGTTACAGATATAGCATGGCGGGCATCAAGCATATTAAACGCATGCGAGGCCTTCATGACCTGTTCGTAGGCAGGTAGGGGAAGGTTATTGTCTATCAGCTTTTGCGAAGTCGCTTCGCATTCATCGAAGGTTTTAAATAAAAAGTCGACATTAGCATGTTCAAAATTGTATTTAGACTGCTCGACTTCGTTTTGATGGAAAACATCACGATAGGTCACTTTACCCATCGGACCATCTGTCCATACCAAATCGTAAATGCTGTCTACACCCTGAATGTACATTGCCAGACGTTCCAGACCATAGGTGATTTCGCCGGTCACGGGCTTACACTCAAGACCGCCAACCTGCTGGAAGTAAGTAAACTGCGTAACTTCCATACCGTTAAGCCAAACTTCCCAACCCAGTCCCCACGCGCCCAGAGTAGGTGATTCCCAGTTATCTTCAACAAAGCGAATGTCATGCACTAATGGGTCAAAGCCAAGCTCTTGCAATGAGCCAAGATAAAGCTCCTGAATATTATCCGGAGAAGGTTTCATCATGACTTGAAACTGATAATAATGCTGCAGGCGATTAGGGTTTTCACCATAGCGGCCATCAGTAGGTCGCCGACATGGCTGAACATACGCGCTGTTGATTGGTTCTGGACCTAAAGATCGTAAAAACGTCATCGGGTGGAAAGTACCTGCGCCCACTTCCATATCCAAAGGCTGGATGATGACGCAACCCTGACGGGCCCAATATTCCTGTAGCGCCAGGATTAACCCCTGAAAGGTTTTAATATCGTAATTGTGCATACAGTCGCTGCTTTGTTATTCATGATTCAAAGGTGGCATAGTATACAATTTGTCAGGCACTGTATGTAGGCTTAAGAGCCTAAAAGCTTATAAATTAAGCCTCTGAGGGGAGAATGCACATGGAATCTCATCAATCGCGCTGTGGCTGGGTGACAAACGACCCGGTTTATCTGGATTATCACGATACAGTATGGGGAAGGCCTGAGACTGACAGCCAACAGTTATTCGAAAAGCTCTGTCTGGATGGTCAGCAGGCCGGGCTATCCTGGCTCACAATTTTAAAAAAGCAGTCGGGGTACGAGCAGGCATTTCACAACTTTGATCCTCAGAAAATTGTCGCAATGTCTGAACAGGATTTAGCATCATTGCAGCAGGATACAGGAATCATCCGCAACAGACTGAAAATTGAGTCGGTAGTTAAAAATGCGAATGGCTTTCTGGAGATAGAAAAGACTCAACCGTTTAGCGAGTTCATCTGGCAGTTTACAGGCGGCAAAACTATCATCAATTCCTGGAAAGACCAGTCCCAGGTGCCTGTCAGTACGCCTGAATCAACAGCAATGACGAAAGCGCTCAAACAGTACGGCTTTACATTTGTGGGGGAAACTATTTGCTACGCGTTTATGCAGGCTGTAGGGATGGTGAACGATCATGAAACAGGCTGCCACTGCTATGAAGCAGCCTGTGCACAAGCGATACGTTAATCAGGCTGTTAGCGATTCGCAATATTGACGGATGTCGGGAAGTTCAGCGAGTACTTTTGTTTCGTGCTCAGATTCAATCTGCTCACGCGCCTTGTCCTGCTTCATCTTTTCCTTCGGTGAAAGCTTCTGACGCTCTTCTAAAATAGCGAAACCACTAACATCGATAAATAGTGCGTAAATATGCGGAAACTTTGTTTTAAAGGTCGGAGGCGAACGAAGTGGTAGCGCCTCCAGAAGATTACAAATACGGATAGCGCCTTCAGATAACTCGCACTGCTGCTGCTCCATGGCTTTTGCTATCAAAATAATGCTATCGGTAATGGTTTCTGTACGCTTTTCCCGGGCTGCAGTCTGGCGTGTGTTCTGCTGTTTTAACATAAACAGCAGGCGACCGGCGTAAATCCCCAGTGCCAGGATTATCAGAACTCCAATTGCTGCAGCAATCGCCCATACCATGTCGTGGCTCCTTATTTTTTGAAGTCGTCAGGGTTGATAGCGTCGAGCTTGTCTAACGGGTCATCTTGTTCTGATTCTTCTTCATCGGCATTCAGATCAATACCCATCAGGTCGCACAGCACAGCATGACGGTCGAGCTTTTCATCCACATACTGCTGTTCAGTAACAGAAATGGTGTCACCGTTATCAAGCTTGTCTAATAACAGCGCCAGCTTATTGTCTGCTTCCAACGCAGCGAGTTCTTCAGCCGGGGTCGCATATTTCTTTGCCTGTGACTTAACCAGTGGAACAGGGCGCTTGCTGCCTATTCGCGGATCACGTTTCTCTCTGGCACCACCACCTTTCGATTTAGCTTGTTCAACAGCATTTCTGTTACCGGGCTGCTTACCCTTACCTGGCTTCTTACCGGTGGGAACACTTGGACGGGCGGGTTTTCTGTCCGGATCTTTACGAACGCCAATCTGCCCGACTTTTCTGGATTTTTTGCTGCGAGGCATAATTCCTCTGTCTGTTTGATGAAATTAAGAGCGGGTATTATAACTTTGCTTGTGCATTAATACGACATCAGATGCCACCAGGTGCACTGTATAATTGTACTTTTCGCCAATATAGCGAAAGGTCTCGTCGCTAAAGAAGCTTACATGGGTCAAATCGTTCTTATAATGCCAGTTTGTAAAGCGCGCCTTATCAAGTACGCGCTTAGTCATAATGCATAACCAACCACCAGGCTTTAATAGTTTGTCCAATAACGCCAGTTCCCGGTGCGGCGAGTGAAAATGTTCAATCGCTTCTGTGCAGGTTATGAAATCATATGCACTGGTCAGGGCCTTATTGTCAGGAAAAAAGAAAGGGTCATATACGGCTACACTATGCCCTTTATCTTCTAGCATTTGTGCCAGCACCGGGGACGGTCCACAGCCAAAATCCAGACCTTGTGAGGGTGAAACTAAGTGTTGGAGCAGCGGGGTAGCAGCTTTGGATAAAAACCGCCGATAGCCGGGATCGTCTGTGTTGTTTTCATGTAGTTCATACTCACGGAATTCACGTGTAGATGAAGGATGATGTACAGGAGGTACGAACACCAGTAAACAGACGGTGCATTGATAATAATCGCGCTGTTTATCCTGATGGTAAAATTCTGATTTTTCGTGAAGGCAAAGAGGGCAGTTAAATAGCATGACAAAGTTCAGATAAGAAAAAAGGTGATGACCATCGGCCATCACCTCTATATTTTAGTGTCAGATGACACTTCTCCCGTTTGCACCTCATGTGCTTTTTGTTGCTTCCAATGCTAGAAGTGCTCCCCTTTTTTTTCTTTTTTACAGAGCGGCATTTGTTGTTTAGGGCCTTCCTGACGCTTTTTCCATTCATCCATGGTTTTATTATTATTATTCATTTTGCGGTCAACACTGTGTGAATCCCTCAAAACTCGGAAAACAGCTTACACGATCTGAGAGCGATTACAACACCTGTGTTAACACATAATTAACATGTTGCTGTTGTAAAAGGTTTTTTTAATGCAATCCAGCCAGATATTTCGACAGAATATCGATATCTTTGTCGGTAAGTTTCATCGAAATATCGCGCATCATGCCGTTCATATCATTATGACGGGTACCGTTTCTGAACGCTTTAAGCTGGGAAGCCAGATAATCTGTATGTTGTCCACTGATATCCGGAAAACCGGCTAATTGCATACCATTGCCGCGCGGGCCGTGACACGCCATACAAGCTGTAATACCGCGTTCAAGATCGCCACCACGATAGAGGGCTTCACCCGGCTCTATCACCTCTTCTGGCGTAGTACCTTCCTTGAGCGTTTGCTCGGAATAATAAGCGGCTATATCCTGCATATCCTGCTCAGAAAGTGGCGCTGCCATGCCGTTCATAACAGCATTATTCCTGCCTTCTTCACCCCCGGTTTGCGACGCCAGTTTAAACTCTTTCAACTGCTTAACCAGGTAGTTGGCGTGTTGACCTGCAAGCTTGGGATTCATTGGAATCGCACTGTTGCCATCAGGTCCGTGACAAGCTGCACAAGTGGTTGCTTTTTGCTTTCCTGCCTCAGCATCACCCGGCGTTTGTGCTTCTGTTGTCAGACTAAAAGTTAAACACGCTAACAAACACAGTTTTTTCATAAGTAATCTTCCGTAAAGGATCCAGCGGTTCAGCGGATATACGTGGTATTATAGTTATTTAGCACATTTACTATGCCAGAAAAACCTTTTCCATACTAAAGGGTAGGTGCAAAAATGTACAATTCTGGTGACAAAATTAACAAATAATTTAAGTAGTCCGGTTGGAGACAACGATGACGTATTTTACCAAAGCCACTTTTTCCACCAGCGCGCCCGACATTCGTCATCTGAAAAACGATGAGGGTATCGAAGTCGCGTTTGCAGGCCGCTCAAATGCGGGTAAATCCAGTGCGCTTAATGCCTTAACGCGCCAGAAAAACCTGGCCAGGACCAGTAAAACGCCAGGACGTACACAAATGATAAATGTGTTTGAACTGGATGATGAGCGTCGCCTAATTGATTTACCAGGATACGGATTTGCACAAGTTCCTCTGGCGATGAAGAAGAAGTGGCAACAGTCTTTAGGTGAGTATCTGCAGAAACGAAAAAGCCTCAAAGGCCTGGTGGTGTTGATGGATATACGCCATCCGTTCAAAGATTTAGACCAGGATCTTATCTATTGGGCGGTAGATGCGGGCATCCCGGTACTGGCCGTGCTGACCAAATCTGACAAGTTGAAGTCAGGTAAACGCAAAGAACAGTTAATGATGGCAGAAGAGGCTGCGTTAGCATTTATGGGTGATGTTACTGTCCAGACATTTTCTGCACTATCCAAGCAAGGACTGCCAGAGCTTGAGAGTATGATTATGAAGTGGTTTTCGCTGGATAAAAGCGAATAGGGTATAACGGATAAAAGAAAGCCCCATCAAAAGACGGGGCCAAAATAATGAGAGAAAACACATAAAAACCACAAGTAAGAGTGCGATGGAACGAGGTTAGTTCCATAAATTTGAAGAAAAGTTATAAAGTTTTTTAAAAATCCTATTTATCAATCGCTTATAGCTCTACTTTTCTTCAGGCATAAAAAAACCCCGGCAACAAAGGCCGGGGTTAAAGCAAAGGTTTGAAAACAGCTTTCTCACCTCTGTACCCTACGGTAATAAGGTTACAATACACACTCTAAAACGCAAGGATTTTGTGTAATTTTATTACCAAAAGGGCACAGTAGGTTCCACGTGAAACACTAAATGTGTAATATTATTACCATTTAATGTGCTTCGTCCCAGTTCTTACCCTGGCCAGCTTCAACGTCTAATGGAACGGATAGGGTGGCAGCGTTTTCCATCAGAGAAACAATTTTCTCAGAAGCTGCATCTACCTGATCCTCTTTAATTTCGAACACCAGTTCATCGTGAACCTGCATCATCATGTAGATATCATCATTACTGTTTGACTGGATCCACTCATCCACTTTGATCATGGCCATTTTGATGATATCTGCAGCGGTCCCCTGCATGGGTGCATTAATCGCGGCCCGCTCTGCGCCTTTGCGTCTGGCTCCATTGCTTGCTTTGATGTCCGGCAGATACAGTCGGCGACCAAATACGGTCTCAACGTAGCCTTTTTCTTTAGCTAAAGCGCGGGTATCGTCCATATATTTCAATACGCCCGGATAGCGTTCAAAATAGAGATCCATATACTCTTGCGCTTCATTACGGGGAATATTCAGCTGTTTAGACAACCCGAATGCAGACATCCCATAAATAAGCCCAAAATTAATGGCCTTGGCACTTCGACGCTGTTCGGCGGTGACATCATCTAACTTTTGATCAAACACTTCCGCAGCGGTTGCTCGGTGAATATCTTTGCCCTGAGAGAAAGCATCCAGTAAGCCTTTATCCTGAGATAAGTGCGCCATGATACGCAGCTCTATCTGTGAGTAATCTGCCGCCACAATCTTATAACCATCCCGGGGAACAAATGCCTGTCGGACACGTCGGCCCTCTTCGTTTCGAATGGGAATGTTCTGCAGGTTTGGCTCTGTGGAGGACAGTCGACCAGTCGCGGTAACTGCCTGATGATAAGATGTATGAACACGACCAGTGCGATGACAAATCATCTTTGGAAGCTTGTCGGTGTAGGTGTTCTTCAATTTTGTTAAGCCGCGATATTCCATAATCATTTTGGGAATAGGGTACTCAAGCGCCAGTTCCTGCAGTACCTCTTCAGAAGTCGAAGGGGCGCCTTTCGGGGTTTTCTTGATGACCGGCAGTTCCAGCTTTTCAAACAATACCTGTTGCAACTGCTTTGTGGAGCCAAGGTTAAACGGTTCACCGGCTTCTTCATGAACTGTTTTCTCGAGCTCATCAATACGCTTTGCAAGATCCTGACTATGCTGGCCGAGGCGCTGGCTGTCTATATACACACCCAGCTGTTCCATGCGAGACAATACACTGGCAAGCGGAACTTCAACATCCAGCAGAATAGACTTAAGCTTGTCTTCCTTGTTCAGCTTTTCCCATAAAACCTGATGAAGACGAAGTGTTATATCGGCATCTTCTGCGGCATAGGGAGCAGCCTGGTCTAAGTCAATCTGGTTAAAGGTAAGCTGTTTGGCACCCTTACCTGCGATATCTTCAAAATGAATGGTTTTATGGTCAAGGTGAGCAAGCGCAAGAGTATCCATATCATGTCGGCTGGCTGTGCTGTTCAGCACATACGACTCAAGCATCGTATCAAATGCGATGCCCTGCAGATTGATACCATAATTGGCCAGCACATTTTTGTCGTATTTAATATGCTGTCCTACTTTCTTGACCTCCGGGTCTTCAAGCAGAGGCTTAAATTGTTCTAACACCCAGTCTCTGTCAAGCTGCTCCGGCGCACCCGGATAATCATGTGCGACTGGTATGTAAGCCGCTTTACCTGGCTCGGCACACACACTGATACCCACTAATTCAGCTTCCATGTAATTCAGGCTGGTGGTCTCAGTATCAAACGCAAATAAAGGCGCTTCTTTCAGCGCGTTCAGCCATGACGAAAGGGAATCTTTATCAAATATCGTTTCGTATTCGCTATTATCGATTTTTTGCGCCGGTGCGGTGGTGGTGGCTTCTTCGGATTCTTCTGCTGCGGCCTGAGAAGACACCTCATTCAGCCAGCGTTTAAACTCGTATTCTGTGAATAAAATTTCAAGCTTACCGTTGTCCTGCTCGGTGGGAACCAGTGTTTCAGGGCAAAACTCCATATCGACGTCACATTTGATGGTCGCAAGTTCATACGACAAACGCGCCTGTTCTTCATGCTCCTGCATTTTGGCCGCCATCGATTTACTACCCCGAAAACTCAGATCGGCAATCTTATCCAGATTATTGTAAATTTCATCAATACCGCCAATTCCATTGAGAAGCGCCTGTGCACTTTTGTCGCCTACACCAGGAACCCCTGGGATATTGTCGACTTTATCGCCTTTTAGCGCCAGAAAATCGATAACCAGTTCGGGGGGAATACCAAACTTTTCTTTGACCCCATCAACATCCATCACCTGATTTGTCATCGTGTTGATCAAAGTAATGTGTTTATTGACCAATTGCGCCATATCTTTATCGCCGGTACTAATGACAGTATCTATACCTTTTTCTGTTGCAATACGGGCAAGCGTGCCAATGACGTCATCGGCTTCCACACCTTCCTCAACAATAATCGGCAACCCCATTGCGCGGATAATTTCGTGCAGCGGTTTTATCTGTGAACCAAGCTCCTCAGGCATAGGAGGACGATTGGCTTTATATTCTTTATAAATATCATCGCGAAAGGTTTTACCTTTAGCATCAAAAACTACAGCGATATTTGAGGGGTTATATTGCTTAATCAGACTGCGAAGCATATTGATCACACCATAGATCGCACCCGTATCCTGACCTTTAGAGTTCGTTAGGGGGGGTAATCCATGAAATGCCCGGAACAGATACGACGATCCATCCACCAAAATAAATGGAGGTTTTTGAATAGTAGCCATAAGCCTTCGTTATAGGGACGAGAATAGACGCAAGCATGCCATAGGCAATGAGGGATCGCTACAACGAGCTTGAATAACTTACGATCGCCTGTGGATAACTTTGTGATCTAACAAACATAAGCGATCCACACAACCCCTTATCAGGAGAAGCATTGGATAATGGAAGATCAGAAATTTCTTGGTTTGTAGAGGATTTTGTGATCCGCTGCCCTGCGTAAAATTTATTCCTTTAAAATGTGGATAACTTAGTGATTATTCTTATTCTCAGGTTTCGTCTTTTGCCGAAACGGTGGAGTAATGTAGCATACTGATTTTATCAGGCTAAGCGTTATCTAAGATCTTTTTTTAACCGCTTTGTTCGTTTTTTGAACTGAAACGGCATAAGGCAACTGTATTAACGGCTAGGAGGCAATAATGAAAAAAGTAGCAGTCATATTAAGTGGAAGTGGTGTTTTCGATGGGTCGGAATTGTATGAAACCGTTATTTCCCTACTCGCTATACGCCGGGCTGGCGCACATTATGAATGCTTCGCGCCTGACAAAGATCAGTTACATGTTGTTAACCACCTCAGTGGTGAAGTCGCAGAGGGCGAGAAAAGAAACGTCCTCGTTGAATCAGCACGTCTTGCACGCGGAGAAATCAAGCCAGTCACCGAGTGTGATCCAGAAGCCTTTGATGCGTTAATTATTCCCGGCGGTTTTGGTGCCGCTAAAAACCTGTGCACGTTCGCCGTGGATGGAGCCGAGAGTCAGCCGGATGAAGATGTTCTCAACGTATGCAAAGCATTTGCACAAAGTGGTAAACCGGCTGGTTACGCCTGCATAGCGCCTGCGCTGGCTGCATCTGTATACGGCAATAAGGTAAAGCTGACTATTGGTAACGATGAGTCTACAGCGCAGGGACTAGAGGAGTTAGGGGCACAGCATGTCGAGTGTGCTGTTGATGAGATCGTGGTAGACTCAGACCGAAAGCTGGTAACGACACCGGCGTATATGCTCGCTGAGGACATCCTTGAGGCAGAAGCAGGTCTCAATAAGATGGTAGAAACTGTTCTTTCGATGCAATAAAGCCTTTTTCTGGGCGAAATACGCTTTTCCTTTCGCCCGGTTCTTCGCATAATAAAAAGCGCGATCTTTTGGACACCAACGGATAGCGATTTTTTACTAATAATAACAAGGCTTTTGAAAAAATATGCACTATCGTGCGATTGTACGCATACTTGGATTACTGGTTGCACTGTTTAGTGTCACCATGATACCACCCGCTCTGGTCTCGCTGCTTTATCAGGACGGCAGCGGTGTACCATTTATCATGGCATTTATTCTGTGTGTGCTCACAGGCACGGCCATGTGGTATCCCAATCGCGAGCATCGTCAGGACTTGCGTGCAAAGGAAGGTTTTTTGATTGTAGCCTTGTTCTGGGCCGTACTAGCAAGCTTTGGTGCAATTCCCTTTATCCTGCTGGAACAGCCCAGCATGACGGTAACCGATGCGTTTTTTGAATCGTTTTCAGGACTGACCACCACCGGTGCCACGGTAATTCAGGGCATTGAGTTCTTACCTCACTCTATTCAGTTCTACCGGCAACAACTGCAGTGGTTTGGCGGGATGGGGATCATCGTATTGGCGGTCGCCATACTACCGATTTTGGGTGTGGGGGGAATGCAGTTATACCGCGCCGAAATGCCGGGTCCGGTGAAAGATTCTAAGATGACCCCGCGTATCGCAGATACAGCCAAACACCTGTGGTATATCTATCTATCCCTGACTATTGCCTGTACGGTCTCGTACTGGCTTGCTGGTATGAGTTGGTTTGATGCCATATGCCATGCTTTTTCCACCGTCGCCATTGGTGGATTCTCCACTCATGACGCCAGTTTGGGCTACTTTCAAAGCCCGACAATAAATGTAATTTGTTCTGTATTTTTGCTCATAGCTGCACTGAACTTCTCTTTGCATTACACGGCGGCTACTGCTCGTTCATTTAAAAACTACTTCCAGGATCCTGAGTTCAAGGCGTTTTTCACTATCCAGGCCACACTGATTCTGGTTTGCTTTTTAACGCTGGTGCTAACGGGCTATTACACCTCTGCAGAAGAGGCGCTCGATCAGGCAATGATTCAGGCGGTCTCTATCGGAACCACAGCAGGCTTTGCGACAACTGACTTTGCTTCCTGGCCCACATTTCTGCCTATTTTGCTTATCTTTGCCAGCTTCATCGGAGGGTGTGCAGGTTCTACCGGCGGCGGGCTTAAAGTTATTCGCGTCTTTCTGCTTTATCTGCAGGGCAAGCGGGAAATCGACCGCTTGATTCATCCCAAGGCTGTCTACTCCGTGAAGCTGGGTGAGCGTGCAATGCCAGACAGAGTCGTGGAAGCTGTATGGGGGTTTTTCTCCGCTTACGCCATTGTATTTGTCATTATCATGCTGGGCATGATAGCCAGCGGACTGGATAATATCTCGGCATTTACCGCAACTGCGGCAACGCTGAATAACCTCGGCCCCGGACTGGGCAGTGTTGCTGCCAATTACTCTGAAGTATCAGATTCAGGCAAATGGATTCTGGTTAGTGCGATGTTATTCGGACGATTAGAAGTGTTTTCGTTATTGGTACTGTTCTCGCCAACCTTCTGGCGCAGCTAGCGTCCGCTGCGCATAACGGCTTTTAACCAAAGAAAAACGCACTGGGCTGGAAGATTTTTTCCACATCATTGATGTATTTCTTATCGACCAGAAACAGTATGACATGGTCGTTAGCTTCAATTTTCGTGTCACTATGGGCAATAATCACCTGATCATCACGCACCACAGCCCCGATAGTCGTACCGGGCGGAAGCTTGATATCGCCAATTTCGCGGCCAACAACACGCGAGGTATTTTCATCGCCATGAGCAATGGCTTCTATAGCCTCTGCGGCCCCGCGGCGAAGTGAGTACACATTAACTATATCGCCGCGTCGTATGTGGGTAAGCAGGGCTGAGATAGTGGCCTGCTGCGGTGAAAAGGCAATATCAATTTCGCCGCCCTGTACCAGGTCGACATAAGCGCTACGCTGAATCAGCACCATCGCCTTTTGGGCGCCCATGCGTTTGGCCAGCATGGCCGACATAATATTCGCTTCATCATCGTTGGTAACAGCAATGAAGGCATCGACATCCTCGATACTTTCTTCAGTGAGAAGCTCTGGATCTGAGGCATCACCGCAAAATACGATAGTCTTATCCAGATGAGCGGAAAGGTACTGAGCGCGCTCACGGTCAAACTCAATCAGTTTAACATTGTGATTGTGCTCAAGACGCTTAGCCAGCCCGGCACCAATAAGACCACCACCGGCAATCATGATGCGCTTATAGCTGGATTCCAGTTTTTGTAATTCGCTCATCACAGCACGAATGTGCTTGGTGGCGGCGATGAAAAAGACCTCATCATCGGCCTCAATGACCGTGGTACCCAGCGGCCGGATAGGGCGACCGCGACGGTAAATAGCGGCCACGCGGGTTTCAACGTTAGGCATGTGCTCTTTTAACGCTGAAAGGGCATGGCCCACCAGAAGACCGCCGTAATAGGCTTTTACTGCAACAAGGCTGGCTTTGCCTTCAGCAAATTCAACCACCTGCAACGCACCCGGGTAATCAATAAGACGTTTAATGGCCTTTGTAACCAATTGCTCCGGCGCAATAATGTGGTCGACAGGAATATCCTGCTGCTTATACAGCTGTTCCTGATAAATAATATATTGCTCGGAACGCACCCGGGCGATTTTGGTGGGGGTTTTGAACAGGCTGTAGGCCACCTGACACGCCAGCATATTGCTTTCATCACTATTAGTAACCGCAATGAGCATGTCGGCATCTTCAGCACCCGCTTTTTTTAATATATCGGGATGCGAACCTACGCCTACCACCACCTGCAAGTCGAGCCTGTCCTGCAAAGAGCGCAGACGGTTAGGATCGGAATCGATAACAGTAATTTCATTTTTCTCACCAACCAGGTTTTCCGCCAGTGTACCGCCAACCTGTCCGGCTCCAAGGATGATAATTTTCATGAGACTCTGTTATCGCTCTACTGATTGATTTAATTGGAAGACTTTAACAGCCTGCAATAATAGAAACCATCCATTTGTTGCTCACCAGGCAGAATTTGTCTGCCGGGTGTTTGGGGGGAATCTGATTCGCTCAATGGTTGCAAAGAAGCGTTCTGATTGCGTGTTAAAAAATGCCTCATCTGCTCGGAATTTTCACTCTGTAGCACGGAGCAGGTTGCATAAAGTAGTGTGCCGCCTGGCTTTAGAAGTGGCCATAACGCATCAAGAATTGAGGCCTGCAAATCGACCAGTGCATCAATGTCAGTCTTTTTCCTTAACCAGCGAATATCCGGATGACGGCGTATAACGCCGGTGGCAGAGCAGGGGGCATCCAACAGGATTCGGTCAAAGGGCTCGCCATCCCACCATGCAGCGGGGGTAGCCGCATCGCCCTCAATAATGGTGGCTTTGTGCCCCAAACGTTGCATATTTTCTTTCACCCTGGTCAGACGCTTGCCATCGGAGTCCAGCGCGATTATCGACTGCAGGTCAGTCGTTGTTTCTATAATATGGCCGGTTTTACCGCCGGGGGCTGCACAACAATCCAGGATACGTTCGCCGTTTTGTGCGCCAAGATAATGGGCAGCCAGTTGCGCTGCGCCATCCTGAACCGCAAACAGGCCATCAGAGTACCCGGGCAAACTGACAACGTCTGTGCGACTTTGAACAATAATTGCCTGCGGGTGCTCATCGCTAAACGTGTGCTCTATGCCTGCCTGAGTCAATTTTTCAGAATAAGCCTCACGAGATACCTTCGAGGCGTTAATACGTAACCAGAGCGGCGCTATCGCGTTAGCCTGGCTTAGCAGGGCCTGTGCATCATCGCCGTACTGGGCAGACAACGCCTGATATAACCATTTAGGCATACCACTTTTCACTATCGGGTCATCACTGACCTGCGTGTGCATTTCCTGGCGCTGAAAGTTACGTAATACCGCATTAACCAGGCCCTTGAGACTATCTCCCCCCAGAGCTGGTGCTGCGTTCACTGTTTCTGCGACCGCGGCATGCGGTGAAACCCGGGTAAATGCTAATTGATAAATTCCAAGCATCATTAAGTGCTCGAGAATTTTTTTATTACCTTTTAATGGTTTATCCAGTAAGCGGCGTAACCAAATCTGTAACTGAGGAAGCTGACGCATGGTGCCCATGGTCATTTCCTGCAGCCAGGCGCTATCTTTGCTGCTATGACGCTGCTGAACTTTGGCAAGGCAATCTCTGGACGATTTGCCGTTTTCTAAGATCTGAAAAACAACCCAGGCAGCATCACCGCGCAGGTTTTTCTTACGAGGGAGCGGGGCATTCATGCCTGAGTATTTCCACCTATGACTTGGTTAACAGTAAACCACTCTTTTCTGGCATTAAGTACTTCAGCGGCACTTAGTGGTTTTTTGCCGGGAATTTGCAGGCTGGTGATTTTAAGCTGCTGCTCGCCGCATGCTACAACAATACCGTGCTTATCCGCGTGCGAGATGGTACCCGGTGAAAGATTCACAGAAGTTGGCTCTACGTCGGCTGCCCAAATTTTTACCTTCTGCCCGGCAATGTTTGCCCATGCAACAGGCCAGGGGTTAAAGGCCCGGATGTTTCTTTCTAACTGCGTGGCAGATAGTGTCCAGTCGATTTCGGCTTCTTCTTTAGACAGCTTTTTAGCATACGTTGCCTGTGTTTCATCCTGCTTTTGCGCAGTGACAGCATCTAGATTGTTAAGCACGTAAACCAGGGCTTCAGGGCCAAGCACAGCCAGCTTATCGTAAAGAGTAGCACTGGTGTCGTCGGGTGTTATCGGCAAGGTATCGATATGAAGCATGTCACCGGTATCCAACCCTTCGTCCATTTGCATAATAGTGACACCCGTCTGGGAATCGCCAGCCCATAATGCCCGCTGAATAGGTGCTGCGCCACGCCACTTGGGCAATATTGAGCCGTGTACATTAATACAGCCCAGAGGAGGTGTGCTAAGTACAGCAGCTGGGAGGATCAGACCATATGCTACGACCACCATTATATCTGCCTGAATATCCTGAAGTTCAGCCTGAGCCTGCTCGTCTTTTAACGAGGAGGGCTGATATACAGGGATATTGCTGGCGGCGGCCAGTTGTTTAACCGGACTGGCGGTAAGCTTTTTACCCCTGCCAGCGGGGCGGTCAGGCTGTGTATATACCGCTACAACCTGATGCTCAGTGTCCAGTAGTGCCCGAAGGTGATCTGCGGCAAAATCCGGTGTGCCGGCAAAAATAATACGAAGAGAATTTGCCACAAAACTCCTTAAGCTTTTGCTGCCAGACGGGCTTCTTTTTCGAGCTTTTTGCGAATACGCTGGCGCTTAAGTGGCGACAGGTAGTCAACAAACAGCTTGCCTTTCAAATGGTCAAGTTCGTGCTGAATGCAGATTGCCAATAAGCCATCAGCTTCAAGCTCATACGACTCACCGTTTTCATTCAGGGCTGTGACTTTTACCGCCTCGGCACGTTCAACCTTGGCATAGTTACCGGGAACCGAAAGACAGCCTTCTTCACTGATCGTGCTACCCTGCTTCTCAATGATTTCAGGATTGATGAACACACGAGGTTCGTTTTGATCTTCAGAAACATCCATCACTACAACCTGCACGTGACGATCAACCTGGGTAGCCGCCAGACCGATGCCTTTTTCATCGCGCATGGTTTCGAACATGTCTGAAACTAATTGTTTTATTTCATCGTTAACCGTCTCAACGGGTTTCGCTACATTGCGTAACCGTTCGTCGGGGAAACGTAATACGTCTAATATCGCCATCTGTCGTTATTACACTCTCGCTGTATGAATTAATATACGATCCAACTGCCAGCATTATTTACACCGGAATAATGGGTACTATTCTACCGTATAACAGCTATACGTGCAGTTTTTTATCCGGCAACTGAATTATCTCATTATACAGCCGATATAGAGGCGCTGCGTGAAAAATCAACAATAGGAAAGGTAAACAAGCATGACTGGTCGCCCGCAAAACGTTAAAGGGAAACGAGCATGGCGTCACTGGCTGGTGGCGTTGGTGCTATTGCCCCTCTCAGTCGTACAGGCCGCGGTAACGCTCAAGGAAGATGCGCCCAAAACCTATACGGTGAAAAAAGACGATACCCTATGGGATATTGCTAATCTTTTTTTAGACAAACCCTGGTTATGGCCACAATTATGGCGTACCAATACCCAGATTGTTAATCCTCATTTGATTTATCCCGGCGATGTGCTGCGAATTCGCATGGTTGACGGACAACCCGTGCTTGAAGTTGCGCGTGAGAAAAAGCGTCTGACGCTTACACCCAGTACTCAAAAACAAACCAAACCTGCGCCAATCAATGCGCTGCCCTGGTCCGCTATTGCACCTTATGTCAATCAAAACGAAATTATCGCCAAGGATAAATACGAAATACTGCCTCATTTGCTGGGCAATCAGCGTGGCGGCATCCGTTTTATTAGCGATGACCTTGTGCTAAGCCGCAGCTACGGCCGTCCTCAGGATCAGTATCGCGTGGTAAGAAAGCAGTCTACGATTGAAGACCTGGATGGCAATGTTCTGGGAATTCAAATCCATCACATCGCCAATGCCAAAATGGTAGAGAGTAATATTCCAACGCAATGGCTGGTAAAAGTTGATAACTCAAATCTGGAAGCGCGCCGTGGCGATCGCCTGTACTCCGGCAAGACGCCAGAGCCTCAGGATATGATCTTACAGCCGGCTACCTCGCAGCGTGCACATGTAGTTGGTAATCTGCATCAACATGAGCTACTGGGCAAAAATGATGTGGTAGTAGTCGATCTGGGCAGCGAAGATATCCAGCCAGGCACTGTCATGGGTATATACGCCCAGGGCCCGGATATTATAGATGGTGACGAGCCGCGTTACGCCAGTGAGTCAAATGCAGTGAAAAGTCCGTTTAATGATGGCTCTACCGTTATTCAACCAGCACTGAAAATCGGAGAGCTGGTTATCTTTAAAACTTTTGATAAAGCAAGTTACGGTATTATTACCCGTGCCAGGGAAATGGTTAAAAACGGCGACATCGTGGCTAACCCCTAGCACCTATTGATACCTTCAGGCTACTGGAGGTTCCACCGGGCTGAGCATCGTATCTTGCAAATAAGAGATACGATGCTTACGCCTGATTCACACTCTCAGCTTTATAGTTATCTTGCCCTGGCTTCTGTACCGGGAATGTCACCAGCCAAATGGCTCGCGCTCATGAGTGAGCTGAGTATCACCGCTAGCAATCTTGTTGCTCGGAATTTTCAGGGCATTGATGCACCACTTTGCAAAACGCTCAATACGTTACTGGATAACATTGACCAGCGAAAAGTTGAAAATGCGATGACGTGGCTTGAACAAAGTCCTTTGCATCACATTATTTGCTATGAGAGCAAACGCTTCCCCACAATGCTAAAGCAACTTACATCGCCACCGCTTGTCTTATTTATAAGTGGAAATATCAATGCGTTGTCTGAGAATTACGTTGCCATCGTGGGGAGTCGCAGAGCATCCCTCAGTGGATTGGAACTGGCTGAACGAATGGCCTGCCAGCTTAGCCAGACAGGAGTAGGCATAATAAGTGGGTTAGCAGCAGGCATTGATGCGGCCGCGCATCGTGGTGCGCTCAAGGGTAAAGGTGCCACAGTGGCAATCGTGGGCACGGGGCCAGATAAAATTTATCCGCGCAGAAATCAGTATTTGCACGGACAGATTATAGACAGGGATGGGGCCATTGTTTCTGAGTTCTGGCCAGGTACGCCACCCAGAGCTCAACACTTTCCAAGACGTAATCGCATTATTGCCGCAATGAGTCACGGAACACTGGTGGTTGAGGCAACGATTAAAAGCGGCACCTTGATAACCGCAAATATGGCCGCAAATCTAGGGCGTGACGTATTTGCTATTCCCGGCTGTATTGACAACCCGCTTACACAGGGCTGTCATCATTTGCTTAAACAAGGTGCTATACTGGTAACGAATGTACAGGATATTCTGGTGGAGCTCGACTTTCCTGTACAAAAAGTGCAATCAGGGGAAGACGTTGCGGTAAAGAGCGAACAAAAAACTCATGGGGAAAGCTTGGCAACCGATAAAATATTAGCTAGTGTGAATCATGATGTCACGAGTGTGGACATCATCTGTGAGCGCAGCAATCTGCCGGTATCACAAGTGCTGGCAACATTATTACAATACGAGCTGCGTGGCCTGGTAACCACTGTTCCTGGTGGCTACGTTAAGTTGAGGGGGAAATAACATGTTCGACATCCTCATGTATCTTTTTGAAAATTTCATTCACAGTGAAACGGAAATTCGCGTCGATCAGGACGAACTCACCGATGAACTTGTGCGTGCAGGTTTTCATCACGATGAAATCTATAAAGCGCTGGCATGGCTTGAGAAGTTAGCCGCCCTGCAGGAAACGGATATAAAGCCCTATTTCTGTAAAGGATTTTCTTCAAGTCTTAGTCGTATCTATACGCATGAAGAACAAATGCGTCTTGATGTTGAGTGTCGCGGATTCTTACTTTTTCTTGAACAGGTTGGTGTGGTTGATGCCAGTACCCGGGAAATGGTCATTGACAGGGTAATGGAAATCGATTCCACAGAATTTTGCCTTGAAGACCTGAAATGGGTTGTACTGATGGTACTGTTTAATGTACCCGGAAAAGAAAATGCGTACGCCCAGATGGAAGATTTGCTATTTGAAGAATCAGACGGCGTACTGCACTAATGTGGAGGGTCTTCTGACCACGTAATGTCAAAAATTGATCATTCCCTGTTTGATGGGCCGGCGCATGACTTTGGGACATGCCCAGAATGTGAAAGTCCGCTTCAGATTCGTAACGGTAAAACCGGTCCATTTATAGGCTGCTCAGCCTATCCAGCCTGCACTTTTAGCAAACCTTTACACGATAACCAAACGACTGTTTTAAAGGAAATCCCACAAACTGCCTGTCCGGACTGTGGTGCTGTTTTGGCAATAAAAAACGGTCGGTACGGGATGTTCATTGGCTGTACGAACTTTCCGGATTGTCATCACATAGAGCCAATAAAAACACAGGAAGACACCCAGCTATCGTGTCCGAAGTGTAAAAAAGGGCACATCATCGAGCGTACAAACAAATACGGTAAACGTTTTTATGCCTGTGATAATTATCCTGCCTGCCGATATGTGGTAAATTTCGCGCCTCTAGCAGGTACCTGTCCAGACTGCGGGTGGCAGTTGCTGATTAAAAAGAAAGGTCAGGTATGTTGTCCTCAGCCATTGTGTGATTACAAACAAGCTGAATAGTTAACAGAGAAAATTTTGATGCAGAGCGAGTTATCCAGCGAAGATCCTATTATCGCGGCATTTACTGCCGGCGAGTTAATTGTTTATCCCACCGAAGCTGTGATGGGTATTGGTTGTGACCCCGATAATGAAGCCGCGGTAGGCGCGCTATTGGCGCTTAAAAACCGTCCGGTAGAAAAAGGCATGATACTCATAGCTGATACTTACTCTCGGCTTCTGCCTTATGTTAACGACAACGCGGTCAAACTGGATAAACGAACAGAAATATTTTCAAGCTGGCCTGGTCCCGTGACATGGCTACTGCCTAAGTCGGATAGTGCCCCCGCGTGGATAACCGGTGAGCATGACACAATCGCTGTGCGGGTAACTGATCACCCTGTGGTCAAAGATTTATGTGAAAAGCTGGGTAAGCCTTTGGTTTCAACAAGTGCCAATCCTTCCGGGCAAGCGCCGGCTAAAGATGTTGCACAGGCCAAAGCGTATTTCGGAAACAATGTTACTTATGTTGAGGGTACTGTGGGCGAGCATAGCCGACCCAGTACTATTCGGGATGGCCAGACCGGACAGGTAATCAGAGATTAATATGAGCAGCGATGTAGCATCAGATCAGGTTGAGCAGGTAAAGGCATATTTGTTAGCTCTGCAGGATAATATTTGCCAGACACTGGAGCTGGTGGATGGTAAAGGCCACTTTGAAGAAGATACCTGGCAGCGGGCAGAAGGTGGCGGCGGCCGCTCACGGGTCATAAAGAATGGCGCTGTAATAGAGCAGGGTGGTGTTAACTTTTCTCACGTTAATGGTGAACAGCTACCGGCTTCTGCCACTGCCTCCCGGCCTGAACTGGCAGGTCGTAGCTTTCAGGCTATGGGCGTTTCGCTGGTTATTCATCCGCACAATCCTTATGTGCCTACCTCACATGCCAATGTACGGTTCTTTATTGCCGAGAAGCCTGGCGAAGATCCGATTTGGTGGTTCGGCGGCGGGTTTGATTTAACGCCATTCTACCCATTTAGAGAAGATGTCCAGCATTGGCACAGTATTGCCAAGAAAGCGTGCGCACCGTATGGGGAAGACGTTTATCCTACCTATAAAAAATGGTGTGACGAATACTTTTATCTCAAACACCGTGGCGAGACCCGAGGTGTAGGCGGCTTGTTTTTTGATGACCTGAATGACTGGGAATTTGATTCATGCTTTGGTTTTATGCAGGCTGTGGGCAATGCGTTTCTGGATGCCTATGTACCTATTGTGGAACGCCGAAAGTCGACTGCATATAGTCAGCGAGAGCGTGAATTTCAGCTGTACCGGCGCGGTAGGTATGTTGAGTTTAATCTGGTGTGGGACCGGGGAACACTGTTCGGTTTACAGACGGGGGGACGGACAGAATCTATCCTGATGTCTATGCCGCCACTTGCGCGCTGGGAGTATGGTTATCAGCCTGCTGCAGGAAGTCCTGAAGCTAAGCTTACTGACTGGCTTAAGCCGGCAGACTGGTGATGGATGGGGCAGGTTGATCTGTATCAATAGATTTATCTGCCTTTTATAGTCAGGCCAGAAATAATTGTTCCAGATCAACACTTTTAAGTAACGAATTTTTTATGGTGTTCTCAGTCTTCTAAACCAGAGAATTATCATGAAACTTGCAATCCTTTCATCAATGTTTGCCCTCTCAGTCGTCACTTCGGGCCTGGCCGCTGCTTACGAACAAGGTGATATTGTCATTCGAGGCGGTGCTACGACCGTGGCGCCAGACGAATCCACTTCTACGATTATGGCTGGCGGTACTGATTTAGGCGTGGACCTGACTATTGATAGCAATACGCAGCTGGGCCTTAATATTGCGTATTTTCTTACCGATCGCATAAACCTGGAATTACTGGTTGCGACACCATTTAAGCACGATGTAGATTTTGGCGTAGCTGACCCGTTAGGTACGGGTAATCAGCTAGGTGAAGTAACTCACTTACCGCCCACACTCACGGTTAATTACTACTTCAACGACAGTGCGTCTGTTTTACAGCCCTATGTGGGCGCGGGCGTCAACTATACCTTTATTTACGATGAAGAGTTTACCGGCGCGAATCGCGAAGCTGGTTTATCTGACTTATCTTTGGATAACAGTGTCGGGCTTTCGGCGCAAATAGGGCTGGATGTGATGCTGGCAGACAACTGGCATATCAATACTTCCGTACGATGGATTGATATTGATACTGAAGCGTCCTTCAAAGTCGGGGAAGCGAGTGGGCAGGTGAGCTCAATCGAAATTGATCCGTGGGTTTATACTCTTTCTCTGGGCTACACATTTTAAAGACTTTGCTTGTCCTGGCGTTGCCAGTTTGCGCTTTGAAGCATCAAAGCGCTTTTTTAGTTTGGGTCTGGCTGATTGATCATATGCTCTGCCAGGCTGTCTAACGCATCCAACACTCGATTAGCCAGTTGTATATCGGATACATGCGTCATCATTGATTTTCGCATGCAATACATCCATTGTGCTTTGAGCGCCGGCGTCACCGTAAACGGCAGGTGGCGGGCCCGCAAACGAGGGTGTCCGAATTGCTTTTCAAAATCATTCGGGCCACCCATCCACATTTGCAAATACAGAAAAAACACGTGTCGAATCCGGGTCAGTGGCTGGGGATGTATGGCCAGTAACTCTGCAGCCATCGGGTCTGATTCCATGATATCGTAAAAAGTGTTCGCAATAGCCTTGACAGTGGGCTCTCCTCCGATAGCCTCATAAACACTGTTTTGTGCAGCTGCTGGCTGCTTTTCTCTTCTCAAAAAACTGAATAACCCCATGAATAAATTTGCCGTATTTGGAAACCCGATAGCACATAGTTTATCACCAACTATTCATCAGATGTTTGCTGAACAATATAGTTTGCCCATCAGTTATGAAAAGATCGGGCCTGATGAAAATGACTTCGAAAATGCGCTTTCGACATTCTTTGATGATGCCGATGCGGTGGGGTGTAATGTTACAGCGCCGTTTAAGGGAAGGGCGCTGCAGCAGGCTGATACATTAAATAAAGCAGCCGAACTGGCTGGTGCGGTAAATACCCTATATAAAAAGGATCGACGTCTTCAGGGCTTTAATACAGACGGTATCGGGCTGGTAGCAGATATTAATAATCAGGGCGTAGAGCTGGCTGATAAAAAGGTTTTACTCATTGGCGCCGGTGGTGCAGCGCGCGGCGCTGTTCATCCGCTGTTGGAGGCAGGCGTTAAAGCACTGGCTATCACCAATCGGACAATGGAGCGCGCTACACAAATTTGTGAAGAGGTGAGCGTTTCTCACTGCATTGCACTGGATAAACCAGGCTTAATGTCTTTTGATGCGGATATCATCATCAACTCAACATCGGCCAGTTTGCACAATCAACTACCCGATTTGCAGTATATCTCGTTTGTGAAGTGTGAATTGGCTTACGATATGGCTTACAGCAAAGACCCGACGCTCTTCATGGCTTACGCTGAAAAAGAGGGCGCTACCATGAGCGCCGACGGGTTGGGCATGCTGGTGGAACAGGCGGCCGCGGCCTTTACTATTTGGACAGAGAAATTGCCCCAGACGAGGCCGGTAATAGATAAGCTAAGACAACGCTGAGTTATTCCGCCAGATAATCGTTCTTTAATTCCACATAATTAATGGCTGACTGTTTAAGGAAGGCAATCTCTGCATCTTTAAGCGGTCGCTTTTTTTGCATAGGGTTGCCGACATATAAAAAACCGCTTTCCAGTGTTTTATTAGGAGGGACGAGAGTTCCTGCACCAATAAATACATCATCTTCTACCACAGCGCCATCCATTATGATTGCGCCCATCCCAACCAGTATCCGGTTTCCCAGCGTGCAACCATGAAGCATACATTTATGGCCGACAGTCACATCATCGCCAATGACAAGCGGCAATCCTTCAGGCAGGTTTGAGGAGCGGCGGGTGACATGCAAAATCGTTCCGTCCTGTATATTGGTTCGCTCACCAATTCGGATATAGTTTACATCACCCCGTCCGGCAACCATATGCCAGACGCTACTGTCTTTTCCGATGGCGATGTCTCCGACAAGACGAGCAGAATCTGCAATGTAACTGCTAGCATCTACAACAGGGGTAATTCCTTTAAATGCGCTTAATATCTGTGACATAAGATCCTCTCTATAAGCCGACGACAATAGTGATAACATCGTCGGGTATTAAAAATAACAACAACTGCCATATAATCGGTACATCTTCGCGCGCTTTCTATAAGGCTAAAATAACGTAATGACAAAAAATTATCTTCTCTTTGCTTCGTTGTCATATGGATATTCAATAATGAGACCTCTTCAGGAGGAGATTAGAAGGCGGGGCGATAATGTTGCATGGTATCTGGAACCCGGATGTCCCGACTTATTGACGGAAGACGAACTCAGGCTTACGACATTTGAACAGGTTGCTGAATTTGATGCATGTGCAACCTTTACGCCCGGTAATGTTATATATCCCTGGTTTCCGGGAATTCATGTTCAGCTATTTCATGGTTACCCTATAAGCAAACGTGGAGAGAAGAGCAGGTCAACCGATGATCACTTTGCTGTTAGGGGATGGTTTGATATGTATTGTACCCAAGGCTCTAGCAGTACTGAGTACTTTGAGGAACTGTCAAAAAAACATGGTTTCTTTAAAGTTTATGAAACAGGCTGGAGCAAAGTAGATCCTTACTTCGAACACTACGAACTTGAGAAGAACCACAAGCCGACCGTATTGTATGGAACGACCTTCACCAAAGGTATTTCATCTGCTCCTGTACTTGTTGATACGATAGGAGCATTAGTTGAGGAAAAGGACTGGAACTGGATTCTCACTTTCCATCCAAAAATTAAAGACCAGTCATTATTAAACAAATATAGGGCTCTGGCTCAGGAGCATGAGAATGTTAAGTATGTTGATAATGTAAGACTCAAAGATTTTCAAAATGCTGATGTCATGTTAAGCGATAGCTCATCCATCATTCTTGAATTCATGCTGATGGACAAGCCAGTAGTAACATTAAGGAATACCACGCCTGGTTCGCACCTTATAAATGTCGATTCACCTGATGAAATACGAAGCGCACTTGAAACAGCCATGACAAGACCTGATGCCTTAATGAATAAGGTGAGAGACTTTGCCGAAAAGCATGAAGCGCACAGAGACGGTAATAATTGTGAAAGGATTTTGGAGGCAGTAGATGACTTCATTATTAACTATAAGGGCAGGCTAAAAGCCAAACCGATGAACTTACTGCGCAAGTTTAAGCTTAGAAAACGCCTCGGATACTGGAAATTGAGCTAAAAATAAGCGAACAAATCAATTATCATAGTTTTTTGAAAATAAGCGTTGACGTGTGAACTGAGGTCCCTATAATGCGCACCACTTCGACGGGACAGGCCAACAGGCAAGACAGTTGAAGGGCTTTATCAGACAGGCTTACGCCGACATGAAAAGCGGTTTTCCAAGACCTTCGAAATTAAGTTTCAAAAAGGTGTTGACAACGAAAACCAACCGCGTAAAATGCGCGTCCCGCTTCGGGGAGAAACGAAGCAAATTGCTCTTTAACAATTTATAACAAGACAATCTGTGTGGGCACTCGTTAAGAGTGTCAACCGACGATTCATAAAGTTTTTCGATTTTAATTGAAGAGTTTGATCATGGCTCAGATTGAACGCTGGCGGCAGGCCTAACACATGCAAGTCGAGCGGTAACATTTCTAGCTTGCTAGAAGATGACGAGCGGCGGACGGGTGAGTAATGCTTGGGAACTTGCCTTTGCGAGGGGGATAACCACTGGAAACGGTGGCTAATACCGCATAATGTCTACGGACCAAAGGGGGCTTAGGCTCTCGCGCAAAGAGAGGCCCAAGTGAGATTAGCTAGTTGGTGGGGTAAAGGCTCACCAAGGCAACGATCTCTAGCTGTTCTGAGAGGAAGATCAGCCACACTGGGACTGAGACACGGCCCAGACTCCTACGGGAGGCAGCAGTGGGGAATATTGGACAATGGGCGCAAGCCTGATCCAGCCATGCCGCGTGTGTGAAGAAGGCCTTCGGGTTGTAAAGCACTTTCAGTGGGGAGGAAGGCCAAGTAGTTAATACCTGCTTGGATTGACGTTACCCACAGAAGAAGCACCGGCTAACTCCGTGCCAGCAGCCGCGGTAATACGGAGGGTGCAAGCGTTAATCGGAATTACTGGGCGTAAAGCGCACGCAGGCGGTTTGTTAAGCTAGATGTGAAAGCCCCGGGCTCAACCTGGGATGGTCATTTAGAACTGGCAGACTAGAGTCTTGGAGAGGGGAGTGGAATTCCAGGTGTAGCGGTGAAATGCGTAGATATCTGGAGGAACATCAGTGGCGAAGGCGGCTCCCTGGCCAAAGACTGACGCTCATGTGCGAAAGTGTGGGTAGCGAACAGGATTAGATACCCTGGTAGTCCACACCGTAAACGCTGTCTACTAGCTGTTTGCGACTTTAAGTTGTGAGTAGCGAAGCTAACGCGCTAAGTAGACCGCCTGGGGAGTACGGCCGCAAGGTTAAAACTCAAATGAATTGACGGGGGCCCGCACAAGCGGTGGAGCATGTGGTTTAATTCGATGCAACGCGAAGAACCTTACCTACACTTGACATGCAGAGAACTTTCCAGAGATGGATTGGTGCCTTCGGGAACTCTGACACAGGTGCTGCATGGCTGTCGTCAGCTCGTGTCGTGAGATGTTGGGTTAAGTCCCGCAACGAGCGCAACCCTTGTCCTTAGTTGCCAGCATTAGGTTGGGCACTCTAAGGAGACTGCCGGTGACAAACCGGAGGAAGGTGGGGACGACGTCAAGTCATCATGGCCCTTACGTGTAGGGCTACACACGTGCTACAATGGTATTTACAGAGGGAAGCGAGACAGCGATGTGGAGCGGACCCCTTAAAGAATATCGTAGTCCGGATCGGAGTCTGCAACTCGACTCCGTGAAGTCGGAATCGCTAGTAATCGCAGGTCAGAATACTGCGGTGAATACGTTCCCGGGCCTTGTACACACCGCCCGTCACACCATGGGAGTGGGATGCAAAAGAAGTGGTTAGCCTAACTTTTAGAGGGCGATCACCACTTTGTGTTTCATGACTGGGGTGAAGTCGTAACAAGGTAACCGTAGGGGAACCTGCGGTTGGATCACCTCCTTACCGATAACGTCGTTGACGCTCTTGATGTAGTGTTCACACAGATTGTTTTGTTATCTCACCGTAATACGATGTATTAGGGTGATGTAACGAATGCCAAAAGAAATTGCTTCGCAATATTTTTTGGCAAAACGTTCTTTAACAATTTGGAAAGCTGATATTAGTAATCAATCAAAATTGAGTAACTGAGAATATCGAAAGGTGTTCTCTCAAAGCTACTCTACTTGACTTGAATTGCTTGTTATCAATTAAGTTTGATGACAAGGCAAATCACGATTAGCTTGTCATCATACAGCAGGTGTTGATTCACCGGCCAAAGCAGAAGTCAAAAGGCTGTTTTGGGTTGTATGGTTAAGTGACAAAGCGTATACGGTGGATGCCTTGGCAGTTAGAGGCGATGAAGGACGTGTAAGTCTGCGAAAAGCTGTGGTGAGCTGACAAAACGCATTTGAGCCACAGATGTCCGAATGGGGAAACCCACCTGTTTACAGGTATCGTTGCATGAATACATAGTGTAACGAAGCAAACGAGGGGAACTGAAACATCTAAGTACCCTTAGGAAAAGAAATCAACCGAGATTCCCTTAGTAGCGGCGAGCGAACGGGGAGCAGCCCTTAAGCATTGAATGAGTTAGTGGAAGCCTCTGGGAAGTGGCGCGATACCGGGTGACAGCCCCGTACACGACGGCAAAATCAATGTGAAATCGAGTAGGTCGGGACACGTGTTATCTTGACTGAAAATGGGGGGACCATCCTCCAAGGCTAAATACTCCTAACTGACCGATAGTGAACCAGTACCGTGAGGGAAAGGCGAAAAGAACCCCTGTGAGGGGAGTGAAATAGAACCTGAAACCGTATACGTACAAGCAGTGGGAGCACCTTCGTGGTGTGACTGCGTACCTTTTGTATAATGGGTCAGCGACTTATATTTGGTAGCAAGGTTAAGCGTATAGCGGAGCCGTAGCGAAAGCGAGTGTTAACTGCGCGTTTAGTTGCCAGGTATAGACCCGAAACCCGGTGATCTAGCCATGGGCAGGTTGAAGGTTGAGTAACATCAACTGGAGGACCGAACTCACTGACGTTGAAAAGTCAGGAGATGACTTGTGGCTGGGGGTGAAAGGCCAATCAAACCGGGAGATAGCTGGTTCTCCCCGAAATCTATTTAGGTAGAGCCTCGGACGAATTCCATTGGGGGTAGAGCACTGTTAAGGCTAGGGGGTCATCCCGACTTACCAACCCTTTGCAAACTCCGAATACCATTGAGAACTATCCGGGAGACACACGGCGGGTGCTAACGTCCGTCGTGGAGAGGGAAACAACCCAGACCGCCAGCTAAGGTCCCCAAATATTGCTAAGTGGGAAACGATGTGGGAAGGCACAGACAGCTAGGAGGTTGGCTTAGAAGCAGCCATCCTTTAAAGAAAGCGTAATAGCTCACTAGTCGAGTCGGCCTGCGCGGAAGATGTAACGGGGCTAAGCAATATACCGAAGCTGCGGCAATGCGATTTATCGTATTGGGTAGGGGAGCGTTGTGTAAGTGGATGAAGGTGAACTGTAAGGTTTGCTGGACATATCACAAGTGCGAATGCTGACATGAGTAACGATAATGGGGGTGAAAAACCCCCACGCCGGAAGACCAAGGTTTCCTGTCCCATGCTAATCAGGGCAGGGTAAGTCGGCCCCTAAGGCGAGGCAGAAATGCGTAGTCGATGGGAAACGGGTTAATATTCCCGTACTTGTATAATCAGTGATGGAGGGACGGAGAAGGCTAAGCAAGCATGGCGTTGGTTGTCCATGTGAAAGTGCGTAGGCTGAAAACTTAGGTAAATCCGGGTTTTCAAGGCCGAGACACGAGACGAGCTCCCAAGGGAGTGAAGTTGTTGATGCCCTGCTTCCAGGAAAAGCTTCTAAACGTATGATTATGTGAACCGTACCCCAAACCGACACAGGTGGTCAGGTAGAGAATACTAAGGCGCTTGAGAGAACTCGGGTGAAGGAACTCGGCAAAATAGTACCGTAACTTCGGGAGAAGGTACGCCACCGGCGGTGAACGCTTTACGCGGTAAGCTGTTGGTGGTCGCAGTGACCAGGTGGCTGGGACTGTTTATTAAAAACACAGCACTCTGCAAACTCGTAAGAGGACGTATAGGGTGTGACACCTGCCCGGTGCCGGAAGGTTAATTGATGGGATTAGCGTAAGCGAAGTTCTTGATCGAAGCCCCGGTAAACGGCGGCCGTAACTATAACGGTCCTAAGGTAGCGAAATTCCTTGTCGGGTAAGTTCCGACCTGCACGAATGGTGTAACCATGGCCACGCTGTCTCCACCCGAGACTCAGTGAAATTGAAATCGCAGTGAAGATGCTGTGTACCCGCACCTAGACGGAAAGACCCCGTGAACCTTTACTACAGCTTGGCACTGAACATTGAACCTACTTGTGTAGGATAGGTGGGAGGCTTTGAAATGCAGACGCCAGTTTGCATGGAGCCGTCCTTGAAATACCACCCTGGTATGTTTGATGTTCTAACTTAGACCCCTTATCGGGGTTAAGGACAGTGTCTGGTGGGTAGTTTGACTGGGGCGGTCTCCTCCCAAATAGTAACGGAGGAGCACGAAGGTTAGCTAATCACGGTCGGACATCGTGAGGTTAGTGCAATGGCATAAGCTAGCTTAACTGCGAGACAGACACGTCGAGCAGGTACGAAAGTAGGTCATAGTGATCCGGTGGTTCTGTATGGAAGGGCCATCGCTCAACGGATAAAAGGTACTCCGGGGATAACAGGCTGATACCGCCCAAGAGTTCATATCGACGGCGGTGTTTGGCACCTCGATGTCGGCTCATCACATCCTGGGGCTGAAGTCGGTCCCAAGGGTATGGCTGTTCGCCATTTAAAGTGGTACGCGAGCTGGGTTTAGAACGTCGTGAGACAGTTCGGTCCCTATCTGGTGTGGGCGTTGGATGATTGATGGGAGCTGCTCCTAGTACGAGAGGACCGGAGTGGACGAACCGCTGGTGTTCGGGTTGTGATGCCAATCGCATTGCCCGGTAGCTATGTTCGGAACGGATAACCGCTGAAAGCATCTAAGCGGGAAGCCGGCCCAGAGATGAGTCATCCCTGAACTTTAAGTTCTGGAAGGGTTGTTTAAGACTAAGACGTTGATAGGCAGGGTGTGGAAGCGTTGTAAGGCGTTAAGCTAACCTGTACTAATTGCCCGAGAGGCTTAACCATACAACCCAAAGCGGCAAAGTCTGCATGGGTTGTAGACAAGCTAAGTAAAGTAAGAGTAGTTAAGTTACTCAATAGATTGAATATCAGACTTTCCCGAATTGTTAAGTTATCGACGATGTCGGTAACACCCTTTTTTGTCTGGCGGCCATAGCGACGTGGCACCACCTGATCCCATTCCGAACTCAGAAGTGAAACACGTTAGCGGCGATGGTAGTGTGGGGTTTCCCCATGTGAGAGTAGCACACCGCCAGACTCCTATTCTACGAAGAAGCCCACTCAGTCGAGTGGGCTTTTTTCGTTTCTGGGAGTGCAAAAATAAATGGATAACTGAAATTCTCGGATAGCCCTTTCCCTCAGAAAGCACTGGCGTGCTACTCCCTCTTAGCGAAACCTAACCCATCATGCACATTTAACCGACTGGCTCTGCATAGGCACAGGCGTATCAACCCGTCCATGGTGCATCGTCCAGCTCGGCATCCATGCCTCGCGCTCTTCACTCTCGGCGTGCCACTAGCACCCCTCGTTCGCTACACTCACCGCTCCTCGCCCAGTGTGGGCCCAGCCCCATGTGAGAGTAGCACATCCGCCATGTCTCGCTGTGAAGCAGTCCTGTTCTACGAAGAAGCCCACTCAGTCGAGTGGGTTTTTTTTCGTTTCTGGGAGTGCAAAAATAAATGGATAACTGAAATTCTCGGATAGCCCTTTCCCTCAGAAAGCACTGGCGTGCTACTCCCTCTTAGCGAAACCTAACCCATCATGCACATTTAACCGACTGGCTCTGAATAGGCACAGGCGTATCAACCCGTCCATGGTGCATCGTCCAGCTCGGCATCCATGCCTCGCGCTCTTCACTCTCGGCGTGCCACTGGCACCCCTCGTTCGCTACACTCACCGCTCATCGCCCCCATGTGAGAGAAGTATCACCCACACGGTAGTGCGCCATGTCTCGCTGTGAAGCAGTCCTATTCTACGAAGAAGCCCACTCAGTCGAGTGGGCTTTTTTCGTTTGAGCGTAATAAATTTCAGGCGCAGTCACACAGACAATTCAAACCCATCTGACGTCGAGTCAATGCATTCGGACACATCCATGTGGCGTAGTGCCAAGGCGTACGTCCTGTACGCCCGTTCGTTCCTTTTGTGGTGACATTAAGTCACCACAAATTTGCTTCACAAACCGGAGTCTCACCCATACCTGGTGCTATGACCAGTCTCGCCATCCATGGCGAGCCGTTCAGTCGGCTGCGTTATGCCACTGGCATAACGGTCCTCCTTCACCCCCATGTGAGATAGCAGAACGCCAGACTCCTATTCGGCGTGCCACTGGCACCCCTCGTTCGCTACACTCACCGCTCATCGCCCAGTGTGGGCCTAGCCCCATGTGAGCTAGCACAGCCGCCATGTCTCGCTGTGAAGCAGTCCTGTTCTACGAAGAAGCCCACTCAGTCGAGTGGGCTTTTTTCGTTTCAGTGAATCAATTTTCAAATGTTTTGGCTTTTGCTCAGTCACATACTAAGCGCGCATACAATACCAGCACAGATATGATTAATTGCTGACATATTGCGAGCTTTTTTTAAGAAAGTTTCGCCCTGAATTAAAGCGCTGCCAATGTCAGGCTAACAGTAGAGCGCGGGGCTCGCGGATACGCTGTTCCTAAACGACCTCACTTCATCGCACCCACGAAGACGTATCGTTAGTTAACTAAAGTAAGATGAAGCTGGGAGTATGTATAAGTCAGTATGATAATAAGGCAACTGAAAATCGTGTTAGAGCAGGTACTGTCAAAAGTACAGTTTTAATAATCAACAAGAAATTTGATTAGCTAAAATAGAAAGCATGGAGCATAAAAAAACCCGGAAAATCCGGGTTCTTAAAAGTAATATTTATTACTAATTATCGACTTGCTTCTTCAGAGCGGCGATATTCACGATATTCCTGACGAGAAATCATGTTGTCGTCATCTTCATCCATGTCATCAAACGTGCTATTTACACCTGCAATATTGGCTTCATCTTCTGAAACCATTCCATCGCCGTTCTTATCCATCATTTTAAATTCGTTCTGCGCTACCATGCGGTCGCCTTCGTTGCCGGCCATTTCATCATTGTTGCGCAAATCTGCATCGTGGTCTGAATCATAATCGTCCATATTTTCATCACGATCATAAGAACTCATCGCTGATTCTGTTTTACGTTCCATGTCATCATGCATTGCACTCATATCAGAATCACTTTCCATGTCCGCACCGACTTGAGTTTCATCTGTCTTCAACTCTTTTGGTGATGATGCAATTACTTCATCTGCATCGGCTTCTACCTTCGCCTTGGTGTATTGGACTTTATCTTTTACATTTTCAGAAAAGGCTTTTGGATTATCTTCCAGATAAGTGATGTACTCATTTTCAGATAATTTGTCATCACCATTTGTATCCAGTTTATCAAAATGCTTTGCGATAACATGGTCACTAACTTCTTCTTTGCCTAACATACCGTCTTTATCAGCGTCGATTGTATTGAAAGTGTGTTTGACCTGCTTCATATGGTCTTCTTTATCCATATGGTCATGAGCCATCGCCGCTGTCGACATTGCACCTGAAATTAATACCGCTAGTGTTAACTTTTTCATTGTATCTCCTTTTGTCGTTGCCTCCATGTGGAACTGCTGACAGGAGGTGATTTACACAAGATTACATTCACTAACTGTGCCCAAATGAAATATCTTATGAATTTCATGATCATAGAGAAAATTTTAATAACTGCAGGCAGCAATCAATTGTCAGAAGTTTAGAATGTATTGAAAATTATTCGTGAATCAATTGGTGGTAACTTGTAATTAAAAGACATAATTACTGGCTTTGTTTTTCTCTGAGTGATTTGAGGATTGATTGCGGAAGGCGAAGTTGGTATCTGGTATAAATCGTCTTCATTACATCTGGATTGCGTTTGATAAAAGTGGATAAGTCTTCAACCAGTCCCGGGTGTCGTATTGTCGAGAGCATAAAACCAATATCATCGTGTGGTAAATCCGGAGCTAGCGTGAAAGGTCCGAGTTCAGGCGTGATAGAAGTGATGTACTGAACCACATTGTATTCAAGGTTGGCAGCATTCACTCGCCCTTTTTGAAGCATCTGCAATGCTGTGACCGAATCGTTAACAGTAATAAGCTTGGTTTGGTTGGTGTCTACGCGCTGTTGCCAGTTAACGGGTGTAAAGCCCAGGGGCATAGCAATTCGCTTTACAAAGTCGATAGGCTGGTTGCTATCCTCAGGATGAACGATAGTCCCACCCAATGCGCGCACCAAGGGTGATGAGTAGTATTTTTGAGCACGCTTTCCGGGCGCGTCGTACCACTTGGGATTGTCCGGATAGACAAAGTCTACATTACCTTTAATCAGTTCCCGTTGTAAGCGCAGGATTGGCATTGCGTGGTAACTGAAGGTATGGCCTGACTTTTCTGCGTAGGCCTCAAGGATTGCCCAGCCTATACCTTTATCTACATTCGACTGAAAATCATAATGAGGATAATAGTGAATATTTTGTGCACCGACGATAAAACTTTTAGCATCGACCTGAAGACTACATATTACGCTGATTAATAGGAATAATATGCGCACGAACACTCACCTGCTAATGTCTCTGATTAATATAGCCTTTATATATACTACTTAATGTAACTTAATGGAAATCCCGGGAAGGCACCTTAAGTGTTTCCAGCCAGTCAGAACGGTCTGTGAGCTTTCCGGCGATAACATGAATTACCCCTTCTGGTGAGCGCTCCAGAATACCGTCTACCTGAAGAATCGTCGCTTTAAGATAGGGTTGCTTTTGATGGCGGGCGGTAGATTGCCAGATGACAACATTTGTATTGCCAGTGTGATCTTCCAGTGTCAGGAAAGTAACACCGGTTGCCGTCCCCGGCGCTTGCCTGCAGGTTACACAACCAAGCAGATGAACCACTGATTTATCAGGCTTGTTGCACAACTGGCTGGCAAAGGTGATGTCAGGTAAACTGCGCGCTTTTAGAATCATATCAATTGGGTGATGGCGTACTGATACGCTGGTTGAAGCATAATCTTCCAGCATATTTTCAGCTTCGGTAGGTATTAAAGATAATTGCTCACTCTTAGTCTGGCTGGCAAATAAGGGCAAATCAGATTGTTTGTCCATCATTTGCCATCGAGCCTGGTATCGATTACCTGCTATAGCGGCAAATGCATCTGCACTGGCTAATGCCTCCATCATATCTGAAGGCAGTTCTACGGCAGAGCGGACTTCATTGATACATGTAAATCCATTAACAGGGCGCCTGGATACCAGCTCATTTATCACATCTTCATTCAACCCTTTGACCAGTCGAAAACCGAGCTGAATGATTTTTTCGTGACCATCAATAACCATATGATGTGACCACTGAGAGCGATTTATACACACTGCTTTTATGGCGATATCGTGTCGTTTGGCATCCTGTAAAAGTTGGCTTGGCGTATAAAATCCCATGGGCCAGCTGTTTAGCAGCCCAATATAAAATTCAACCGGGAAATAGTATTTAAGCCAGCAGGATACGTAGGCTAACACCGCGAAGGATGCGCTGTGAGACTCTGGAAATCCATAACCACTGAAACCTTTTATCTGGTCGAAAAGACGCGTGGCAAAATCAGGGTCGTAACCCTTTTCCAGCATGCCGTTAATCAGTTTTTCACGAAAAAGATTTAATCGCCCGTTTTTCTTCCAGCTCGCCATCGCTCGTCTGAGCTGGTCTGCCTCGCCGCCGGTAAACCCCGCTGCGACCATTGCCAGCTGTATGACTTGTTCCTGAAATATCGGGACTCCCATAGTTCTGCCCAGCACCCGTTCGACATCGGGTGAAGGGTACGCCACTTTGGTGCCGCTATTTCTTCGTTTAAGGTAAGGGTGAACCATATCACCCTGTATCGGGCCTGGTCGGACAATGGCGATTTGGACGACCAAATCATAATACTTACGCGGGCGCAGTCGGGGCAGCATGCTCATCTGTGCCCGTGATTCAATTTGGAAAACGCCCACCGTGTCCGCTTTACCAATCATGTCATAGACCTGAGCATCATCGCCAAGGCCGGTGATAAAGGGGATTGAGACTGGAAAGCCAGTAGACTGGCTGATGATTTTAAAAGTGCGCTGAATGGCGCTTAACATCCCTAAGGCCAGTACATCGACTTTAAGCAGCCCTAAAGCCTCCAGGTCATCCTTATCCCATTGAATGACCGTTCGATCAGCCATGGAGGCATTCTCTACCGGCACCAACTCGTACAACGGGCCGGAAGATATGACGAAGCCGCCTACATGCTGAGATAAATGGCGGGGGAAACCAATAACTTCCTCAACCAGATACAAAAGCTGCCGCACTTTAGTAGTGGCAGGATCCATCCCCAGTTCTGCAATCTGTGACTGCCACGGAATAGTACGGTCCCGCCTGTTGATATTTTTAATCACAAAATCAAGCTGAGATTCGGCAAAACCCAGCGCTTTACCCACCTCACGAAAAGCGCTTTTAAAACGAAAACTGATAACAGTTGCAGCAAGTGCAGTGCGTTCACGACCATATTTGCTGTAGATATACTGGATGACTTCTTCGCGACGCTGATGCTCAAAGTCCACATCAATATCAGGTGGCTCGTCACGCTCTTTAGAAATAAAGCGTTCAAAAAGCACATCTATCTGACGGGGATCGACAGCAGTAATCTCCAGACAATAGCAAACTACCGAGTTAGCAGCAGAGCCACGGCCTTGATATAAAATACCTTTTGCGCGGGCAAACTGAACAACGTCATAAATGGTCAGAAAAAAATATTCGTACTGCTGCTCGCTGATAAGCGCCATCTCTTTTTCGATGGTCTGGCGAATAGAGGCGGGCAGTGTTTCCCCAAACCGTTTTTTCACACCCTCTTCAACACAATGTCGCAAATAGGTACTGGCAGTATACCCTTCAGGTACCACCTCAGAGGGATACTGGTACTTCAGCTCATCCATGGAAAACTGACATAAACGCGCCAAAGATGCTGTATTCTCAAGCCAGTTTGCAGGGAACAACTTTTTCATTTTAGCTATAGGACGAAGGCAGCGTTCCGCATTTGACTGGGCAGTCAGGCCAAGTTTATCGACAGTGGTGGATGCATCAATAGCCTGAAGTACTTGCTGTACCGGTAGCCTGTCACTGTGATGAAAGAGCACCCTGGAAGAAGCCACTATCGGAAAATCAAATTCTGAATGAAGTTTCAGTACTTCTTTTGTATGCAACTCATCACTACCATCCAGCAGTCTGCTGCCGGCCAGATAGCATCGTGAGGAATAATGTTTAGACAGCCACTTCCCCCAGTGCTGATTGTTCTGCGAGCCTGGGTCAGGTAACCAGATTAAAAGGCAGTGCTTAACGGACTTTAAATCCCACTCAGCCAGCTTATAGCTGCCTTTTTCAGAGCGGCGACGGGCATTGGTAATTATACGGCATAACTCGGCATAAGCCGTCTTGTCAGGGCAGAGTAACACCACTGAAAGGCTGTCATTAAGCCTGAACAAACTACCTACCACTAAATGTAACGGCAGGTTATTGCGTTTTATCTCTGCATAGGCGCGGACCACGCCGGCAACAGAGCATTCATCTGTAATTGCCAGACTGCTATAACCCAAAAAGGCGGCAGTATTCACCAGCTCTTCAGGATCTGAAGCGCCGTGCAAAAAGCTGAAATTAGTCTGACATACCAGCTCTGCTACCATTAGCTGTAGAATCCACTGATAAACCAATCACCTGTGCTATCACGATAAAGGTGCAGGCGTCGACCGTCCTCAGTACGCCCGATATAATAATCGCGCTTGACGTTGTTACCATCCCACCAACCGGTCTGAAGTCGTATTGGTCCGAATTCAATATGAGGAGATTCCTCTAAGGGAGCGGGAGAAATAAGTGAGACACATGGCAAAGGATGATGCAGATTGCCCCTCGTGTTACCCGGTTTTAAACAAGATAACTGATCAGGCCTGAAGTCATCACCGGCGCAAGGGTACTGAATGACTGCTTCACCTAGCCTGGCCTGCAAGCGGCTGATAAGCTGTTTTTGGGCGAACGCATGAACCCGGTTATTAAAAAAATCCGAGGTCTGTTCATCAACATCTTCAAGCTTATCTACCTGTAGAGTTAGTTTAATAACCGGCGCCGATAACAGGATCTGCTCTAGCTTAAGACCTGTCAGACTCTCCCATTGTGATAACTTAAATAAAGGTGCGGCGCTACCCACCGTCACCTTCATCGAAGGCGCTTCTCTGAAACAAAGCGTGAAAGTTAACTGCTGACTAAACACGTTGCGTAATCGTGAAAATGTCAGAAACTCATCAATAAGATTGCGCATAAAAGGCAGTAACTGTTCAGTGTGGCTGACCTCATAGCTGGGCTCAATCAGGCTGAAGAAGGTATCTGGTGGAGAGTAATAATTTACTCTTGGGAATGTTTCTGCTCGTAACGCGCACAAATATGTGATGAGAGAATTATCAAACCTTCTTCCCAATTCTGCTGCAGATATTTCTAAAAGCTGCTGGAGCGAATGAATGCCTACTCTTTTTAAAGTGTTACGCTGCTTATCAGTTAATTCTGTGGCATGAAGGGGGCACACAGCCAATGCCTGACGAATTTGCGTCTTGTTGTGTAATAGCTGGTTAGAACTATTCATCGCCAGTGTTCTTGCTGCCTCAATACTCCAGCCAACGCCAAAAGTAAAACTGACACGGGCAGCACGTAACTCATTAACCAGCACCTGCCAAATATTCTCTAACCCCTCGTAATAACGAACTAATGGGTCGAGTCTGAGAGCAAGACCGTTCGGATTGAAAATAACAATATCTGAAGCCACCTGATAAAGCCGATTAGCCAAGGCTAGCAGCCGGTGCACTTCACTTTGTTCACAATAATCAATGACATTCACAGACTGGCAAAGTGCGGCAGCCTGAGCCATACCCATTCCCACTGTCACTCCAGCTTTGACTGCCGCTGAGTTACATTGGCGGACCTGATTATTTTTAGCTGAATATACAATTACGGCTGCAGTCTCATCTGATTCACCACCGCTATCTATTGTCAGCTGATAAAAATGAAAATAAGCCCACAGCATAATCAGCCCGTTGCCGAAGCAATGTAGTCTGAACGTTGGTGCAAAATCTGATTGATGGTCTTATTGCTTGGAGTATTTGAAAAGCCAATATCCGCTGAAACGTCGGCTTGTGCTCCTACATGTTTATCAATCTGAATATGCAACCCAGCAGGGGTTGAACTGATACGCATATCAAGGGTCAGGGGTAAAGCACAACGTGCTACGTGTTGTGACTCCAGCATCAGGCACAAGGTATTATGCTGACTGGCAGCAACCTGCAGACGACGCGCCTGACGGGGTGTCAGACTATTAATCCACAGCACAACAATATGGCAGGCTTCACTTTTTAAACACTGTTCTGCAGACCATAAGATATCTTTTGGTTGTTCAGGCCGTATCAGCCTGACATGCTCAGCATCAATATGATACTGATGTAGCCAGGCTGCATGGATGTTGCCCGGACAATTAATAATACTGATAAGCTTTTCATTAGGGTTGTCTGCCAGAACCTGGTGAAAAACAGATAGCTCACCAATTCCAAACAAACTTCTTACCCTGACTAATCCTTTTGAAGGCAAACCACCCCCCAGCAGATCATCCAGCACCGTATAGCCTGTTTCCAGACGGGAGCTGTCATTCAGCAGCCCTTCACGGGCACGCCAGACGGCGGGGTGATTGAATGTGGTTACTGTATTAGTCATAAAATATGCCTGTATTTATATACAGTATTATAGGTGATATTATTACGCTGACAAGAACCTACAATCTACCTAATGAGGCTTACGACGACATTTTTGGCAGGGTGAATCGCTGAATTTCATTTGAATCAGAGAGTTGCTGATATGAAAAATGGGTAAAAAAAGCCAGCGTTGATACTGGCCTTTTTAAAGTTTAATTCTGGCTGGCTGTTTTTTCAGGCTCAGTCTGAGCCTGCAAGGGTTGTTTGGTAAGCTGCGCGCAGGCCTGCATAAATCCATCAGGCGTATTTTTCACCCAGGCCATCCTGATATGGCTGGGCTGCTTTTTCATTACGTCACGCACACCTTGCTCAGTAACTTCCGGCGCTGTCCTGACAGCCGTTTTCAAAGCTTCTTCTACCGTCCGGTGCTTTTCAAAACAATCCAGGACAATCTGGGCAAAGTGCTTCATGATAAACGACTGAACAGCATAATCCTCTGCGCTGATAAGCCGCTTCTTATAAGCAGACTCAACCCGATCGACATAAACATTTTGTAAATCAGTGCATACCATGACCAGACTGGAATAAGCGTCCTTCAAACGTTTATTGCTAACCTTCGCAGCCTGTCGAGATTGCGTCATTTCCCGCTGAAGCGTTTGGGAGCGAATCACAAAATAAATCAGTATAAATACAAGGATTCCTATGATGCTAAACGCAATCATGACTACTTTCCTGCTTGTTGCTCTTCAATAAAGCGTTCAATATTTTGCTCAAGGATGAACAGAGGGACTGAACCGTGTTCAAGTACGGCGGTATGAAATTTCCGTACATCAAAAGATGAACCCAGTGCGTTTTCCGCTTTTTCTCTGAGCGACTTAATTTTAATTTCGCCAATTTTATAAGATAACGCCTGTCCCGGCCAAGAGATATAACGATCAATCTCAGTTTTTATATTGTGCTCCGATAAGGCAGTATTCTTCATCATATAATCGATGGCTTCTTGTCTGCTCCAGCCAAACATATGCATACCTGTATCGACGACTAAGCGACAGGCCCGCCACATTTCATAACTCAAGCGCCCGAAGTGATCGTACGGCGTTTCATAAATGCCCATCTCAACGCCCAGGAATTCTGTATACAATCCCCAGCCTTCACCAAATGCTGATATATAGGTTTCCTGACGCACCGGTGGAAGATCTTCCATCTCACTGGCTAAAGAAATTTGCAGGTGATGGCCGGGAACCGCTTCGTGCAATGTCAGAGCAGGCAGTGCATACAGCGGGCGCTTATCAAGCGCATAGGTATTAACCCAATAATAACCGGGCTGAGTTTCACTTCCGGCATGTATATAGCGTCCGGTTGTATACTTTGGGGCTATATCATCAGGAACCGGGGCGACGCCATAAGGTTTTCGTGGCAGCTTCTCAAAGAAGCGGGGGAGCTGCGCATCGGCTTTTTTGGCAATAAATGAAGCTTCTTTTAATAGCGCCCGGGCAGAGGTCGCATAAAATTGTTCATCAGTACGCAAAAAGTGAATGAACGCATCCACATCACCGTCGAAGCTGGCATCTTTGACAACCGCTTTCATCTGTTGACGAATACGTTTCACTTCCCGTAAACCCAAATCGTGAATTTCCCGGGCTGTCATATCGGTGGTCGTGTAATGTTTAATTCGATTCTGGTAGTAAGCTTCGCCATCAGGCCAGTTTTTGGCGGCGATATCAGTGCGGGCACCGGGAATATAAGTTTCTACCATAAAATCATAGAAGCGCTGGAAGGCTGGCGTAACGTCATCATTGATAATTTGTCTGGCTTGTTTGCGAAGCGACTGTTGGGAAGATGACCCGACGAACTCAGACATGGATTCAAACGGCGTGTAGAAAGTGCTTTTTTCAGGTGCCTCACTAATCAAAGGCGAAATACTTTCTTCATAACCCTCAAGTACCACTTGAGGCTGTGTGAAGCCTTCATTCAGACCCTGCTGCATGTAGTCAATTTGCTGGTCGACATACGCCGGAATACCCGCTAATTGATCCAGGTAGGTTTGATAATCCTCTTTATTTTTGAAGCTCATCTGGCCAGGTAGCGCGGCTAATGCACTATGAAAACCATATTCAGAAGTGATGGGTACCTTGTAGGACCCGAATTTATACTCATCAATTATGTTATTCAGGCGATACTGCTGCATCAAAAAGGTAATACGATCATCTAAAGACAGCTGTGATTCATCAATGGCTTCCAGCTTCGTCAGGTATTTACTGAACCGCTTGTGCTGTTGCGACAATGCTTCGGGTGATATATCAGCAGGGGTTACGTCACGCAGTGACGACTCGTATTCCCAGATAGCATCAATAAGTGTCTGAAACTTTTGTTCAGACGCCGCTCTGGCGTCGCTGACTGATGAAAAAAAGCCTGCAAGCAGGATAACCAAACAAGTGATTTTAATAGCATTCATAAGCGCATTCCGAGATGCCTGACCCGACAATGCGCCAGCATCAGATTAGTCTTTTTTAGGTGTGTATATCGGCCCGGGAAACGCTGTAACCTTGTCTGACAAGGTTGTAATAGTGGCGGATCCCTGTTTTTTTACCGCGTCTATTCGTAACACATTATGCATGGGAACGTAAGTTCTTGTCACATCTGAAAATTCAGCTTTTAATTTTTCATGACCAGGGTCAACCACAATACCGGTGTGGGTATCCCAGACAAAGTCGCCAATTTCAATAAAGCCAAACAAACTTCCCTGACTGATTTCTCTTACATACAGCTCGTAGCGTTCTCCATTACTAATAAACTGTACTTTGTATAGAAGGTCTGTACTACTCATAATCTATGACTTGCATTTAAAACGGATTGAATAGATGGGGATAAAAAGCAAAATTTCACGTATTTCGGTGATGATCATAATGATTTTGATTTCGTAAAAAAATCAAATACGACTGCGACCTTAAAAATCCGCAGACGCTTTGAATATTCCGATGAGTGCATGACTACAACACTGGTCATTTTATTTCACTGGTATACCATAACCTCTTCTTATAAGACGAAAATATCTAACGACTATGATGAAAAAAATATTATTTGGTGCCATGGTTTCAGCCCTGAGCACCGTTTCTGTAGCGCAGGAACAGCAACAGGATGTTGCTTTTGCGCCGGATACAAACCGCATTAAATCACACCTTTTCTTTCTGGCAGATGATTTGTTGGAAGGACGTGATACCGGCTCTCGCGGGCATGATATCGCTTCTTTGTACATTGCCACTGAGTTTGCAAAGTACGGGCTAAAACCTATGGGGACTGATGGCTACATGCAATCAGTCGATTTCAGAAAAGCCACACTGGTCCAGGAATCCCCGGCACTGACACTGACCCGGGATAGTGCTGAAACTAAGTTCAAATATCCTAAAGAATATCTTACCGGTCCTGACTTGTTGAACACCGATACCAGCCTGCAGGGCGAGATGGTCTTTGCCGGATATGGCATTGTTGCTGATGAGTTAGAGCATAATGACTACGACGGGCTGGATGTTGACGGCAAGATTGTGGTCATTTTATCCGGTAAGCCTAAGTCGTTCCCTAGCGAAATGGGCGCTCATTTGGCTTCTGGTAGCCAGAAAGCGCAGTATGCTGTTGATCGCGGCGCAATTGGTATGATTTCAGTGACCACACCTACGGCTGAAAAAGTTCGTCCTTATCAGAGCCGTCTTAGTTACATCCACACACCACGCCTGGCCTGGTTAGATGAAAGCGACAAGCCGGCTAATACCTTTGAGCAGATAAAAGGCTCTGCATTTTTAAGCGAAGGTGCTGCTCGTCAGTTGTTCGATGGCGCGAAAATGAGCCTGGACGAAATTTATGCCATGCTTGAAAAAGATGAAACACCAAAAGGTTTTGATATTCCTGGTGAAATCTCACTGAATAAGCAAAGCAAACATTCTCAGATTACCAGCCCTAATGTGGTTGCAGCCGTTGAAGGCTCTGACCCGGCGCTTAAAGATGAGTATGTAGTGTTTTCTGCACACTCAGACCACATCGGGTTTGCCAAAACTGTAAAGAAAGACAATATCAATAATGGTGCAATGGATAATGCCTCTGGTACAGCAATAATGCTGGAAACAGCACGCTTATTCAGCCAGATGGACAAAAAGCCAAAGCGTTCAATTCTGTTTGTTTCTGTTACAGGTGAGGAAAAAGGCTTGCTGGGTGCGGACTATTTCGCGCATAACCCGACCGTACCGGTTGAGAATATGGTAGCTAACGTGAACCTGGATATGCCCATTCTGACGTACGAATTTGCCGATGTTATCGCTTTTGGTGCCAGCCACAGCGATATGAAGGCGTCGGTAACTGAAGCTGCCAACAATGCGGGCATTGAGTTAAGCCCGGATCCATGGCCAGAACAGGCGCTGTTCACTCGCTCCGATCACTATGCATTCGTGAAGCAGGGTGTGCCTTCAGTATTTTTGGTCCCCGGCCTTAAATCAAAAGATCCGGAAGTTGATGGTTCCAAAGTATTCGGACAGTTCTTATCTACTAACTATCACAAGCCAAGCGATGATGTGAATCAGGATTTCAACTGGGACGCGGCACGTACCTTTGCTGAAGTCAATGCGCAAATCGGCCATACGCTGGCGACGCAGGAAAAAGCGCCAGCCTGGAATGACGGTGATTTCTTTGGAAAAACGTTCGGTAAGTAATTTCCTAAACCGGGTAACTTTAAATTAATTGGTGAAAAGCAGCACATAGTGCTGCTTTTTTTGTGCCTGCAACTATCTGGCAAAGATAAAGTCATAGTCATAATGTTGACCGGTGCGGTAATACAAATGACAAAGTAAGGGTATAAAGTGCAACAGACGTACTTTTTACAATGACAGGTTTCAACGGTGCCAGGCATAGACATTCAGGGAAATATTCACTACCACTCAGGTAGCATCACGCAGGAGATAGTAATGTGATAGATCAGCAGAAAAAATATGTGTTTATTGCCCGGGGAAGTTCTCACATCCGTTATTTTAAAAAAGTAGCTGCTGAATCCGCGCTTGATATTACCGTTATCAAACTAAGCTTTTTTAGCATTGGGCCATCGATAAAACGATATGCACATATCATCAAAAATATAGACCTTGAAGCATTGGTGACACCGCACCTTGAGAAAAAGGCTATCAAGCACCGCACACTGAGAAAATCTGTATTGTGGCCTGCCTTTGCCTCTCTAACCCGTTTTTTAACAAAGTTTTCCATAGCGAAAAATGCAGCAATTATCGATCGTACCAACGCTGAGGTAGTGGGGGTGTGGAACGGACAAAAACAGCCAAGTGCAGCTATAGCAGAAGCTGCCAAAGCACTGGGTAAAGATGTCATTTATTTTGAAAATGGTCTTTTACCCGATACCACAACCTGTGACTGGTCAGGCGTGAACTGCAAAAACTCTTTGCCTAAAGAAAGGGCGTTTTACCGACAATTTTGTACCGACAAAACGCCGCCCTGTAAACTCGTGACACGCAAGGCAGTTAGCGAAAAGGCCGCTGGTGTGCGTGCTGAACAGCTTCCTAAGCGTTATATCTTTGTTCCTTTCCAGGTAGAAACAGACAGTCAAATCATCTCTAACTCACCCTGGATTAAAAATATGAGCCAGCTCTACCGGCATTTGTCCAGAGTGATTGAGCAGGTGGATGATGATGAACTATATATAGTAATCAAAGAACACCCGTCTGAATCTGTCAGACATGATCATCTGCACCATGAAAATAAGCGAATCTTGTTTGCTAATCACTGCAATACTCAGGAGTTGATAGAGCGCGCCCAGGCAATCCTGACAGTCAATTCGACCGTGGGGATTGAATCGTTGATGCTTGGAAAGGCAGTGTTGGTATTAGGAAATGCTTGTTACGACATAGAAGGGGTAACACAGCAGGTACGCTCAGAAGAAGCCATGCTGCAGGCTTTCAATTCATTGGAACATATTTACTGGGACGTCGAAGTGAAAAGTGGCTTTCTAAACTTTTTGCATGACCACTATGTGATACCCACCACCTGGAAAAATATCGATGATAAGCATATTACGGCTTTAACGCAGCGACTTAACCGACAGGATGCGTTATCACAGTATCTTAGTGACTATCAGCGCCCGGCCTGAGTTAAATCTGAACATGCAAATAACAAAAAAGGCGCTTTAAACAGCGCCTTTTTTTAAAGAAAAGTTTGTCGGTAGCATGCCCAGTTATCTGAGAATTGTTCGGTGGGTTTTCTGACAAAACCACTGCGAATGAACATGTTAATTCTGCCATCTACATAACAAATAAACAGATTAGCAAGTACGGCTTCATCTGCACCTAAATCGCGTCCTTCACGTAATTTGCGCTCACGGAGGACCTGTTTGAACTGAGTTTCCAGTCGCTCAAACAGTTTTGCAATACGCGCACGCAGCCTGTCTTGCTCGCCCTGAAGCGCATCGCCGTTTAGAATACGACTAATGCCTGGGTTTTTTTCTGCAAATCCCAGCAGAAGATGCAAAATCATCTGACAGCGGGCCAGTGAATCTTTCTCTTCGTTAAGGATTTTATTTATACGCGAGAACAGGGTCTCTTCAATAAACTCTATCAGACCTTCAAACATACGTGCTTTACTTGGGAAATGACGGTAAAGCGCAGCTTCAGATACGCCTACCTTTTCAGCAAGTTTCGCAGTAGTAATGCGCTGTCCCGGATTACTTTCCAGCATTCCGGCCAGTGCCTGAAGGATTTGAGCACGACGATTGGTCTTTTTTACAGCAGGCATAACGCGTGTATTTCCTCAGCTTTGGGCTTGCGCCCGTTCCTTGTCTAATACGGCTTTGAAGCCAGGATTTATAAGTTGTTATCGACCAACTGTGTATCAGTTTGATGGTTTATTTTTATATTTTTCATCAATTAGCGATAACAACTCCCGGGCGAGTTGTGTTTTTGGAGCGGGACCAAGTTGTTTGTCGCCGTTTTCCCAAAAGACATGCAGTGCATTATGGTCACTGTTAAAGCCCAGACCGCTGGTGGTTATATCGTTTGCAGCAACCATCGCCAACTTTTTATTTTCTAATTTTGACTTGGCATAATGCGCGAGGTTCTGGCTTTCAGCGGCAAAGCCGACCGCAAATGGCGCATTAGGTAATGCTGCTACCTCTTTAAGAATATCAGGGTTTTTAACAAAAGTAAGCGTTAACTCATCGCCCGTTTTCTTTATTTTATTATTTTCTAGCACTTTTGCTCTATAGTCAGCAACAGCAGCGGTGGCAATAAAGATGTCAGTAGCCTGCACATGTTGCATAACGGCATCAAACATTTGCTGCGCAGTTTCTACGTTGACGACATTTACGCCGGCTGGCGGTGGGACAGAAACCGGACCAGATACTAAAATAACATTGGCGCCGGCATCAGCCGCGGCGGCGGCCATCGCGTAACCCATCTTTCCTGAGCTGTGATTGGAAATATAGCGAACCGGATCCAGAGGTTCCCGGGTCGGGCCCGCGGTAATCATAACTGTCTTACCTTGTAAGTCAGTCTGTTGACGCGCCGACGCAGTGTCCTGAATCAGACTGGCAACGATATCGCCAGGCTCAACCATTCTTCCATAGCCTACATCACCGCAGGCCTGCTCACCGCTAGCAGGACCGATAACGGAAATATGCATGGTTTCAAGCGTATTCAGGTTTCTCTGTGTTGCCGGGGCGGCCCACATTTGCTGATTCATCGCCGGTGCGATGAAAATCTTTGCGTCAGTGGCTAAAAACAAAGTCGTCAGCAAGTCGTCAGCCATTCCACAGGCCAGTTTTGCCATCATGTTTGCGGTAGCCGGAGCAACGAGCAGTATATCAGCCCATTTCGCCAGTTCGATATGCCCCATTGCCGCCTCAGCGGCAGGGTCAAGTAACGTATCATGCACCGGGTTACCTGAAACAGCCTGCAAGGACATTCCACTGACAAATGCTTTTGCTGATTCAGTCAGCACCACTCTGACTGTAGCACCAGCAGCAGTAAGTTTTCTGACCAGATCTGGTGTTTTGTATGCTGCGATCCCACCAGTAATGCCCAGTAAAACTTTTTTACCCTGTAATTGCATAAGCGTTAGTAACCATCGGCAAATAAAAGCGTAGCCTACCACGCTATGGCGGTAATCGGTAGATTGTACAAGGCGGTAAAAACCGGCCATAGATCAGTACATCTCAGCTCTGGCAGCGTTTATAACTAGGCTTTTTGGGAAGAACCATGACTATTGCCACCTGGCCGTTATGCGAACAACCGCGGGAAAAGTTGCTCACTCATGGAGCCGAACAACTTTCAGATACAGAATTGGTAGCCGTTTTCCTTGGCAATGGCACACAAAAACAAACGGTAACCATGCTTTCGCAGGCTATGTTGCGCGAGTTTGCCACGGTAGGTCGTCTGCTTAATGCCGATCTGCAAAGCTTTTGCGCGATAAGAGGCGTAGGTGTAGTTCGCTTTTGTCAGCTACAGGCGGCCAAAGAATTAGTCAAACGCATGTACGAAGAACCATTGGCCCAAAAAGACGTATTAAGTGATGTAGCACAGGTAAGCCGTTACCTTCGTGCCCAGCTTATGAATGCAGAGCACGAGATCTTTGCAGTATTAATGCTTGATTCCCAGCATCGGCTTATTGCATTTCGGCGCATGTTTACCGGTACTATCGACAGTGCAGCCGTTTATCCAAGGGAATTGCTTAAACAAGCGTTAAAAGACAATGCCGCGGCGATCATTTTAGTGCATAATCACCCTTCCGGGATCGCGGATCCCAGTAGCGCTGATATTGCATTGACCAGAGAGATCAAGGCAGCAATGGCGCTGGTGGACATAAGCGTACTGGATCATTTTATAGTAGGTCAGGGATATGTGGTTTCTTTATCGCAGCAAGGATTGATGTGATGAAAAACCCCAGCTATACTGACAGCGCGTCAAATTCTGACCGGCTTTTTTATAACTGCTGGGGACGGATTTTTGATAAAAATCGACGAATTATTGTTTAAAGTATGGTCAGCATCGATCAATTCCTTTAACATAGTGAGTCAATGGATATTTGTAAGGACCATTATGAAAAAGTCATTAGTTTCATTATTAATTGGTGCTAGCTTAGCTTTTTCTGCTACAGCTCAGGATCAGGCTGGCGGAAACACTTCAGGTGATTCTGCTGAAAACGGTATTGCTACAAGCACTATCGCAACAGGTGTTGTTGCAGCGGGTATCGCCGCGGCAGTAATCAGTAACAACCGTGGTTCAAGCAACGTTGATGAAGTAGTAGATCCTTCGCCAACTTGTAACGGCGACGATGAAATCAACTCTGATGGTTTCTGTGTTGGTACAACTAATACGGTAACTAGTCTGACTGGTACTGCTACTACAATGACAGCTGTTACTTTCACTTACGAGCCTTCTCTGTAAGTTGATACAGTTTGTTTAAAGCCGCTCCATTGGTGCGGCTTTTTTTGTTTTTATCCCTCTGGATTTTTCTTAATACCACGCCTCTTCATGAATAAATTTTTTTCAACCGTTTTTACTGTGGCATTGTTTTGTCTGACGCTTGTCGGATGCTCATCAACAAACAAAGCCTACTACGACACCATCAAACTCGCGCTGGCGTCTGAAAAACCGCTCTCACTGCCAATAGAAAAAGTTCTGGCCAGTCGCGCCGATTTGCTCAAGGTTAGACACGGAGAGCGAAATACCGCGGTCATGGCACTGGCTTATATTGAAAATGGCCAGAATAAGTGGGTTTCAGCTGACAGCGCTCAGCTGCACATGCATAACGGCGTTATTGTCCGCACACACGGACTTAATCAGGATATGCTTTATACCAGCAACCTGGACAAAAACCCGCTGTCTGATCCGTTGCCGTTATCCTTTGACTGGACGCGGGAAGTTGATATCAAGGGCATGGGGTACGGATTGACGGTAACCAGTCAGTGGAAGGCTGTAGCAGAGGAAGAGCTTACAGAGTTTTCAGCGTCATTCCCCGTGCAGCGAATAGAGGAAACGGTGTCATTTCCGAAAACCACACCCTACATCGAAACCGGCCTGACCTGGACAAACACTTATTGGGTCAGTCAGGAAAATGGTGAGCTACTCAAAGCATCGGTAAAGATTTCACCTCAGTCAGATCGTTTTGAAATGACCTATCTCAGCCGTGCTGCACGGCTTCTTAACGAGCGGAAATAATAGCAATGACCAGAATTCTTTTTCTTCTTTTTCTGGTGTCTGTGAGCGCTTCAGTAAGCGCCGAAGTCCGAATAGACATCAATAATCAGGCATTTCGCTATAAAGAGCCTGTGCGACTTTCTCAGGTTCTTGCACCTGTTGCTGCTAATCAACAGTGGTATTGGCCAGCCAGCCGGTTTTACGACTTGTCTGTTGATGTAGAGGCTCAGCGTGCAGAAGTAATTTCGCTGATTGATGCGCTGACAGTAGAACTGGCGCCTAAAGACGAACGCGCTATAGGGCTTCGCGCTTTGCGTCAGCAAATTGAAAACTGGAAGCTCGCCAAGCGTGTAAGAGTGGCTGTAAATTATGATGTGGCGCGATTGGATATTTCTCACAATCCAGAGCTACAGGATGGGGCGTATAAATTATCGTTAACCACCCGGCCTAATGTTGTTCACATTGGCGGACTGGTTAAGATGCCCGGCGCCTATAAATACCGTGCCATGGCAAGCGGCTTCCAGTATACCCAGGCTGTTCCGCTCAGAGGGGATGCAGAACCCGATTTTGTTTATGTGATTGCGCCTGATGGTAATATCCGTCAGTTAGAAACGGCCTACTGGAACCGGGATTATGCGTCAATCATGCCCGGTAGTCAGATTATCGTGCCGGTGTTTTCTTATCTTCTTACCCCATCGCTGTCTGAGCTCAATGAAAAGGTCGCGGCACTAGCAGTAAACAGAGTATTTCAATGATATCCGGTAAACCTACTTACTTATCTGCACTTATCGCCAGTATTTTAGCTTCATCTGCTGCTGTAGCGCAGGAAAAGCATACATCACTATCGGTCACCCCATCTCAAATGGTGCAGGGCGGCACCGGGTTGATACAGACACCTACCTCCAGAATGCGCCCGGAAGGGGATCTGGCTATCAGCTATACGGATAATGACCAGTACCGTTTCTGGTCTGTAAGCATGCAACTATACCCATGGATGGAAGCCACAGCCCGGTATACTGATGTGCGTACTCGTCTTTACAGTCAGGAAGAAAGCTTCAGTGGCGATCAGACGCTCAAAGATAAAGGTCTGGATGTAAAGTTCAGATTATGGGAAGAAAGCTTTTATCTGCCTGAGATATCTCTGGGGTTTCGCGACTTCGGCGGTACCGGTTTTTTTGAAAGTGAGCATGTCAGCGCCAGTAAAGCCTGGGGTCCGCTGGACTTCCATTTAGGCGTCGGCTGGGGCTATATGGGCCGGGCTGATGATATCACAAACCCTTTTTGTAAAATTAAAGACAGTTACTGCTCACGTCCGTTGGGATATTCGGGCAATGGCGGTAAGGTTGATTACGACCAGTTTTTTAAAGGACCGATGGCATTTTTTGGTGGGGTAGAATACCAGTCGCCCTGGGAGCCGCTTCGCTTCAAGCTGGAATTTGAAGGTAATGATTACAGTCAGGACCGGGCCGGCCGGCTGGAACAGGACACTCGCTGGAATGTCGGCGCCGTTTATCGCTATAAAGGCTTCGACTTTTCACTGAACTATCAACGCGGTAATACGGTGGGATTCGGGGTTACCTATAACTTCAATATGGATACCTTCAGTCAGGTTAAAATTGATGAACCACCCAAATCGCTTTTTAACACTAAACCCGCTAAAACAGTAAATGATGTCAATCGCGCCAAGCTTTCCAGGCAGTTAGCTACCGACGGTGCATTCTACATTCATGATGCCAATATTAATGATGATAAAGTCACCGTATACGGCTCTCAGCGCGCCTATCGCGATATTGTTGAAGCCACAGAGCGGGTAGGGCGCTTACTGGCTTCAGAAATGCCAGATACAGTAAAAGAGTACCGTATAGTGGAAACGCAAAACGGATTACCCATGACCACCACCCAAATAGACGCTGACGCCTTTAAATCGGTAGCGCGCTATGAAGGACTGGAACGATCTGTTGAGCAGACATTCGAACGTGTCACGCCTTCAGATGCGGATATGGCCGGGTATGATCCTAAAGGTGTGACCGGATTTGGTTACTCGACGGACTTTTTCTGGACTCAGAGCTTCGGTGGACCGGAAGACTTTTATCTTTACCAGGGCGGCCTTATCTTTGGCGGAGCATATTCATTTAACCAAAACTTTGGGTTGTACGGCAGCGTTTCAGCAACGTTACTGGAGAACTATGATAAGTTTAATTACACCCTGGACCAGGCTGACTCAAGCCTGCCACGGGTCAGAACGTATGTACGTGAGTATGTGACGCGCTCAAAAGTGCTGTTGAGCAACCTGTACGGCCGCTGGATTGATAAGGTGGCAGATGACTGGTATGCACAGGCTTACGGCGGGTATCTGGAAACCATGTTCGGCGGTGTTGGCGGCGAAGTGATGTACCGCCCGGTAGACAGCAACTGGTCATTCGGCGTAGACCTTAACTACGTTCAGCAGCGCTCTTATGAAAACGACTGGGACTTCTTCGATTATAAAGTTCTGACCGGGTTTGCCTCAGCCTATTACCGCCCTGAGTTTTTACCTGATACGCGGCTGACCGTCAGTGCCGGACAGTTTCTGGCAAAAGACAAAGGTGTGAACATTGATTTCGCCAAACGGTTTGACAGCGGCATCGTTGTGGGCGCCTATGCGGCGTTTACAGACGCTTCAGCAGAAGAATATGGTGAAGGCAGCTTTACCAAAGGTTTTTATATCTCAGTGCCACTGGATCTATTTGTCCTTAAGCCTGCAAAAGGCCGGGGACGATTCCCATGGGTGCCAATCTCTAGAGATGGTGGGCAAATGCTTAACCGACCTTCAATCTTGAGTGATATCACTGCACCGCGTTCGCCATTTTACAGATAAAACGCAAGCCGGATGATGTATGGCATCATCCGGCATTTCTTATTAAAAAATTCGCGAGATCGGTCAACGCTCTTTAATGATTTCGATGATTTCAGTCGTTGAAATTGACGGGGTACGGGGCAGATAAACCACATCACACGTATCTTTCAGGTCGTCAAAGCGACCCTCCCAGTCATTACCCATTACCAGTACATCAGCGTTGTGCGCCTTTATATACTCCCGCTTTTTCTCCAGTGACTCTTCTGTAAAAATTTCATCGACAAAACGTAGCGACTCAATTAATTCATGTCGGCTATGGTAAGGATAAACAGGGTTGCGCCCTTTCTTGTTAAAGTTAAGCTCATCTGAAGAAATGCCAACAATAAGGTAATCACCTAATGCTTTGGCGCGTTTTAAAATTCTTATGTGCCCGATATGTAAGACATCAAAGGTGCCGAAGGTAATTACTCTGCGCACAGTGGTCCCCGGTGTTTAAATATGTTCGGTCAGATACGCCGCAATTCTTGCACCGCACTGGCCATCTGTTTTCCCTACCATGTTTTTGACCAGCTCCTGCCGGGCCTTTTGTTTTGACTCAGGATTATTCAGGCAACCAGCAACGGCCGGCGCGATATATTTTGCGGCGCTGGTGCGTTTAGTCAGCTTATGAAAAAGCTCTATATCAGGGTCCAGGCGCTGCTTTAGCCTGAACTTAAGTAAGCCTTTGTAACTCCACCTTGTCTGATAGAAATCGCACCAGACAACAGGTTTATTCAATGCTGCAAACTCAAAAATAGCAGAAGATGCATCTGACAACATTACATCGGCCAGTTGCATGAACGGTAGCAGATTATAATCAGCGACACCGGTCACCCAGACGTTATCAAACTGTGCCCATTTATCGAAGCGCTCGCGATGGGCGGTATACTTACTTTTGGTCAGACTAAAAAAATGTGGCTTAACGATCAGGTTGTAATCCCCTAACGAAGCGGGCCAGTCGGCGCCGAAATGCTCAATACTGGAAGGGAAAAATGTAGGTGCATACAAAACCGTCGGCTTGCCAGGATCCAGGCCCAGGTCTGTCAGGTTTATATTGCTTTGCTGGTTGTTAAATACAGGGTCTAATTTTGCGAACCCGGTATCAATAAATTTTTTGTCTGGAAAACGTTGCGACAGACGTTTGAGCCGTTCCTGGCCTTCAACAAAGCGCACATCAAAAGGAAATTCGGACACATCGTAATAGCATGCTTTAGGCCCGATGCCATGCTGCATAAGCGCAAGCCTGGCGGGAATGCGGTATTTTTGTTGCGCTGAAAAAGGCGGGACGTTTCCGAAAATAATCCACTGTGCAGAGGAATGCCTGTAGAAATCAAACCCACTACTTTTATCTTCCAGGTAAACATACTCAAAACCAGCGTCGCTTACTGCCTTTTCTTTCACGCTATCGAGCGCTTCTTCGCGATAGAGCACGAATTCACACGTAACCTCACGGGCCTTCAATAACGCTGCTACAGGCAAATATTGAGGCAGATAGTACAAGTGCTGAGTATCAAACAGGACTTTTTCAGACATCACAAATTCCTGGATCGAAGCAGCCTATGACTGTCGATATATTTTATTATTCTTATAGTAATGATGTTTATCGCATATATATGCCCTTTGTAGCAAATCTGACATACGTATTTCACACAAAACTATTACAACAGTTCATAATCCGACCAGTCTGCTCAGCGCAGGAACGTTGTTCCAGCCTGGAAAGTCACAAACTGAAAATACCTGATGGGGTAGCAGGGCGAGGTAAGTATTTAACCCACTATCGATATAGATCATCGACACGAACTAAGTGAAAACTGTAAGAACAGGGATCATTTTGTGCCGATCCCAGATTAATTCATCGTCGAAACGCTGCTTTTTCCTTCAATGCAGAGCGGCTTTGATGTAGAATCCGCTGCCCGGATCTGAGGAGATCTCGATCTGAGGGACATTTACCAGGTTTTTTTGCGGCTTATCTTGTATTTTGGCTAGCTTTACTGTATAAAATGCGCCCTCTAATTTATAGTAATACGTCATTTGACCCAGAGACTAGTGAAGTGGTGGGATCGATTGGCGCGACAGTTATCGTTGTTCTGGAGACAAATACAATGTCAAGAGTATGTCAAGTAACAGGTAAGCGTCCTACGGTTGGTAACAATCGTTCGCACGCAAGAAACGCGACCCGTCGTCGCTTCTTACCAAACCTTCAATCTCACCGTTTCTGGGTAGAGAGCGAAAACCGTTTCGTTAAACTGCGTTTGTCTGCTAAAGGCATGCGTATTATCGACAAAAAAGGCATCGATTCAGTACTGACTGACATCCGTGCCCGTGGTGAAAAGATCTAAGGAAGCCAAACAATGCGTGATAAAATCAAATTAGTTTCTTCTGCAGGTACTGGTTTCTTCTACACCACAGATAAGAACAAGCGTAATATGCCTGGCAAAATGGAGATCAAAAAGTTTGATCCCGTTGTGCGTAAGCACGTTATGTTCAAAGAGGCCAAAATCAAGTAATAAAGCTTGCTTTTGTCTCCACGAAAACCCGGCCCATGCCGGGTTTTTTGCGTTTAGCACCTGATAGCGTTTCAATCCGCATTCTTATACACTTTGCGATATCGCTGATAGTAAAGAGTCTATGCATGGCAAAAACGCGGATTTCTCCCAGAGTAATGAACAACGTTGTGATATTCGCAATGCTTTTCATGATCCTTCTGTTCAATCTGGATGCTTTCTTGCCTGAGCCTGCCGTACCGCAATCCCGCCCGCTGGTGGGTCCTGACGATTATCTCCTAAAAGTAGAACAAACACCTTATAGCTTGGAACGCGCGGGCCAGAGCTGGCGACAAACCCAGCTTAATACTGCCTTATCAGTTACGCCTGATATGCAGCTGGCAGCCTGGCAACAGGGGCAGCTGGCGCCGACAGATTCAGTGCCGGCGGATGTCGCCGCTGCACAGCCTTATGTTGCCGTGGTATGGCTGGCCGGTAACAGCCAGGGGCAGGTTTTCGCTTTTTACCCTGGTGACGCTCGCACGTTTGTCAAAACCCAAAGCCAGTGGTTTACCTTGAAAGATGCCTCACTGCCCACACTCTTACCGTGGAATGAATACAACTAAGAGCTTCTCACATGCCTGAGTTACCGGAAGTCGAAGTCAGTCGCCAGGGGGTGTCTCCGTGGCTGAGTGACCAGACAATCACCAATATTGTTGTGCGGCAACGGCAAATGCGCTGGCCTGTACCAGCAGAAATTTCGCAGGCAGTCGGGCAACAGGTTTTAAATGTAAATCGCCGCGCTAAATATCTGCTGATCGAGGTTGAGACCGGCACCATTGTCCTTCATCTAGGCATGTCAGGGAAACTGCGGGTTGTTGATGCATCGCTGCCGCCGGTTAAACATGATCATATTGATATTGTATTAGGCAGTGGTAAATGCCTTCGTTTTAATGACCCGCGCCGGTTCGGTGCTTGTCTCTGGCAACCCGAAGGGACGCAGTTACCACAAATGCAGAATCTGGGGCCGGAACCGCTAACCGACGCGTTTGATGAGGAAAGGCTGTATACGCTCTCGCGGCAACGCAAAGGGGCCATTAAGAACTTTGTGATGGATAATGCGATCGTGGTGGGGGTGGGGAACATCTACGCTAACGAAGCGTTATTCATGGCCGGTATTGACCCTCGACGTGCGGCCGGCAGGGTCAGCGCGAAACGCTATAAGCTTTTAACCGCTGCTATTAAACAGGTTCTCGCAGAAGCGATAGAGCAGGGCGGTACAACACTTAAAGATTTTGCGCAAAGTGATGGTAATCCGGGTTACTTTAAGCAAAAGCTACGGGTATACGGCAGAGCAGAAGCACCTTGTTTAAGCTGCCAGACACCTATCAAGAGCGTTGTTATCGGGCAGCGCAACACGTTTTACTGCCCGTCTTGCCAGCGGTAATTACTTCTTATCTGAGTGAAAGCGCTTTGCCAGCGCTTTTTCAACTTCCGGATGGCAAAATTCAGTAACTTTGCCGTGATGCATAGCCACTTCTTTGACCAGTGTAGAGGAGATAAAAGAATTTTCTTCTGACGGTGTTAAAAACACACTTTCAAGCTTCGGATTCAGCCGGCGGTTCATATTTGCTAACTGAAATTCATATTCAAAATCTGAGACTGCGCGTAACCCCCGGATGAGAACGGTAGCATTTTGCTGATCGGCAAAGTCAGCCAGCAAGCCGGTAAATCCCTGCACTTCAACGTTATTCAAATCGCCGGTCACGGTTTTAATCAGCCGGACCCGTTCTTCCAATGTAAAAACAGGTTTTTTACTGGGATTAGATGCAATTGCCACAATAACATGAGAAAACATCTGTGAGGCACGCTGAATAAGATCAGCATGGCCATTGGTAATCGGGTCAAATGTTCCCGGATAAATTGCTCTGGTATGCATGGTATACAATCAATTTCTTAGTTAAGCCGCACACTACCGACTAATTAAAGCGGATGCAATGCGCTTTACGCATCCTGGTAGCCGTTTATAAGCGTATTCCAGTTTTGCTGGTCCCAGTAAAAGGTGAGGCTGCGGCCGAGCTCTTTTTCAAAAGAGCGACGAAGGCGCTCGAGATTGGTTTTTTTCCAGCCGCTGGCGTTACGTTTCGCGCAGCGGTCAAAATCAATAATCCATACCTGCTCTTGCTTATCAAGCATGATATTACGAACATTCAGGTCATGATGATAAACCTGCGCATCATGCATTTTTCTTATCGCACTGCCTACCGCTTTCCAGGTTGCATCATCCAGAGGCTGCTCCGTGAGCACATGGTGAAGGTCGCGGGCTTCAGGAATCCGCATTGTCAGCAACTCAGCCCGGTAAATTAGGCCGGAACGTTTAACCTGCGCACCAATACCAACAGGTACGTTCAGTCCGCACTGCTGCATATAATCAAGCAGATGCAACTCCATAAAAGGGCGAGTGCGATGAAGGCCGGCATACAGGAACTGATCGGTTAGTACCTTACCGATCAGGCCTCCGCGTCGATAGTGCCGAAGTACCCATTGCTGCTGTGAATCCGGCTGTACAAATAATGTTGTACCGCGCCCCTTGGCCTGACCTTTGACTGCGTCTCGGCTGGTCCAGTAATTTGGCGAAAATACCGCCGCATCCGTATCAGATAAGTAGTGGGTATTTACTAACGTATGATGCCCGATACCTATTTTATGGTGTATTATAGCCATATATGCTTTATGTTGTGATAGATTCGCTATTCTAATGATTAGTTTAAGCTTTTTAGAATTTGAGGAAAGGCGCATTGACGAAAAAAATTTGCCTGGTCCGGCTATCAGCCATTGGTGATGTTACCCATGCCGCGGCGATGGTCACCCGAATTCGTCAGCGCTGGCCGCAGGCTCAGCTTACCTGGGTTATCGGTAAAATAGAATATCAGCTGGTGCGACTGATACCCGATGTTCGGTTTGTCATTTTCGATAAAAAAGAAAAAAAGGCAGCAGTTGCAAAGCTTAAAGCTGAGCTGGACGGTGAAACATTCGATGCATTGCTGATGATGCAGGTGGCATTACGGGCCAACCTGGCTTCTCGGGTAATTAATGCAAAGCGACGTATTGGCTTTGACTGGTCGCGCAGTAAAGAGCTGCACTGGTGGTTTACCAACGAACGTGTGGCGCCAACCAAACATGCCCATGTGCTTGATGGTTTTATGGATTTTGCTGACAAGCTCGGCGTACCCGAGGCTCCGCTACAGTGGGATATACCTCTTGAGCCGGAAGCTCTTGCCTGGGCAGAGCAGCAGCGCCAGGCGCTGGGCAGGTTTGTTGTTATTAGTCCTGCGGCGAGCAAGGCTGAACGTAACTGGTTGGCTGAGCGCTATGCACAAATTGCCGATAACCTGGCTGAGCGAGGACTACGGGTTGTGTTGTGTGGTGGACCAGCGCCACTGGACAGACAAACCGGTGATGCGATTAAACAGCATGCGCAAAGTGCGTTGGTCGATCTGATAGGGCAAACCAGTTTGCATCAGATGGCAGCGCTGCTCAGTCATGCCGAACTGGTCATTGCACCCGATACCGGTCCGGCGCATATTGCGGCCTGTAAAGGGACGCCGGTAGTGGGATTATATGCCCACTCAAACCCGCGTCGCACAGGGCCTTATAATAATTTGAACAATGTGGTTTCGGTATACGACGACGTAATCGCAAAACAAAAAGGACAATCGTGGGAACAGCTTGGCTGGGGAACCCGCGCTAAAGGAGAGGATCTCATGTCGCTAATCACCGTGGAGCAGGTATGGGCGAAAGTGGCGGCAATTATAGAGTAAGCGCCGCCAGCAGCCGATAGTTTGCAAAGCAAAAACAAAAACAATAACTACACTTAACATAATGCGAAAATTCGGCACAACCAGGGAGAAGCGCTGGGTGTCCAGGCTGCTTGGGTTACTTTCTAGGGAACGTGTGCATTACGCAATGGGAATTGCGCTGATTGCACTGCTTCAGCTATCTGCGACCTCAGTGAGGGCGGCAGAGGATAACCTGCAGTTTGTCTTTCACCCTTCCGTAGGTAAACAAAGCCTGACTCCAACAGAAGCGCGTTCAATCTTTACCGCCCGGCAACAACACTGGGAAGACGGTAATAAAATTCATGTGTTTGTTCTGAAAACGGAATCTGCTGTGCATCGACGTTTTTGTCGTCAGATGCTGCAAATGTTTCCGTATCAGCTTGAACGAATCTGGAACCAAATCATTTATTCCGGGCAGGGTGATGCACCCAAGGTGGTACCCTCTCAGGAAGCTCTTATCGACGCAGTAAAAGCCACTCCCGGCGCGGTGGGCTACGCCAGCGAAGAATTATTACAAAACCGGCAAGATAAGGTCGACCCGCAATGAAACGGCTGTTTTTTCTTTCTCTCCTCTCACTCTGCGCACAGGCTCAGGATGTACAAAAAGTACAATGGCACGGCTATGTTTCGCAGGGTCTGACACAATCAGTTGATAGCGACTATCTAACTGATAACAATGACATTACAACTGACCTGACCGAAGTCGGAATCAATGGACGCTGGCAAATCCGCGATCAACTTGCCCTGGTCGGTCAGCTTAATTACCTCAACGGCGGCAATCGATATGAAGCCGGGGGCAGGGTTGATTATTTGTTTTTAGACTGGGCTGCACCACATATTGCCAACTGGTCCACCCATGTTCACCTTGGCCGGTTCAAAAACCGTCACTGGCTATATTCAGCCAGTCGCGATGTGCCTCACACCCGGGCCACAGCGATTTTGCCGCAATCTGTTTATTTCGATGGCTCCCGGGATATCGCTCTGGGCAGTGACGGTATCAGTGTGCAGTCTACAAGAAGCGATGCGAGCGGCGTCTGGGAAGTAAACTGGAGTTACGGGAAGTCACCGCTTGATGACGATGACACCGAAGCATTTTTAGGTCCCAACGCACAGGGCGAGGTTAAGCAGGATTATGTCCACCAGTTCAGCGTGTTTTATCAGCCACCGTCTTATAACTGGCGATTTGGCGCCAGCTGGCTAAGCTCAGACTTTCGCTACGATGCCGCACCACGGGAAACCTTTTTTAACGGCAAAAGCGAGATTGAGCGTATTGTTTTCTCGGGCATTTATTTCAGTGAGTTCTGGGAGCTGAGTGCTGAATGGGTGACAGAGTCACGACGAGACGCGGGCGCCTACGCACCAACTTTTGTTACAGATCGCACGGGTGAGGGGGGGTATGTACAGGCGCGCTACTTGTTTAACAGGAAGTTTAGCGCGCTGGCAAGCTACGATTCCTATACATTGGATAGAGATGACCCTGACGGACATGCATTGTCGGCCATGAGCGGTGGACTCGTGCCCTCTTATTATGGATATTCCCGAACTTATGCGGTTGGCGCAAGGTGGAATATTGCGCCAAACTGGCGCTTGCAGGCAGAGCACCACTGGGTGGAAGGGGCCGCCCGTGCCACTAGTCGTATTTTGCCGCAAACTGCCACAAATGTAGATAAGCACTGGAGAATGTGGGCAGTGCAGCTGATGTACTGGTTCTAGTTATGCAGGTAAAGCTGTCGTTTCTGACTAAAGTGATGCTGTTGGTACTGCTGATGATGGCAAGTATCACAGCGCTTATCAGTTCGCTGTTAATTCAGCAGTCTAACAATGCCATAGAAACACAGCACCAGGCGATGCAGCAGCTGAATATGCGTCGCTATCAGTTGCTTAATACGCTGCTGGATGATCGCATACAGTTATGGGCAGAAACCTTTCCAAGAACCAAAGGCGGCCGTCCGGCTACACTGAAGGAGCTGACCAGCTCGATTGAGGGGGCCAGAGCATCCTTAGAAGTTTATCTGCAGGTAGACAATATCTGGTTGTTCTCAGCAGCCGGAATGTTGCTACATGGCGAAGAGTCGGCGATGCCGGGTTTTGTTGCAACAATGCGCCAGCGCGCCTTCAGTGAACTGCGCCCTCAGATGACCACGTCCTGTGAACACCTTTGCCGTCGCTATGTGGCGATACCGGTGATGGTGCAGGATGACGATCCGGCGGTGCTGGTCTTTTCATCGGGTACGCAGGAACTGGTCGCGTTGTTATCACGCTTTGCGGATGTAGAGCGGATAGCCATTGTAAGGGGCGAGCAAAAAGCCGCGTCGATGGAAGTGATCAGCCGCTTGTCTGCCTCGAATAAGGAGCATGTAAGTAACATCCTGCGTCAGCTACCTGACAACACAACTATTGAAAGTCTCATCGCGCAGGGAAGTCGCATAGACTACGATAACCGCCTGATGCTGGTCAGCCTGCTACCGGTTCTGGACGGACGTTTGCCTGACAGCTACATCCTGTTCACCCGTGATATAACACAACAGGTGATGTCGGCCAGAAATTATCAGGACTGGGTGGTGGGCAGTGCGCTTATTATACTGGCCGTGTTTGCTGTGCTGTTTTACCTGATTCTGAACCGCTCGCGCAAAAAGCTGATCGCACTGAGCTGGCGTTTACCTTTGCTGGCCGAGCATCGCTATGATGAATTTAAGCGCGCCTCTACACAAAACATCAACTTTACCGCCAAGCGCCTGCCCGACGAACTGGATGTGCTTGAAACCGCAGCCAGTAATTTAGCGGTCGAACTGGAACGCATAGATACAAAAATGAATGAAACCACCGCCAAGCTGGAAAATATGGCGATGTTCGATGTGCTTACCGGTTTGCCAAACCGCAATATGCTGATGTTCCAGATGGAAAAGGAAGTCTCTTACCGTACCCGCAATGCCAAGCCCATGGCAGTATTGTTCCTGGATATGGATGACTTTAAGCGCATAAATGATATTCACGGGCACGATGTGGGCGACAAGCTTATCAAGGCGGCCGCGTCACGCCTTTCTGCTCCGCTTAGGGACAGCGATCTGGCGGCACGTTTTGGCGGTGATGAATTTGTCATCCTGCTCTCTGGCGTTGAAAACCGCATACAACTGGAAGTCGTTGCCAGTAAATTGCTACGGGCCTTCGATGCCCCTATCCAGTTTGACTCTCATCAGTTCTATATCTCACTGAGTATCGGTATCGCGTTCACCGATAAGGGCGATATCAGTGCGGTGGATCTGCTTCGCCATGCTGATATTGCGATGTATGAGGCGAAGGCGCAGAGCGGCTCTGCGTACTGTATCTTTGATAAAACCATGCACCAGAAAGTGATGCGTCGGGTAGAGCTGGAAAACGATGCCCGCATTGGTTTAAGTCAGGGGCACTTCTCGCTGGCGCTGCAGCCACAGGTTGAAATGCCTTCACGGCGTTTAGTTGGTATGGAAGCGCTGATTCGCTGGCACCATCCTGAAAAAGGCTTTATTTCACCGGCGGAGTTCATTCCGCTGCTGGAAAACACATCACTGATGATGACTATTGATTACTGGGTTATCTCACAGTCGCTCAGTAAGCTCGCGCAATTGCACGCCAATGGCTTCACCGATGTTAAAATAGCTATCAATGTATCAGCGGCGCAATTTCTCGATAGTTCTTTACCTGCCTATTTAGAACAGCAGATTGCATATTACAACGTATCGGCTGAGCATATTGAGCTGGAACTGACTGAAACCGCGCTGGTGGCGGATATGAACCGCGCCACCGCGACGCTGGAAACCATCCGGGCGATGGGCTGTCTTATTGCCATAGATGATTTCGGTACGGGTTATTCGTCTTTAGGGTACCTTAAAGCCTTACCGGCCGATTACATCAAGGTCGATCGTTCTTTTGTCTCGGGCATGGTTGAAAGCGCCGATGACCGCAGTATCGTTTCCTCTACCATTTCAATGGTTAAAGGCATGGGCTTAACGGTGATTGCCGAGGGCATTGAAACCGAGGAGCAATTTGAGATGCTTACCGGCTTTGGTTGTCATCAGGGCCAGGGCTACCTGTTCAGCCCGCCTATTCCCGAGGCCGCATTGTGGGAAGAACTGAACAAAAATCTGCATCAGGGTGTATGGAAAACAGATGCGTCATAGCCTGTAAACCGTTAAGGTGTGGCGAATTATTTACAATTAAATTTATCGTCACCCGTCACAAACACGGAAAGAGTGTACCCTTCCTCCCGCATTCTTTAAAATGACGCTTTTATTTTCTCAATGGAGATAAGCATGTCTGAGGCATTTATTGCACATTTACGCTCGCAGATAGAGCAGGTTAAAGAAGACGGCCTGTATAAAAAAGAGCGCGTTATTACCTCGCAGCAAAAAGCAGATATTGAAGTGGGCAATGACCACGTAATTAATTTTTGTGCGAATAACTACCTTGGACTGGCCAACCATCCCGATTTAGTTTCAGCCGCCAAAGACGGCCTGGATACCCACGGTTTTGGTGTAGCATCAGTGCGATTTATCTGTGGTACGCAGGACATTCACAAGCAGCTTGAAACAAAAATCAGCGACTTTCTGGGTACCGAAGATACTATTTTGTACCCGTCATGTTTTGACGCAAACGGCGGCCTGTTTGAAACGATTTTAGACAAAGAAGATGCGATTATCTCTGATGCGCTTAATCATGCCAGCATCATCGACGGTGTACGTCTGTCAAAAGCCAAACGCTATCGCTATGCCAATAATGATATGGAAGCGCTGGAAGACCAGCTCAAGCAAGCTACTGCTGATGGCGCCCGCTTTAAAGTCATCGCCACAGACGGTGTATTTAGCATGGACGGCGTTATCGCGAACCTGAAAGGGATTTGTGACCTGGCGGATAAATACGATGCGCTGGTCATGGTGGATGATTGCCACGCAACTGGCTTCTTAGGTGAAAATGGTCGTGGCAGTCATGAGTACTGTGAAGTGCTGGATCGCGTCGATATCCTTACCGGTACGCTGGGTAAAGCGCTCGGTGGTGCTTCAGGCGGTTACACCTCTGGTAAAAAAGAAATTGTTGAATGGCTGCGTCAGCGTTCGCGCCCTTATCTTTTTTCTAACTCTGTTGCGCCACCTATCGTATCAGCCTCACTAAAAGTGTTTGATATGATGGCTAACGGCCACGATCTGCGTGAGCAGCTGTGGAAAAACGCGTCACATTTCAGAAAGCGTATGGAAGACGCCGGCTTCACACTTGCCGGTAAAGATCACGCGATTATCCCGGTTATGCTGGGCGATGCCAAAAAGGCCAGTGAAATGGCAGATAAACTCCTTGAGAAAGGCATATACGTTATCGGCTTTTCTTATCCGGTTGTGCCAAAGGGTGAGGCACGAATTCGCACCCAGATGTCGGCAGGACACAGTATTGAACACGTCGATAAAGCTGTTGATGCCTTTATCGAAGTAGGACGTGAGATGGGGGTGATTGAATGAAATCACTGGTAAAAGCAAAACGCGAAAAGGGCATTTGGCTGCAGGACACCCCAGAGCCGGAAGTCGGTCACAATGATTTGCTCATAAAGATTCGCAAAACCGCTATTTGCGGTACCGATATGCATATCTACAACTGGGATGAGTGGTCACAACAAACCATTCCAGTCCCTATGGTGGTTGGCCATGAATATGTCGGCGAAGTCGTCGGCATGGGCCAGGAAGTGCGTGGCTTTGAAATTGGCGATCGTGTTTCCGGTGAAGGACACATAACCTGCGGGCATTGCCGTAACTGCCGTGCAGGCCGTCGTCATCTTTGCAGAAATACCACAGGGGTCGGCGTAAATCGCCCCGGTGCGTTTGCCGAGTACCTGGTTATCCCGGCGTTTAATGCATTTAAAATCCCTGACAATATCAGTGATGAACTGGCATCTATTTTTGACCCGTTCGGTAATGCTGTGCATACCGCGCTGTCATTCGACCTGGTGGGTGAGGATGTCTTAATTACCGGTGCCGGTCCCATCGGCGCGATGGCTGCGGCTGTGGCGCGTCATGTTGGCGCGCGTCATGTGGTAATTACCGATATCAATCCATATCGCCTTGAGCTTGCAAAGAAAATGGGCGCTACGCGTACCGTGGATGTCAGCAAAGAAGATCTTAAGGATGTTATGGCCGAAATCGGTATGTCTGAAGGCTTCGACGTGGGCCTTGAGATGTCTGGTGTGCCATCAGCATTTCGCGATATGCTGGATAAGATGAACAATGGCGGCAAAGTCGCTATGCTGGGTATTCCGCCGTCAGATGTTGCTATTGACTGGAATCAGGTTATCTTCAAGGGGCTGGTGGTTAAAGGTATCTATGGCCGCGAAATGTTTGAGACCTGGTACAAAATGGCTTCTTTACTGCAAAGCGGCCTGGATTTGTCACCGGTAATCACCCATCAGTTTGATATTGATGATTTCCAGAAAGGCTTCGATCAGATGGGCTCGGGAGAGTCAGGTAAAGTCATTTTAAACTGGTAGAGGTTTATGTCGGAATTTAAGCACATCAGTGTGCAGGACGTAGCTGAGAATATGTCCGCTTACCGGGTCGTGGATATTCGCGACCCGCAGTCGTTCGCCGCAGGCCATATGCCAAAGGCAACACAACTCAATAACGATAACTTTGCTCAGTTTCTCGAGCAGACTGATAATGAGCAGGCGGTCGTCGTGGTTTGTTATCACGGTATAAGCAGCCAGCAGGCAGCAACCGTTATCGCCAATCAGGGCTTTAAAGATGTCTACAGTATGGATGGCGGCTTTGAAGCGTGGAAACAAACCCAACCTGTGGTGACTGAATAACGTGTCACAACCTATCATCACGCTGCGCGACAAAGCGTATGCGCACCTGCTGGCCAATTACCTGGTCAGCCAGGGGCACCCGGCCAGTGTTCAGCCACTGGCGGATAATACATACCAAATCAGCCTGAACAGTGAAACCGATCTGGAACAGGTGAAAAGTATTTGCGAAGCTTTCATCCGGGAACCTAATCATCCTCGCTATCAGCAGGCAGCGTGGCAGTCCGGCGAGCAAATCAATCTGCCGAAAAGTGGCGGCGCCATCCGCAATAAGTTAATCGATAATGCCAGGCATGCACCGTTTACTGCGGTCATTTTTATTCTGTGCACGCTGACTTACGGATTGTCTCTGCTGGGGCTGTTTCCTGCTATTTATCAGGGCCTGACCATGCAGCCGCTGGGCGTACTATTTACCACCCACGAGTGGTGGCGATTAATCGGGCCGGTCTTTTTGCATTTCAGTGCGCTGCACTTTGTATTCAACCTGTTGTGGTGGGCAACGCTGGGCGCGCAGATTGAACGCACCCTGGGTGTTTCAATGTTGCTTTTGGTGTTTGTTGTTTCTGCCATTGCCTCAAATATCGGCCAGTTACTTGTAAGCGGTCCGAATTTTGGCGGTATGTCCGGCGTAGTATATGCGCTTCTGGGGTTCATCTGGTGGGTGGGTTGGCTAAAACCCTCCTGGGGAATGACATTGCCGCGGGCAATTGTCGGGTTCATGCTGGTGTGGCTGGTGATTGGTTATGCTGATGTGTTGTGGGTCAATATGGCTAACACTGCGCATCTGGTAGGGCTTATCAGTGGGTGTTTACTGGCGGCGCTGCTGGCTATCGGTAGCGGGCGCCGCCAGTCTGCTTAGGTGTGATATAAATACTTCGTGAAGATAACGTTTTTGATAATCTCTGCGCCGGTTTCGCGTTTCATATGATCCTGTAGCGCTTTGAGAATGGCTAAACGGATATCTTCGCGACCAGTGAGTGATTTCACTTTCTCCGCGGTCTGCTGGCCAAAAATCTCAATGGTGGTGGCACGCAACAGCGGCATGTGGTGCTCAGCGATTTCAAGCTGGTCCGCATCGTTGATCATCAGCTCAACGGTTACCCGTACATAACCAAGTTTACGTGCCGATGGGCTGATAAAATTGGTCACGATATCCGGCTCTAAGCCCAGATAAGCATAATTAGCTTTGGTCTGTGCACTGGCAGGAGCTGCAAATACTATCAGGGCGCACGCTATCGTCAGCGCGAGATGTCGTAAAACACGCATTTTCATAAACTGCTTTTCTTAAATGGGTTACTGCGACTACAAGTAGTTGTATAGTTTAGCAAAGAAGTAAAATTAAACGAGTCATTTACCGTTTCTGTCTTAATAACAAACTGTGACCGCTTAATACGTAATGTTAAGATAGCGCGCAAAGAAGCAAGAGTGAATTAGTCTTTGGAATTAACCTTTCCTTTCGACCACGGGATACAGGTAGAGTGGGTGGCCGCCCACAATGTTGTTATTCCCTCATCAACCCTGCAACACTGGCTGCTGGACACCGGCTCGCTGACCGAACGGTTGCAGGAGTGCTGCGACACTTTCTCTCTGCGCCGGTTGGGCCAGGGGGCAGTGCCGCTGTACCCCAACGAAAAACGCTGGTTGCCAGAGGCGCCGGTGCAGCAGTGGCAGGCGCGCGAAGTGATTCTGGAGGGTGACAGCAAACCCTGGGTTTTCGCCCGCTCTGTATTACCCCAGTCACTGGTAGATGGCGAGCTTGCCAACTTAGGTGCTCAGCCTCTGGGTAAGCGCTTATTTAATGACAGTCGCTTTGTGCGTAGTGACTTTGAGCTGTGTCAGGTGCCGGCGGCCGTGTTTGCTGTTGATAATACCATCTCTGACAGGCAAATCCTGTGGGGGCGTCGTTCACGTTTTCATTTAGGCGATGATTACATCATTGTGGCTGAAATCTTTTTACCTGACTCGCCGGCATACAGGGGCGACTAAGCATGTACTCGCGACTTACCTTTTCTAATCTTGGCGCTTACATACAGCTTACTCGGCTGGATAAGCCCATTGGCATCTATCTGTTGCTCTGGCCCACGCTGTGGGCGCTGATTATAGCCGCTCAGGGCGTGCCCTCGCTTAGTATCACCGCTATCTTTGTGGCTGGTGTGGTACTGATGCGCTCAGCGGGTTGTGTGATCAACGATTATGCCGACCGCAAGGTAGATGGCGCGGTTGAACGAACGAAAGCGCGACCTTTGGTATCCGGTCAGGCCAGCGAAAAAGAAGCGCTGCAACTATTTGCGCTGCTGGTGGGCGTAAGTTTTATTCTGGTGCTGTTTTTAAACTGGCAAACTATCGCGCTCTCTTTTGTGGCGGTGGCGCTGGCATTTTGCTACCCCTTTATGAAGCGTTACACGCATATGCCGCAGGCAGTATTGGGCGCAGCCTTTGGCTGGGCTATCCCCATGGCCTTCATGGCTGTAACAGAAACGGTGCCGCTGGCAGGTTGGGTACTTTTTGTGGCAAATGTGTTGTGGACGATTGCCTATGACAGCATGTACGCCATGGTCGACAGAGAAGATGATTTAAAAGTGGGTGTTAAGTCCAGCGCAATACTCTTCGGGCGTTACGACAGGCTTATTATCGGAGTTTTGCAGCTACTGACATTAGTATTGTTAGTCTGGGTCAGTATGCTGATTCAGGCGAGCTGGGTGGTTTATCTGGCGTTGTTAATTTGCGCGGGGCTGTTTATCTATCAGCAGGTACAAATCCGCCACCGCGATAGACAAGCCTGCTTCCAGTCATTTCTGGATAACCATTATATTGGCCTGGCATTCGCAGCGGGATTATTGGTGCATTACCTGGTTATTGGCTGATTACTTTTTATCAGCCGGTGTAGCTTTACCTTCAAGTTCTGCCAGGCGTGCTTCCATCGCATCCAGCTTTTCACGGGTGCGAATCAATACCTGGCTTTGAATATCGAATTCTTCGCGAGTAACTAAATCAAGCTTTGACAGCTGAGACTGCAAAACCTGTTTAATGCGCGCTTCTGCGCCTTCTGCTGCATTGCGAACGCCCGGCGGTACCGCGCCAGAAATTTGTTTTGCCAGTTCTTCGAGTTTTTTCGGATCGAGCATGGTTTTCCTCTATAATGCGCCACAACATGGTCTGTCTATTCTAAAGAGAAGTCGGGCACATGCAACGAAAACCGCTATTACCCTAAACTCCGCAATTTCCGGTAGCTAATTACATGCGATTAAACGATGCCCAACAATCTGCAGTTACATACGTGTCAGGCCCGTGTCTGGTTTTGGCCGGCGCTGGTAGTGGTAAAACCCGGGTAATTACCAATAAAATTGCGTATCTGGTACGTAACTGTGATGTGCCTGCCCGTTATATCGCAGCAGTTACCTTCACCAATAAAGCGGCCCGTGAGATGAAAGAGCGGGTGGCGCAAACATTGGGCAAGACAGAAGCCCGGGGATTAAAAGTTTCCACGTTTCATACCCTGGGCCTGCGTATCATCAAGTCGCACGTGAAGGACTTGGGCCTGAAGCCTGGCTTCTCATTGTTTGATGATAAAGACTCCATGGCACTGCTGAACGACCTGACCGAAGACACACTGGATGGCGATAAAGACCAGCTGTCGTTGCTGCAAAGCTGTATATCTAACTGGAAAAACGATCTTCTGCTGCCGGATATGCTGCTAAAGCAGGCTACCAGTACCGGTGAGAAAGAATTCGCCGAAGCATATCAGCAGTATCAGAACCACCTGAAAGCCTACAACGCACTGGATTTTGATGACCTCATCCTGCTACCCACGTTGCTGCTGAAAAGCTCGCAAACCATACGTGAAAAATGGCAGCGTAAGCTGCGTTATCTGCTGGTGGATGAGTATCAGGATACCAATACCAGCCAGTATGAGCTGGTGAAGCTGCTGGTGGGTGAACGGGCACGTTTCACGGTGGTTGGCGATGATGATCAGTCGATTTATTCCTGGCGTGGTGCCAAGCCACAAAATCTGAACTTGTTGCAGCAGGACTTTCCGAAGTTAAATGTAATCAAGCTGCAACAGAACTACCGCTCGTCAGGGCGCATCCTGCATTGCGCCAATATTCTTATCCAGAATAACCCGCACTTGTTTGATAAAACGCTGTTTTCAGAGTTGGCCTACGGTGAGCCGCTGCGGGTGATCGTTGCCAAAAACGAAGAACACGAAGCTGAGCGGGTAGTGGCTGAGCTGATAGCTCACAAGTTTATGAACCGCACCAACTTCAAAGACTACGCGATTTTATACCGCGGAAATCATCAGAGCCGGCTGTTTGAAAAGCTGCTCATGAGTAACCGTATCCCTTATAAAATCAGCGGCGGTATGTCGTTTTTCGGTCGCACTGAAGTGAAAGACATCATGGCGTATCTGCGTCTCTTGGTGAATCCTGATGATGACAATGCGTTGCTGCGGGTTATCAATACGCCGCATCGGGGTATTGGTCGTGCCACGCTCGAAAAGCTGGGTAATTTTGCCAATGAACTGGGTGTGTCGATTTTTGCAGCAGCAGTACATGACGGGCTTTCGCAGGTCATGACAGATAACGCCTATCATCGGGTCGCCGGCTTTGGCCGCTGGATGGTGGAGCTGTCCGATAATGCCCAGCGCGGGGATACTAAAGCAGTATTGCGGGAAATGATAAAATCGATGCAGTACGAAGAGTGGCTGTACGAGCAAAGCAAAACACCCAAAGCGGCAGAAATGGGCATGGCCAACGTCAGCACGCTATTTGGCTGGGTAACGGATATGCTTGAAGGCAATGAGCTGGATCCGCCCATGACGCTACCAGAAGTGGTTAATCGCCTCATACTACGTGACATGATGGAACGGGGCGAAGATGACGCAGAGGCCGATCAGGTACAGCTAATGACGCTGCACGCATCAAAAGGTCTGGAGTTTCCCATTGTGTTTCTGGTGGGAATGGAAGAAGGGCTATTACCGCACCAAAGCAGTATTGATGAGGACAACGTCGAAGAAGAACGTCGCCTGGCATATGTGGGGATCACCCGTGCACAGCGCGAGCTCATATTTTCGCTGGCGCGTGAACGTCGTCAGTTCGGTGAAGTCATCAACCCTGAACACAGCCGGTTTTTGGATGAGTTACCGCCAGACGATGTGGAATGGGAAGATCAGAAGAAAAAAGTCAGTGCTGAAGAGCGACAGGAAAAAGGCCATAAAAGTATTGCTAACCTGCGGGCGATGCTGGGCAAAGACTAACGCCCGCTAACAAAATCGCAGCTGCTTTTCAGAGCTAGACCGCCAGCCTTCTCATTGGAAGTGGCTCAGGCTCACTAAGCACTTTACCTTGAGCGAAATGACAGTTGATTTCAGATAACGCCGCCAGTTGCGAAGGCGAGTCTACGCCTTCTGCAATAACCTTAAAGCGCAGGTGTTCAGAAATCAGCATGACTGACTGAATCAGCTTTTGGTTACGCTGCGAACGGGGTAGCGATTTTACAAAGCGATGATCAACTTTGATAAAATCGAACGGATAAGCAAACAAATAGCTTAACGATGCCAGACCGCTACCGAAGTTATCCAGAACCAGCGTAATACCTGCTCGCTTAAGCTTTTTAATGGCAGGAAGAATAAACTGCGAACGACGGTTCAGATCGTTCTCATCAAACTCAAAAACCAGTTCGCCCGGCGAGGTACCACGTTCTTCAATAATCCGGATGATTTTATTAACCAGAGACTGCTGAAGCAGGTGGTTAATCGACACGTTGACCGCAATGCGGGCAGGGCGGCTATGTTTATCTTTCCATTCTTCTAACAGGTCGCAGGCCTTGTGCAACTGGAACAGATCAAGATCCAGTGTCAGACCGCTTTGTTCAGCCACCTGACGGAACTGCTCGCGGGCCACCTTGCCATAGTGCGGGTGAGACCAGCGCACATACATCTCATGATAAATAGCTTCTTCGGTGTGCAGATTAATTACGGGCTGCAGGTAGCATTCAAACTCTTCCTGGCGTAGCGACTGCCGGAATTCATTTTCAAGCTCCAGCTCTTCAAGCAGGCGCTCACGCATGCTTTTATCGAACATAACAAAGCGGCCGCGCCCCAGCGTTTTGGCCTGATACATGGCAGCATCAGCATCACGCAGTACTTCATCTGCAGCCTGATAATAGCTTTCCAGGTGGGCGATGCCGACACTGGCACCGGAATACATCTCTTTGCCTTCCAGCGTGAACGGCTGAGACACCGCTTCAATAATGCGCGCTGCGACTTCCTCAACATCAGCCAGATCTTCAAAGTTGTCCAGCAGTACCACAAACTCATCACCGCCCAGGCGGGCCAGTAAGTCGTGACCGCGAATACACAGCGAAATACGGTTCGCCACTTCAACCAAAAATTCATCGCCGGCATGGTGGCCGAGGGTGTCGTTGATGACTTTAAAGCGATCAAGGTCAATAAACAGTACTGCAAACAGGTTTTCCGGATGACGTTGTTTATTGGCCAGTGCCAAATCCAGGCGGCTGGTAAACATCACCCGATTAGGCAAATCGGTCAGCGCATCGTGATGCGCATCATGAATAAGCTTAAGCTCCATTTCCTTGCGCTCGTCAATTTGCTTGCGCAGGTTGGCGTTAACCTCATTTAATTCTTCAGTACGCTCACGCACCCGTTCTTCCAGTTGCTGGTTGTACTGATGAATAGCATCGGTGCTGCGCTTGCGCTCCATAGCAACTGCAATATGGTGCGAAACAAAACGAAGCAGCTCAAGATCGCGGCTGGTGTACTTGGCCAGCTTACCGTAGGTTTGAACCGCGATAATGCCTGAGACCTCACCGTCTACTACAAGTGGCGACCCCAGCCAAGAGTTAGCGCTTTTCAGCATGCTTTGCGCCACACTGACATCAATATCGCCAGACTCCGCCAACTCAAGTACTCGCGAGGGATTGATCAGTTCAGCCTGACCAGAGCGCAGAACAAATTCAGATAAACCCAGTCCCAGAGGACGTTCTTCCGCGCTGTCGTATTCTTTATCGCTGAAGTAGGGGAAGCGTAGCTTATCGCGATCTTCATTTAATGTGGCGATATAGCAGTTCGGTGCACTGATAAGGCGGGCTAGAATCTCGTGAAGGCTGGAATAGAAGTTTTTCATGTCACCTTCAACATTGGCCGCCAGTTCTGAAATTTCGAACAAGGCATGCTGAAGCTGCTCAACTTTCTGACGCTCCAGAATTTCTTCCTGAAGGTCATCGTTAATTTTACGAAGCTGACGCGTACGCTCACGAATAGTACGTTCAGTTAGTTCCCGGCTTTTAACACGGTCAACCGTGGTGACGATATGCTGGGAAACGAACAACAGAACCTCTAAGTCTTCGGCTGAATACGTAACCGTTTCATCGTAGGTTTGCACTACCATGGCCCCAATCACCTGGGTGCCGCGCTTAAGAGGTACACCTAAAAACTGATGCGGCAGGGCCCCAACCAACTTTGCGCCTGTTTTTGCCTCAAATTCATCAGAATTGGATTTATCCAGAAATACGTGGTTGCCGGAGCGAAGAATATGGCCGGTGATACCGTCCATTAACTGTTCAGCAGGGACCTGTTTGATGGTTTGTTCATCAAACTCATCAACAAAATACGCAAAGTTGATCAAATTGACGTCGCGCTCGTAGAAGGCGACAAAGAAATTCTCGGCATTCATGAATTCGCCGATGATTTCGTGGATGGCAGAGTAAAGACGGTTGAGATGACTAACAGAGCTCGCCAGTTCAGAAATATCGAACAGGGCTTTTTGCACGCGTTCCGCACGCTTATATTTTTCAGTCAGTTGCTGTAACTGCGGAATAAGCTCACGGAGCTCTTCCTCAGACAACGGATACTGCGTAGACTCTGTCGACATTAAGTTAGCCAGCTTTTCTTAGAACACCAAATGTTGTTAACAGCTTAAATTAACTGATTTGTGTCTAAATTGCTACTTTTTGTTTAAAAATACAGCACTTGGTTCACGTCGGACCAGAGCCGCGCTGGCGTTGATGTCAGGTGCGCTTCGTACAAATAAAGCTACACCTGACTCATGATTTTTTTGTAGGGTAAAGAGGGTCGACAGGTTGGTAACTACCGTTAAATACCTTCGATCATGTATTCAATAGCGGCTTTTATCTCGTCGTCACTGCAATCGCCACAGGTACCTTTCGGCGGCATAGCGTTATAACCATTAATTGCATTTTCAAGCAGCATATCAAAACCACGTTCATCCAGGCGCGGTTGCCAGTCAGCGGTCACCTGCATCTTAGGCGCACCCAGTACGCCGGCACCATGACAGGCTACGCAGGCGTTATTGTAAACAACTTCACCTGAACGGGTACCACCGCCGCCACCGCCAGCAGCTTCGCCCTGAGCTTCATCACCGGCAACGTGTACCGAGCCCACCGGCTTAATGCGATCCTTAATCGCCTCTTCGCTCATCTCCTGAGCCTGTGCTACCGCTGCCACTACCATTGCGCCAGCAACTAACCACGACTTTAATTTCACATCCGCCTCCGGGCGTTACAGTAAAATGCCTATTAAAAGAAGATTATAACGGTTATTTAATGACTACAACCATTTAGCAACAATTAACCAATTTTTAATCAATTGCTAATTCTGACATCGCCAATATAGATTTCTGCCACAAAACGGTTGATGCTACCGCCCACCCTAAGTATTATAGCGCTCCTCAATGCCATTCCCGACTCACGCTGTCGATGGTGGTTGAAACAGTTTATAAAGTACGCACCCGTAGCTCAGCTGGATAGAGCGTTGCCCTCCGGAGGCAAAGGTCATAGGTTCGAATCCTATCGGGTGCGCCAGATATAAATAAGCCGACTTTTCGAGTCGGTTTTTTTATATCTGTTGTATTTCCGTGGATGAGAGCCTTTGTTCGACAAAATCATCAGGAATGATTTTGAACGCGCTTTAGCGCGGCCCGCAGGGCGAGGCGCAGGAAGCGCCGAGTAATCCTATCGGGTGCGCCATTTCAGTCTATCAGTTGCATCAATTGCTAAATTGCTTCGTGCTCAGATTGCGAATCGTCACTGATTCCCTAGTCGCCTTCTCGTCAAATAACAAGCTTAAAAGAGAGTTACTCAATAGCAGAAAATCACTCCGTAGAGCGGATAATTTCGGTATACTCTGGGCTCTGATATTTAATGGTGGAGCTTCTCAATGCGTGTATGTGGTGTAGAACTGGCAGGTAATGATGCAAACATTGCCCTATTGAATCTTGATAACGGCATGTTTTTGCTCCCTGATTGCCGTACAAGAAAAATGAGTCTACAAAAAAACGCTACCGCTCATGAGCTGAAGTATTTCCAGAAATCTTTTGCGCAATTGGTTCAGGACTACAAAATTGAAACAATTGTCATCCGCGAGCGCCCTATGAAGGGGAAGTTTGCCGGTGGGGCCATTGGTTTTAAGTTAGAAGCTGCGCTGGAGTTGTTAGACGGGGTAAAAGTGATAGTGATGCCACCGACAGAGATCAAAGCAGCGTTAAAAGATAATCCCATACAGGTAGAGTTTAACGAGACCGGCCTAAAAGGTTTCCAGAAATCAGCGTTCGAAACCGCACTTAGTTACATGAATCAACACCTGTAAGGTTTCCCGCAAGGCCGCTTGCTTAGTAGATTGGTGATGCTTTGACTTCCCAAGTTACCAATTTAGCTCATCAAAAATTTAGTTCTTGAAAGCAGGACCGCACTGCATCTAAAGGCTTACAACCAATGTGCGCACTCGCCATGCGCTTTTGCAATTCTTTGATAGAGTTCGTATTGTACTGAACTTATAGAATATATCTGCCAAAGCTTGTACAAATGTTCAGCTCGGAAGTGATGCAAATTGTCAGAAAACATACACTTTTACACCAAAAATGCTGAAAAGCTGACTGCGCAATACAACAGTGTGTCTTTTGAAAAGGTACATCAGAGCTGGCTATCTGAAGTTCCAGACAAAGGTTTTGCTCTGGATATAGGTGCTGGTTCCGGGCGGGATGCCAGATATCTGGCGGCAAAAGGGCTTACCGTTTTTGCTGTTGAGCCTGCAACAGGCATCCGTGAACAGGCCCGGCAGTATACTGTTGATCAGAATGTTCACTGGATTGATGACACGCTGCCTTCTCTGGATAAAGTCTTTAATCTGCAGACAAAATTCGACCTCATTCTTCTTAGCGCGGTATGGATGCATATTGCACCCTCAGACCGTGAGCGCTGCATTCGTAAAGTAAGCTCGCTGCTCAAAGCCAGCGGTAAGATTGTCATTTCTTTACGGCACGGTGCTTGTAGCGATGAACGTACGATGCACCCTGTGCCGGCTGATGAGCTTGCTGCGTTCGCCAAAAAGTTCGGCCTGGCTTTCAGGTTGATAGATGAAAATAAGCGTCGTGATGAATTAGGCCGCAGCGATGTGAGTTGGCAAACCGTTATCCTCACATTACCTGACGATGGCTCCGGCGCTTTTCCGCTGCTTCGCAATATCATTATGAACGACAACAAGTCATCTACCTATAAAGTGGCATTGTTGCGAACCCTGCTGAGGATTGCCGAAGGGCATCCGGGAGCAGTAATAGAACGAACGCAGGAGCATGTTGTGCTGCCTCTTGGTCTGGTTGCCCTTTACTGGGTTAAGTTATTTAAGCCGCTGGTCGATCATTTTAAAATTCCCCAGAACAGTAATACCAACCGAGGGTTGGGTTTTGTAGAAGAGGGGGGCTGGAATGCGCTCGCTTCTTTTACGGCCAACGATTTTTATATTGGTGCCATGTATCTGCAACCTGAATCTGCTCAAGCGGTATATCAGACGTTGAAGGATGTCGCTGTCACTATACGTGATATGCCAGTTCGCTACACAACATTGCCGGGTACTGATAAGGGTGTTTTTCTGGCTGAAACCCAGCGAATCAAAAAACCGGCGGGAAGTCTTGTTCTGGATGCTGACTTTCTGGCTTCTCTAGGGCGCTTTTATGTGCCAGTAAATATTTGGGACTCGCTAACCCGTTTCAGTGTTTGGATAGAACCATCGCTGGTAAATGAATGGGCCGGGCTTATGCAGAGTTACACCAAAAAAAATACTGCGAAATCGTGGTCCAATGTCGAATTGCTAAATGCGCTTTCCTGGGAAGATCCTAAAAGAACAACAACGCGAGTCAGAGAACGCATCAATCAATTGATTCGAGCCGGCGGTGTGAATTGTTGCTGGTCAGGAAAAGCGCTTCGGCTGCCGAGCTATGCTGTGGATCATGCTATGCCTTTTGCTCGCTGGCCGAACAACGACTTGTGGAATTTGTTGCCAACCCAGGCAGCTGTGAATAGCAGTAAATCTGATAAATTGCCCTCATCTATGCGCATGATGAACAGCAAAAGCCGGATTACCGAATGGTGGGAACAGGCCTGGGATGAGCAGGCCGATGAATTTTTTGTACAGGCAAATTTGTCACTGCCCAATCTACCGGCCAGTAACCGAAGCTTTGCAAACGTATTCGAAGCAATGACGATTCAACGGGATCGGATCAAGGACTTTCAGCAGCTAGTGGAATGGTGACAGCAAAGAAAAAGTATTTCTTTGCGATTCCCCGCAATGCTTTAGCGCTTAAAATTAAACCTCTTCCTGAGGCATATCATCATCTAGTTTAGCCACTGGCTTTTCTTCAGCCGGCTTCGTTATAACTTTGCCCATGGTGCCCCATTTTACCTTGGGGTTGAGTAGTACCGGCCGCGTCAGAATAAGATTATTAGGGTACATCAGTGTTTCGCGATCAGCCGTCACCAGGCGCGAACTAAACGGGCCGATATCGGCAATAACCCCTTCGATGAAATTATCACCGTCCAGAATGCGAACATAGTTTCCTCGGCGGTAGGCCACATTGGTTAACAAAATAAAGTATGCGGTGATATTACTGATGAGCGACCAACTGGCAAATAGTGCCACGCCTGTGACTGTGAGGATAGACGTGGATAAAACCAACAGCCCTGAAAAGTCGATGCCCCATGCAAGTAACAGCAGTGCTATAGATATGGTTGCAACCAGCACCCGGGCTACAAACAGCCCCTTAGTAGCGCTATTGGATTTTAACTTCGACTTCTCCATATTGGCTTCGAGCTTTGGCAAAAGCTTTTGGGAGGTTGCCAAATAAATCAATAACACCACTACGCTCCACACTACATTCAACTGGTACTCAGTCAACCACTGCAACAGTGTGTGCCACCACTCATTCATCATAAAACCTCGAGACTAACTTAACGCGCAGAGTATAAGTAGAATTGATGGTATGTACTAGCCATAGACGTGGTTTTGTTCTTTAGCAAAACCAGCGTCACGTTAACGCTGATTCCAGCGAACGTCCTCTGCCGACTGGCTCGATTCAAAGGCCTGTTAACGTGTTATGTGCCGTAAGGCAAAAGACGTCACTCGCCTATCACCGCCCACAATATCCCTTCACAAAGTCGGCATGCTCTGGCAGCTGTTTGACCGCTGCAAGAACCCGTTCACGCTGCTGGCGCAATGAGTTTTTCAGCTGATCTTCGGAGAGCATGGTCGCGGCCGGATGGTAATGGGTTGGGGTAATGCCCTGACCTAGCATCACCTGGGTCCAGGAGTCCACGCGAAACAGCTCGTTTAGTTTTTGAAAGGCATGAGCCTGCTCTTTGAAAAGGGTAATGCGACTGATCAGTGAGTCGGGCACTTGCATGTCTTTGCAGTGCTGCCAGAACGGGCTGTCGTCGCGCGCGGTTACATGATAATGCAGGATGATGAAGTCGCGGATGCGCTCGAGCTCGGCCTGGGTCTGGCTGTTGTATTCGTCAATCAGCGCCGGGTCGTGGCCGCTGTGAGGAAACAGCTGCATAAAGCGTGTGATGCCCATCATGACCAGATGGATGCTGGTGGATTCAAGTGGCTCCACAAACCCACTGGCCAGCCCCAGTGCCAGACAATTGCGATGCCAGGCTTTTTTGCGTCTGCCGGTTTTAAAGCGTAGCGTTCGCGGGCTGGTGAGCGGTTCGCCTTTTACATTTTTAAGTAAGGTTTGTCTGGCTTCCTCATCATCCATAAACTTACTGGAATAGACCAGTCCATTGCCAACGCGATGTTGCAAGGGGATCTCCCACTGCCAGCCGGCATGGTGGGCCGCTGCGCGGGTGTAGGGCGGGGCAGGCTGGGTGCTTTCGGTTTGTACGGCGCAGGCGCTGTCGCACAGCAGCCAGTGCGACCAGTCCTCAAAACCGGTTTCCAGTGTTTCTTCAATCAACAAGCCTTTAAAGCCGGTGCAATCAATGAAAAAGTCACCCTCAATAATCTCGCCGCTTTCAAGGTGTAGGGCGCTGATGTCGCCGTTGTCATGTTGGGCGACACGGCTGATAACGCCTTCCGTGCGCGTTACGTTCAGCGCACTACAAAATCGTTTTAAAAAACTGACATAGTCGCCGGCATCAAGATGATATGCATATTGAATATTGCTTTGCTGCGAGGTAGCGAATTTATGCTGGCGGGCCGCTTCCAGTTCAAAACAGTAGTCCCCGTATGTACCTTCCAGACCCTTTTCTTTGGCGCTTAAGAAAAAGTGAACAAACTCTGCCAGCCAGCTTTGCTGACCGGTCACCCCGAAAGAGTGGATATAGCGCTCGCCAATATGCCCCCAGTTTTCAAACTGGATACCCAGCTTAAACGTGGCAGAGGTGGCGCGCATGAATGCCTGCTCGTCAATCTGTAGCAGTTTATGAAAGGTTCGCAGAGGCGGAATTGTCGCTTCACCGACACCGATAGTACCGATGGTTTCCGACTCAATCAGCCTGACATCCACCAGCGGCCCCATTTTGCGCGCAAGAGCGGCGGCGGCTATCCAGCCGGCGGTACCGCCACCGGCAATGACAATTTTCTTCGGCGTTGTTGTCATAATCTTACTACTTATTGAGTTGATTGATGATAATGGCCCGCAAGCGTCGGGCCTGAAGTTCGTCTAATTCGGCAAGCACCCCCTGACCCGCTTCAGGAATATGCGCAGATGCATTATCGCTGTTCCCAAATACGTAGTGGTCGAATAATGCTTTAAAAGCGGCTTTTTCGCGCTCAGGACGATCGCGTATCGCCAGCATGGCGTGAAACAGGGCTGGCATACCGTGGCCAAGAAAGGCAGCGGCTTCACTCCACCAAAAGTTAACCAGAATATTGAAGTCGCTTAGTCCCTCAACCTGATGCCACCACATACTGGGAATAAAAATGCCGTCACCGGGAGCAAGTTCGGCAACCTGAGCATGTTTGATGGCTTCCTTAAATTTGGGGAAGCGCGCATAGTCGGGATCATGAAAATCCACCATGCTAATCATCTGGCCACCCGGCGTCTTTTCCACCGGCCCGGGATACAGGTTATCAATCTGTTCAGGGGGGAATACCACCACGCGACGTTTGCCGGCCACGCAGCAGGCAATATTTTCATTACAGTCAAAGTGACAGGAGGCCAGTGACTGATTGCCTATCCATACACTTACCAGCGGCTCGTTACTGTCGGTGGGCGTAAGATGTGGCGTCTGGCTGAATTGCAAATCAGGTTTTAGGCCCGGAAAATAGGTATCCACCGGGGCCGAGGCCATATACAACGATTTGTCCTGTGGCCGGGTAAGCAGCTCATTCAGAAAGTCACGGACATTTTGACGCACGCTTTCATAATTAAGCGATGCTGCATCCTGTTCGTAAAAATACCGGCCTTTGATTGCCGATGATGCCCGGTACACCATAGAGGGGCGGCCATTATAAAATCCCGCTAAATAGTTCACTGCATCAGAAGGAGAGCGGCTAGCGTGCTCCAAAAGTGGCCAGTGACTTGCGATACCACGCAGGATCAGCGGTGAGGCCTGCTCAGTGAGCACTGACAACGGCGGGGCATCACCGGCAGCGACTTCCTCCACATGCTGGCACACATCAAAAACCGTTTCAGGCATGGCTGGATTGTTCGTGTTGCAGGCGGATATTTTTCAAATCCACCAGTGTCTGAATGTTACCCAGTGATGATAAGGCCAGGAACAAGCCCTGCAGAAACCCTTTTTGATGCAGCGTGTGCAAGTCATCCGCGCTTAAAGCTGCAACCTTCTCCTGACTTACTGCATAGTAGCCACTCACTTTTAAAGGTGAACCATCGGTAAGTTCAATATCGATATTCAACGGCTCCATTAAATCCAGCGATTGCCAGGCGCTGATCATAGATTGGGTCACCTGCATGCCCTGATGAATGACGTGCAGCACAGAAGCGATGCGATTCAGATAATCAGAGTTTCCCCCTTTTGGTAAAAACAATGGCGTGCCATGTTGCTCACTTAGCCGTGGGCTGGAGGTATCGATATGCACCATTACTTCCTCGCCATCACCATGCAGGCCAATGGCAAAAGGACCGCGCGCGATAACCGCAGGGACATAGTCTGTTGCCCAGCCGTGATGCGATCGAAGATTTTCATAAGTGTCGGGCAGTGTTTCGTTCAAAAAGAGGTTTTCGTTACGTGCCAGCCCTAACAGTGCTGTCATCGTAAAACTGTTGGTGTCCTTATCCGGGTAAAACAGCACAGGGTAATGCTTCATGACGTCAGCAAGCTCTGTGGCAAAAACCGGTACAGACGTGACGTTATCACCAAATTCAGCACGGTACTGATTGATTACCCGAATATCTTTGTGGGTGACATTATCTAAAAGGGTGTAGTTATTATTCATATTTATGCCTTTTTGAAACCTGCGGCCTGAGATGCTCGCATTTACCTCTATATCAGGATGTATTTGGCGCTGGAATGAATACTATCTAATCATATTCTGCAGCAGGTAGCATCTGAGAGTTTTAATGCATCAGCAGGCGCACAACGCATAAAGGCCACCGAAGTGGCCTAGCGTTTTAATACATAACTCAGCAAGTTAGAAAGTATAGCGTGCGCCAAGATTGTAACGTGCACCTAAGTCTTCCAAATACCATAGCTGATTAGGCGTACGGCCATGCTCACGGCTGTTTTCACCGGTGATATTGATACCTTCAACAAACACTGACAGGTGCTCATTCACCTCGTAGCTTACGTTCGCGTCAATCTGATAATAGTCTTCGATGTAAGCCGGGTTATTAGAGCCCTTATAGTTAGCCCGGTTAAGGTATTTTTCGCGCCAGTTCCATGCGACCCGGGCCGTCCAGCCATAATTCTCATACAGTAGAACCAGGTTGGCGGTGTCACTTAGGCCGGTAAGGGCGAACTGCGACACATTCGGGTTACCTTCGTTATCAAAACCAATGTCACCGCGCACGATGGTGTAGTTTGCCTGCACCCCGAAACCGGTTTCCCCGAAGAAATGTTGGACCGCGAACTCGCCACCGTACAGTTTGGCTTCCCGGTTGTTTTGCGGGTAGGACGTGCGGAACACCAGGTCCGGATCGCCTTCTTCAGGAATCAAATCCCATCCGGGAGTTTCACCAAGCTCAAGAATCTGTTCCGCCGAACCGGTGTAGTCATCTGCGCCGTTAGGATATGCCTGCGGTTGTTCCAGCAGTACCATCATGGCAAACAGTGACGTATCATCGACCGCAAAACCACGGTCACGAAGTGCATTGGCAGCGGCAATAGCGCGTGGGCCTGATGTCTGGTCCTGAATACCGAAGTAGGTGCGATCTTCCTGGCCGGTGCCGATAAAGTTGGCTACCCGTTTTTCGAAGAAGCCGACCGACGCATAACTGGTTTCGTCGTAGTACCACTCAAACGAGATATCCAGGTTGTCTGATTCAAGAGGCAACAGCGCCGGGTTTGAGGAACTGGCTGTCGCACGCGCACCGTTGAGGGTAGAGCCTGTTAGCCCAAACCCGCTTGGTGACACCCGCAGCGATCCATACCCCGCACGAGCAATGGTTTTACTGTACGAGAAGCGTCCTTTTACATCATCGGTAAGCATGATGTCGAAGTCTAAACTGGGCAGCACGTTGTCATAGTCAGCTTTTACACTTAGCGGCTGCGCTGTGGTTTCAGGGTTTGTGAACACACTGAAATCGTTGTTGTTTTCCCAAACCAGATAGCTGGGCGGCGTTACCAGTGAGGTAGAGTCCACGTCAGTGGTTTCATAGCGCACACCGGCCAGAACGTTAATTGGCATGTCGTTCCAATCGGCCTGCACATGCACCTGGAAGTAAGCCGCCATGGTGTCTTCTTCTACCGTATCATTGGTAGAAAACACATCGCTGACCCCAAAGTAGTTGGCATCTGACGGATAAAGCGCAATGCCTTCACGTGCCAGTGCAACCGTGTCACCGGTAAAGCCTATACCCTGACTTTCACCGGTGCTGTAGTCGTCAAACTCGCCACCCACATCAATCTGTTCCAGTAAGCCTTCTGAGAATTCACCCGGGTTGGCAATGCCCCAGTTGCCTAGTGTCATGTTGTCACCGGCTGTCTGACGGGCGTTCATTTCCATGGCGCGGCCTTCCACCCCAAATTGGAATTCACCATTGTCCAGATAGTAGGTACCGTCGAATTTGAACTGGGTAATTTCGGTAACCTGAGAGGCATGACGGAAGCGCAGTATTGAAGAGCCAACGTCGCCGGCATCCAATACGCCATTGTCATTACCGCGCTGAGAATCATCATAGACATTGCGATAAGAAGGCAGCTCACGGCCAAACCACCATTCGCGAGAGGCAACAATCGGCGCGCCCAGGCCGACAGCAATCTCGCCGGACGCCAGGTTATCACTTGGTCCTGTGGGTAAGCTTTCCATTTCTGAGTTGTGAACATCAAAATTAAGCTTTAACGAATCGCTGTAGAAATACTCGAAATTCAAACCCAGTGAGTTCAGGGTGTTGGTTTGTTCACGATATTGCTGTTCGTAACCTTCATCTACGGTGCCGTTGTAGTTTTCCGCAATGTAGATAGGCGTTGCAACCGGGCCATCATCAAACTCAACCTGTGTAATGTTGGAGCCGTTTTGCACCCAGTTAGTAATTTCACCACGGTGCTCGTTGATTTCGTTTTCTGCAAACAGATAATCCAGCGTCGCGGTCATGTTGTCAGCAGGCGCGTATTGCAAAGTAATCTGTGCATTTTTACGCTCACGCTGGCGGTCTGAAAAGGCATAGCGTAAGTCGTTAGGACGGGCGTAAAGCTGACCCACATCAGGCACATTCTGGTAAACCGACATGTCAGCGTTGTTAAACAGCGTATCAGGATCGTTAGGGTCGCCCCATTCACCAATATTCCAGTCGTTTACGGTTGCACCCACATAACCAGAATCGCGCTGCTGAATAATTGCAGTGACATTGACCCCGAACGTGGCGTCTTCATCTGTCCAGTTTACAATGCCTGATACTTCGGGCGTTACGTCGTCGCCTACGCGATTTGTGGTATCGTGAACGGCTTTAGCGGCTACGGATGCTGTAAAGCCAGGATTGTCTAACGGGCGAGCGGTCAAAATGTTGATTGTAGCGCCAATACCACCCGTGGCGATATCCGCTTTACTGGTCTTATAAACCTCAACCGCTCTTACGCCTTCTGATGCCAGGTTGGCAAAGGAAAATGCGCGGGTACCACCGCGTACCATCGGCACCACTGCCGCCACCATATGTTTGGGCAGCAGGCATCATACGGCCATTGAGCGTTATCATGTTATTACCACCGCCAAAACCACGCACGGTAACTTCGTTACCCTCACCGTTAGTTCGGCTAATGGATACACCTGTAATACGCTGCAAGGATTCGGCGAGGTTGGTATCCGGGAACTTACCGATATCTTCAGCGGATATCGCATCCACAACACCCACTGAGTTTCGTTTAATAGATTGCGCTTCTGTCAGGCTGGATTTAAGGCCAGTAACCTCAATGACCTCTACCGGTTCGCCATTCTCTGTAGCGCCATCGTTCTGCTGAGCAAATGCTGGCATCATGACGCTGGTACCAAGTAAAACAGAAAGGCTCCTGGTCAGGAGTGACTTTTTAAATGGAATGTTTCGTTTCATGTGATTCCCCAATCGTTTCCCTATTACTTGCTCACTATTGCATGCGAGACTGTTCAACGTTTCCCAAATAAAACCAGAAGATCAGCAGGCGCATAGTAAACAAACTGTTAACGAATGGTAATAAGCTGGTGAAAGCTAGCTATTATCTTTTTTCACATTGGAGTGTCGATAAATACTGTAAACAGGAACTTTTGAAAATAATGCCGCTAACCATCATGTTGGGCGCTTATTGAGACGGTGTATCAGGCATTGCGCTGATACTGGCGAGCACGTACACCAGTGGCGCATTCCAGTTAATAGCCACTTCATTGGTGGAATAACTGCACCAGGCGTCCAGATAAGACATCGCAGGCATATCGGAAGGGTACTTACATTCATCCTGATGGCCGTTCTGTGGGCCGCCTACCAGCCAGCCGGGCACCGGATCGGCGATATTGTCTGCCTGCGACGGTCGGTGGTGAATAAACCGTGGTGATCGGCTCCCAAAGCCGGTAACAAAGCTAAAGCCGGTCAGATTTCTGCCACTGATATAATCCACCAATGCCAGCGAGGCATCACGGTAGCGCGACCGTTTTTCTAACGCAAAGGCGACTTCCAGTAGCATGGCTTTATTCATCATCACAGCATTACTGCCCCAGACAAAGTCACTGACCACTGTGGGCACCCGCAGGGCATGCGCCTGCATAATGTTCACCTGATGGTCGGCATAATCCAATAGCGCGGTTTTGACCTTCTGATAGTCAGACGAAGAAAGCAAAGCCTGTGCATCATTAAGTACCGACAGGTAACCGAGGCTATCCACGCTGGCCCAGGAGGGTGTCGACACCGCAGGCAGCGTCTGCACCTGCGCCCGCAACGCTTCAGAATTGCTGGTGCTTATGGCATATTCGATACGTGCCCAGCGAAACTCATCTTCCAGATACGTATCACCATATTCCCCGGTATGCACATTTTGCTCGTTGCGATAATATCGCTGCGGATGTTGCCTGACCCATTCAAGCGCCTGTCTGGCGGCATCCAGATACACCTCCCGCTTATCTTCAAATACTCGGGCAGCCGCCGACATCACGGCCGCAAAGTTCAGCGTTGCGGCGGTGCTTTTAGCCGTAGCGTACCGGGTTTTTGTAGCTTTATGGGGCATAACAGGGCCGGCGAAATCCAGTGTGGTAAGTTTGTGGTAAACCCCACCGTCGTCAGCCTGCATGGTGACCAGCCAATCCAGGTTCCACAGGATTTCATCTAAAATATCCGCTCGCTCATTCATTGATTCAGGAATATTCCAGTAGCGCTCACGGTAAAACGCAGGATGGTCCAGATAGGCCCGTAACAGTGTGTAGGTAGTGATACCGGAATTAACAACATATTTATTATAATCACCGGCATCGTACCAGCCCTTTTGCCGTGGTGAGGCAGGCAGGTCAGGTAGATCAAGCACTTTAACAGAGTTGTCCGGATGTCCGGCAGGACGATGCCATTTACCTGCAAACGCGGGGTCCAGGGCCACGCCTGCCCGGGCATAGTAATAGGCTTTGATAGCCGCATCATGGATGGTGGCATAGTTATCCGGTCGCACGGCGAATATTTGTGGGCTGGCGCCTTCAACGGACAGGCGATACTCTCCGGGTGAAGTAATGCCGGAAATATCTGCTAGTGCTACTGCCTTACCGGCTTCCTGCCAGGTGCCGTTAAGCTCGGTCTTACTTTTCATCACGGCCTGATTGGTTTTCAGGTCGGTCACGGTAAACGAACGCACCGTGTCTGATGATAAAACGGCCAGCTTGTTCTGGTGTGGCAGAAAGCCCCACTGGTTGATAAATACGCTGTCCGAAGACGCTGGCGTTTTAAACAGCGGGGCAAAAAATATGGCAATGAGTGCGGTAAGCACCAGCAGCCCGATCAGAATTAGATAAATGTGCTTTTTATTCATTGGCTGGGTGCTTCCTGGCTATTGTTATTTAAATCATACTCAAAAGGCGCCAGTGGCCACCCGTCGGCATCAGTGATGCTATAAACCGGATTATCCGCCCAGGCATAGCGTACGGTAACAGGCGTACTCACTTCGGGATGAGACAAGATAAATTGGTTGCCATCGCGCGTCACTTCCGCCCAAAAAAACTGACCGTCCTTTCCGGCCAGGGTAAAACCACTTTGTGGAGTATTCACTTGTCGTAACCCCTGGCGATCGTTAAGGGTGATGACTACGTTCTTTCCCTGCAATTCAATATTGGTAACGTCAGGGCCACTCTCATTCACCTCATCCTGATAAACGGCGGCACGCGCCTGCAAGGCAAGCCGCTCACCAACAACCTGTTTATCAACCGGATGAATATCGTTGTATTCACCGGCATCAATGGTGGTAACCAGCCACGCATTGTCATGTTGTGCTGCCAGAGCCTGTTGTGCGCGCAGTTCTGCCCACTGACTTTCCTGCGGACTGACTTGCGGGGTCATATAATTGGCCAGTTGCACGATGAAAAATGGTAAGGCAGGCTGTTGCCACTGGGCTCGCCAGTGATCCATCATTGATGTGAGCATGTCTGCATAGTGATCAGGGGTATCGGCATTCGATTCACCCTGGTACCAGATCACGCCAGAAAGCGGAAAACGGGTAAGCGGAGCGATCATGGCGTTGTACAAACCGGTAGGTTTCCAGCGTATAAAGGTTTGCACAGGCGCAATATGCGGCATGCTTGCCGCCGGTTTGGCCTGCCAGTCGCCGGCCAGGGAAACGCGGCGATTATTTGTGCCAATAAAGTAGGCTTTATCCGGAAAAAACTCAGTGTTACCGCTGTTACCGGTGATGCGCACAGTAATAACATTGTTTCCTTTACGGATAACCTGCGGTGGCACTTCGTAGCGACGGGGAGGGTAGTGATAGGTCGTGTTTCCCACCAATACACCATTTACCCATACTTCGTCGGCATCACGTATTCGACCTAGTCTTAAGATGACCGGTGACTGCGGGTCAAAGGGCAGGTTGACCGTTTTTTTTGCCCACCAGCTACCGGTGTAACCCTCTTTTGCAAAAGGCGGTGTACCGGGCACGGTAAAGGTTTGCCAGTCAGCAGTAGTAATATCATCGCTATACCAGGCCGGTGTTTGTAAGCCGGTATCTTTTTTAGCCAGCGCACTGTACCAGGTAGTTGCAGCATCCTGATCGTGCTTTTTTGTGGCTTCAATGTACGCTTCTTCCCTGAATGGAGCAGCCTCTTTAAGTTGTTGGGGATAGTCGGCTAAAAGCGCCGGGTCCATCCAGGCTTCAATGGGGGAGCCGCCCAGCGAGGCATTGATGATGCCGATGGGCACCCCTTTGTATCTGTACAGATGGCGGGCAAAATAAAAGGCAACAGCAGACAGTGATTCAATATCCTGGGATTGTGCGGTTTTCCAGTCGGCCGGTTCTGGCTCGGCCAGAGTGCGTGAAAAATTAAACGTGTCAGGAACAGTAAACTCGCGAATCAGCGGGTAGTCTGCCAGCGCTACGTCCTGAGGGTATGCTTCTTCAACCCTTTCCATGGTCAGTTCCATATTGGACTGCCCTGAGACCAGATACACATCGCCAAAATAGATATCTTTCACCTGTAGTGCGACATTGTCACCGCTGACGCTGAGAGTGTGCGGCCCGCCGGCAGGTTGCTCAGGCAATGACAGTGACCAGCGACCATCTTTGATTGTTGCGTTACCTATGGGGTGTCCATCCAGCGCCAGCGAGAGCGAGCCCGCCTCGTCACTGAATACGATCACCGGTACGGAGCCATCACGCTGCAACACCGCGCCATCAGAAATTAGTGAGTGAAAATGTGTATCGCTTAGAGCCGGCAGAGAAAATAATGTCAGTAGAAAGGCTGCCACGCGCATGCTTCAACCCTTTAACAAAAAAAGGCGTACGACAGTGCCGTACGCCAGATGGGAGATGATTAACGGAAGATGGTGTTATTGACCATGTTTTCCAGCATTTCCTGTTGCCCGGAAACGTGTTTCGGGTCGAGGTTTTGCTGTTCGGTGTATTGTGCCAAAGACTCAAGGGTGTAGTCGCCGTTGGCCACTTTGCTGCCAAAGTCCGTTTCCCAGCCCTGGTAGCGTTTTGACTTCGCGTTGTCGATAAAATCGTTTTCAATCATGGCTGCTGCCTTTTTCAGGCCCAGTGCACAGGTATCCATGCCGCCGATATGACCATGGAACAGATCTGCCGGGTCAATACTCTGACGACGTAATTTGGTGTCGAAGTTAAAGCCGCCTGACGTGTAACCGCCATTTTTAAGGATTTCATAACAAATCAGCGTCATCTCTTCCACGCTGTTCGGGAACTGGTCGGTATCCCAGCCTAGCTGCGGGTCACCGCGGTTTGCATCAATGGAACCAAAAATGCCCAGTGCAAATGCCGTAGCAATTTCATGGTGGAACGAATGGCCCGAAAGCGTGGCATGGTTTGCCTCAATGTTTACCGCAAACTCTTTTTCCAGCCCGAATTCTTTTAAGAAACCGTATACCGTGGCCGTGTCATAGTCATATTGATGCTTGGTGGGTTCCTGTGGCTTAGGCTCAAGTAACAGCAGGCCGTCAAAGCCAATTTTATGCTTATGCTCAACCACCATATTCATGAAGCGACCCAGGTTATTACGCTCGCGTTTCAGATCAGTGTTAAGCAGGGTCTCATAACCTTCACGACCGCCCCACAGCACATAGTTTTCGCCGCCCAGTTTATGAGTGGCATTCATGGCATGAAAGACCTGCGTCGCAGCACGGGCGAAAACTTCCGGATCCGGGTTGGTAGAAGCACCTGACATATAGCGCGGGTTACTAAACACGTTAGCCGTACCCCACAACAGCTTCATGCCGGTTTCTTCCTGCTTGGCTGCCAGGACGTCGGTCATCTTCGCAAAGTTGTTAACATAATCTTTAACGGACTCGCCTTCTGGTGCCACATCAACATCATGAAAACAGTAAAATGGCGCGCCTAGCTTAGAAAAGAAATCAAAAGCCACATCAGCTTTTTGTTTTGCCCGCTCCATGGCATCGCCTGACTGCAGCCAGGGACGATTAAATGTCGGGCCACCAAAGACGTCAGCGCCGTCCCAACAGAAATTGTGCCAGTAGCAGCTGGCAAAGCGCAGATGCTCTTCCATGGTTTTACCCAACACCTTCTCTTTGGCGTTGTAGTGTTTAAAGGCCAGCGGGTTAGTCGAGTCTGGCCCTTCGAATTCAATTGGCGCGATATCGTTAAAATAATTTGCCATGAGTCACTCCTTAGTGAGTTTGTGGCGTATGTGAAACCGTGTCATGCCATGGTAATGCGCCCATGTGCCACAACAATTATGTTAATTAGATGTACTTTTGTGTTTTTTGGTTGGCTTAAAAGTGCGGCTCCACCGCAAAGTACAATTCCCTGAATTTCTGACGACGTTTGAGGTAAATATCAAAATGAGAATTGTCCGGTTCGAAGGTTTTTACCAGCTTCGGGAACGGGCAGATGTATGAGGGTTTAATTTCAGGATTCATTGCCAGGTGGGCCAGGCGTGCAGCGCCCAGTGCCGGACCCACATCGCCGCTTTGCCGTAAATTCATGGCCAGGCCGCTCACATTCGCCAGCATCTGGCACCAGTAGCTGCTCCTGACACCTCCCCCGATGAGACTGATGCCATCGGCCTGCACACCACAGCCGTGAACGGCATCAATGCCGTCAGCCAGGGCCATGGAGACCCCCTCCATAACCGCTCTGGCCATATGTGCACGGGTAGTACTGGCAGAAAGACCAAAAAACATGCCTCTGGCTGCAGGATTATTGTGTGGCGTGCGTTCTCCGGTCAGGTAAGGTAAAAAATATGGGGTGGCATCGTCATCGGCACCGGTGTTGCTCTCAATATCAGCGGTCAGCTCGCCAACATCCTTATAGCCAGCGTTGGCCGCATACCATTGCAGGCAGCTGGCTGCACTTAGCATCACCGACATCAGGTGCCAGCGATCAGGCAGGGCGTGACAAAAACTATGGACTGCTGACTCGGCGTTGCTGCGAAACTCGCGGGTGACCGCAAAGTACACACCGGATGTACCTAAAGACAGCATGGCCTGGCCGGGATTAATGATGCCACATCCAATCGCGCCGGCTGCGTTATCACCGGCACCCGCCACAATGGCAACGTCTTTCATTCCCCAACGCTTGCTTAAAGATGGTAGCAGCGAGCCTGTCACCTGATTGCCTTCGTACAGGTCCGGCATGTTTTGTCGGCTTAATCCGCAGGCATCAAGCAGTGAGTCACTCCAGTCACGTTTACCGACATCCAGCCAGATTGTGCCAGCGGAGTCAGACATATCACTGGCATAATCGCCACTTAATTTAAACCGCAGGTAGTCCTTGGGTAACAGCACCTTATCGATGCGGGAGAACACTTCAGGCTCATGCTTTTTTACCCAAAGCAGCTTAGGCGCGGTGAATCCAGGCATCACCAGATTACCGGTAATATCAGTAACCGCTGGCACGGTTTCGGTAAGCGTCACACACTCTTTTTCCGTGCGCCCGTCATTCCACAGGATGGCAGGGCGCAGTACATTACCACCACGGCCCAGTAGCGTGGCGCCGTGCATCTGCCCAGCCAGTCCGATAGCAGAAACTGTGGCCAGATTATGCGACTTGCTGAGAGTATCAAGGCATTCGCAGGTGGCATCCCACCAGTGTTGCGGATCCTGTTCGGACCACATCGGGTGTGGCATGGAAAGGGCAAGGCTGCTACTGGCACTAGCCACAAGCTCACCCTCGGTGTTCGTCAGAATAACCTTCACCCCGGAGGTGCCTAAATCAATACCTATGAACATGTGTTTACGCTGAAATAATTTCGGATGCGTTCATCCTGATTATCAAATCACAAAAGGACAATTATGATTTTTTGTAATTTTTTTGTTAATTCAATTTAACTGTATTAGTATCGAACTGCCTAAAAAATAACATAACAATTTTTATTTAATTTCGTTTTTGCGGGGCACGTATGTTCGATAATAAGCACAGTATCACCATGCTGTTCAACGCCAACAAGGTGTATGACCGGCAGATTATTGAAGGTATCGGAAACTATCTTCAATCATCAAAAGTAGACTGGGACCTTTACCTGGAAGAGGATTTTATGGCCCGTCTGGACCACTTGGATGAGTGGAGTGGCGACGGCATTATCGCTGATTACGACAATCCTGAAATACAGGTGGCCCTGCAAAAAGCCAACGTGCCCGTGGTAGGGGTAGGGGGCTCTTACCGCAACCCTGAGGATTATCCCGATGTGCCCTATGTCGCCACGGATAACTTTGAACTGGTGAATGCCGCGTTCCAGCATTTACGCCAAAAAGGCATACAGCGTTTTGCTTTTTATGGCGCGCCGGTGGATGAGCACCATCGCTGGGCGCAAGAGCGGGAAAATGCCATGCTGGAGCTCACCGCAAAAGAAGGGTATGAGTGTTATGTGTACCGCGGGCACCCGGTCCGCCCTGAAACCTGGCAATATACGATTAAACGACTGGCAGACTGGTTAAAAAGTCTTCCTACACCTATTGGAATCGTTGCGGTGACCGATGCCAGAGCGCGTCACTTGCTACAGGTCTGTGACCATATTGGTATGCTGATACCCGACAGAATGTCGGTGATTGGTATAGATGATGATGAAATAGCCCGGTTCTTAAGCCGCGTCAGTTTAAGTTCAGTTAAGCAGGGCTGTCTTGAGATGGGCTATCAGTCGGCCAGACTCCTGCATAAAATGCTGGATGGTCATAAAAGCCCCAAACGCCCCATTCTGGTGCCGCCAGAGCGGGTTGCAGAGCGCCAGTCCACCGATTATAAAGCTATTGCCGATCCTCATGTGATGCAGGCGATGCATTTTATCCGGCAAAATGCCTGTCGGGGGATCAAGGTGGACCAGGTGCTGGATTACGTCGGTGTCTCGCGCTCCAATCTGGAAAACCGGTTTAAAGACGAACGCGGGCACAGCATTCATACCGAAATTCATAACGAGAAACTACAAAGGGCGTGCAAAATGCTGCGGGAAAGTGACGAGTCAACATCCCAGGTGGCTAAAATTTGTGGGTATCCATCGCTACAGTACATGTACGCGGTGTTCAAAAAGCATTATAAGAAGACACCTATCGAATACCGTGAATCCTGTAAGCCATCACCGGTGGAAATTGAACTGGATATGGTGAGAGCGGCTGAGTAGCTCAGTGAGCGTCATTGTCTGAACTCGCCGCATCGACGCTTACCTTAATGTAAATAAACGCAATATCAGAGCAGGAAATCATAATCAGACAAGTTTGAACTGGCGATAAGGATATCGTTACATTCCTGAATACAATAAAAAACGGGAATGGATAGATGGCGAGTTGTTCGTTTGGTAAAGGTCTGGCTTTATTGATGATGGTGTTGCCTGCGACGTACGCAAGCGCTGATGCATCGTTTGACTGGTTTACTTATGAGGCCGCCGATTCAGCACCGCCGCAAACAAACAACACATTCAGCAATCCAATACTTCCGGGCTTTTATCCTGATCCCAGTATTACCCGTAAAGACGATACGTACTATCTGGTCAATTCGTCATTTGCCTATACCCCCGGCCTGCCAATCTTCAAAAGTCAGGACCTGGTTCACTGGGAACAGGTTGGTCATGCACTGAGTCAGCCATCTCAGGCTGACTTTTCCGGATTACGGACATCAAGGGGCATCTTCGCACCAACCATCCGCTATTATGATGGCTTGTTTTATATTATTACAACCGCGGTGGATGCAGGCGGTAATTTTATTATTACTGCTAAAGATCCTGCCGGGCCGTGGTCTGACCCGGTGTGGTTACCGGAGGTTGGGGGCATCGACCCCGATTTGTTTATTGATAGTGATGGCCGTGCGTATATTGCCCATAACGATGCGCCGCCAGGAGAGCCTGAATATGACGGGCATCGCGCGGTCTGGATGTGGGAACTGGATCTGGCGACGCTGAAAGTAAAGCCCGACTCACGCAAGCTGCTTATCAATGGTGGGGTTGATATTTCAACCAAGCCGGTATGGATTGAAGGACCACACATATATCGTAAGAATGGCTGGTATTACCTGACCTGCGCCGAAGGAGGGACCAGCGTCAATCACTCTCAAGTGGTTTTTCGCACCAAAAGTCTTAGCGAGCCTTTTGTGCCTTTTGAGAATAATCCTATCCTGACGCAGCGTGACCGACCTGAATCGGACATCACCTCAACCGGCCATGCTGATTTCATTCAGACACCGGAAGGCGATTGGTGGAGCGTATTTCTTGCCACCCGACCTTATGAGGGTAACCATTACAATACCGGCCGTGAAACCTTTATTTTACCACTTACGTGGGAAGAGGGCTGGCCGACGCTTCTACCTGCCGGTGAGCCCGTACCTACGAAGCTACCATTACCTGAAGGCGTACAGACTAAATCTGAAACCTTTGCCCAAAAAAGTCGCCGCTTCCACGATGATTTTGGTGATACCACACTAAGCCAGCAATGGCTTGCGCTTAACACCTTTGAAAGAGGCTGGCTAAAAGTAAGTGATAGCTTACTTACTTTATCTCCCATTACCGATACTTTGACCGACTCGGCGCAATCCGCATTTATTGGGAAACGCCAACAACATATGGCATTTAGCAGCGCTACCCGGCTAAATCAGGTTGCTGCGAATACGGCTGCAGGCTTAGTGGTATTCCAAAATCGCGATTTTCACTACTTCATGGGCGTGGAGCCGCAAAAGGAAGGCTATACGGTTTTTCTGGAAAAAGTAGAGGATGGCGCTGTTAGTCGCGTGGCGACTAAGCAATTCAAAGGTGAAGTTGATGGATTGGAATTGCGGGTAACAGGCAGTGGTGATTCGCTGAACTTTTTTACTGTCCGTGAAACAACAAAACAATTAGCTGTGGGCGATACGCAACCGGCGACACTGGTCAGTACCCAGACAGCGGGTGGATTTGTGGGTGCGCTAATTGGCCTGCATGCAAGAAAGGTAAGTCAAAAATGAAGCGTATATCGTTGTTTTTTATGCTGCTGTGCTACGCCTTTGTCAGTCAGGCTGACTATCTGGTGGATGCAGGGCAGGCTGGTTTTGTACTGGCTGATAAATCAGGTGTGACACCTATTGTTGTCGAGGATACTGCCAGTGCAGGTGTAAAGCGTGTTGCCTCGAGTTTTGCAGACGACATTTTCAGAGTGTCGTCACAAAAAGCAGAAATTTCTTCAACATTGGCGAAAAAGAAGTCTTTTGTGCTGGTGGCCGAGTTGGGTAAAAGTCGCTTGTTAGCGCAACTGATTGCAAATAACAAAATTGACGTCAGTGCCCTTAGAGGTCGCTGGGATGGATTTTTAATTGAACATGTCATGGACCCGTTCGAGGGCGTCGATGAGGCGTGGGTAGTGGCAGGCGCGAATCATCGCGGCGCGATGTACGGCATGTACGATATCAGTGAAACCATTGGTGTTTCTCCCTGGTACTGGTGGGCAGATGTACCGGTTAAAAAAAGCGCAACGCTGAAATTGCAGGCAGGCACACGCAAACTGGATGCGCCAGCGGTCAAATATCGCGGCATCTTTTTAAATGACGAAGCGCCGGCGTTGACGAACTGGGCGACTGAAAAGTTCGGAGGCTTTAATGCGCAATTCTATGAGCACGTATTTGAGCTTCTTTTACGGTTAAAGGCCAACTTTCTGTGGCCTGCAATGTGGAACAACGCATTCGCCGATGACGACCCGCAAAATGCCAGACTGGCGCATGAGATGGGCATTGTGATGAGCACCTCTCACCATGAGCCGATGATGCGCGCGGATAAAGAATGGAACCGGTATGGTGAGGGAAAGTGGGAGTATTCAACCAATCCTGAAAATCTGGCGTCATTCTGGAAAGAAGGGGCAGAGCGTCATAAAAATTTTGAAAGTATCTTCACTTTGGGCATGCGAGGTCAGGAAGATACGCCCATGAGTGAAGGTCAAAACATCGGATTGCTGGAGAAAATTGTCAGCGATCAGCGCGCGATACTGGACGAAACCTTTGATAAGCCTGTTGAGGATATTCCACAAGTGTGGGCACTTTACAAAGAAGTGCAGGGCTTTTATGAGCGCGGCATGCGGGTTCCTGATGATGTTACGCTGCTGTGGACTGACGATAATTTTGGCAACATCCGACGCCTGCCTACGCCGCAAGAGCGCGAACGCTCGGGTGGTGCCGGTGTATATTACCATTTTGACTATGTAGGCGGTCCGCGCTCTTACCGCTGGATTAACACCGTTCCGCTAGGCAAAATTTACGAGCAGATGAGCATGGCCTGGGAGTATGGGGCCCGCGAAATCTGGATCACCAACGTGGGTGACCTGAAGCCGATGGAGCTGCCCATCGACTTCTTTTTATCCATGGCCTGGGATCCGGAATCCTTTGACGGCAGCAGTGCAAGCACATTTACACACGAGTGGGCTAAGCAGCAGTTTCCAACACAGTATGCCGGGACTGTCGCAGAGTTAATTAATACCTATACCGTGCACAACGGGCGTCGCAAACCAGAAGCGATCACAGCGCAAACGTACAGTATTGATTACTATGATGAAGCGCAAACTATTTCAACGCAGTTACAGGCCGCATCAAAGCAGGCTGAACGGCTAGAGGCGGCATTGCCTGACGCTTACAAAAATGCGTTTTTTCAGCTGGTGGGCTATCCGCTTTGGGCTAGTCAGGCGGTATTTGAGCTGAATCATGCCAGGGCTATTAATACACGCGATGCCAGTCAGGACCGGGCTACCACCAACCAGTCCGCTGCCCTGACAAAACAATGGTTTGAGCGTGATGAAGTATTGTCTGAACGTTTTCATACAATGGATAACGGGCGATGGAACCATATGATATCTCAGCCACATATTGGCTTTGTGCACTGGCGCAATCCTCCGGCGAACATTCCTCCTGTGGTCAGTACAAAGGCGCTTGCAAAACCTGCGATAGCGGATATGGGCGTTACTACCGAAAATCAGGCAGCGTTCTGGCCTGCCAGTGAATGGCAATCCAACGCTCTGGCACTGGAGACTTTTACCCCATTTGGTAAGCGGCAACGTGACATTACTATTTATAACCGGCAAGGCAAGCCGTTTGAGTTCACCATAGAAAGCGAAGCAAACTGGATTCGTCTTTCTCAGAAAAAAGGTACGGTCGAAGAGGCGGCTACAGTATCGGTAAGTATCGACTGGTCACAACTGCCGCCCGGTGAACATCAGGCCTCAGTGCTTATTAAAGGAACGGGATGGGGCGGTGCGACGGTAGATATTTCTGCTAACAATCAACGCGGTGAGGCCGAAGGTTTTGTGGAAGCTGATGGCGTACTATCTGTCAATGCCGTCAGCGGCACGATAATCAATAATCGTGACGACGTTAAATGGGAAAAGCTGACACTGCACGGCAGAACGGGCAGTGCCATAAGAAGCTTCATCAGCGCCGGTGCAACGCCCGCTCAAAAGGTATCTGAGCGACCGACACTTCGCTATCCCCTGTACTTTTTTTCCACCGGAACATTTGAAGTCACCGTCGATATTTCGCCCACGCAGTCATTTTTCCCTGATCACCAATTAGCGTTCTGGATGGCACTTGATAACGCTGAGCCGGAACAAATTAAGGGGCTCGGGGAAAAGGATAGCTGGGCAAAAGAAGTGCTCAACAATGTTCGTCAGTTGCAAACCACTATTACCGTGAATAAGCCCGGCGTTCATACCCTGTCTTTCTACCCTGAAGATACGGGCGTAGTGCTGCAAAAAATTGTGATTGATACCGGCGGGTTAAAACCATCCTATCTGGGGCCACCCGAATCACCGTTGATAGAGCAATAGCACCATAAAAATTCAGTATCAGCAGATATACAGGGATGTAAATTTTATGTAATTACACAGGCTGGTAGCGTTATCTTGTTTTGCAAAGTTTTAACATTGCTGAACGCGCTGCTTCACTGCAAAATGCAAGATAACCTGGGATTACATAAACATAAGGGGAACGTTGTGGCATCAGGATCTTTTAAAGTGAAAGCACTTTCACTGGCCGTATCTGCCGTTATTCTCTGTGCCTGCCAGCCTTCACAAGACGCTGAGCAGACCGCTGATACAGAAACACAAACGCAAAAACAGCAGTCTGATACAACGCAGATATCAAAGGATACTGCCGATAGTTCTCAGCAAGACAAATCAGCAGGCTATGCTGAGCCGCTGGTTACCGACATCTATACCGCTGATCCTTCAGCGCATGTTTTTGAGGGAAAGTTGTATATCTACCCTTCCCATGACAGAGAGTCGGGCATCCCACAAAATGATAACGGCGATCACTTCGATATGCGTGATTACCATATTCTGTCGATGGATGAAGTCGGCGGAGAAGTTACCGATCACGGTGTAGCGCTGTCTGTTGATGACATTCCATGGGCCGGACGTCAGTTGTGGGCACCTGACGCAGCAGAAAAGAATGGCACGTACTATTTATACTTCCCGCTTAAAGATAAACAGGACGTATTCAGAATCGGCGTAGCGACCAGTGATAATCCGGCCGGTCCGTTTGAGCCCCAGCCAGAGCCAATGGAAAACAGTTTCAGTATCGATCCTGCCGTATTTAAGGATGATAACGGTGAATACTATATGTATTTGGGCGGCATCTGGGGCGGACAATTGCAACGCTATCAGGATGATGAGTATAACCCTGAAGATGAATATCCGGCGGATGATGAAGCTGCTGTTAAGCCGCGTATTGCTAAGCTAAGTGACGATATGCTGTCATTTGCCGAACCGCTTCAAGAGATTGACATTGTAGATAAAAACGGTGAGTTGATTACAGCCGGTGACAACGACCGTCGTTTCTTTGAAGCTGCCTGGGTTCACAAGTATGACGGTAAATATTACTTTTCCTATTCAACCGGCGATACCCATAAAATTGTTTATGCAACCGGCGATAATCCTTACGGACCATTTACCTATCAGGGCGTTATTCTGGACCCGGTAGAAGGATGGACCAATCATCATTCCATCGCCAAATATCAGGGAAAGTGGTATCTGTTTTACCATGACAGCTCGTTATCCGGAGGTAAAACCTGGCTACGTAGTGTGAAAATGACCGAACTGACGCATCGCTCTGACGGCAGTATCGTGACCGTTGCACCCTATAAAAAGCAAGGTGAGTAGTCATGGAAAATACACTTAGCGGGCAGGCGGTTACGCCGGCTGATGAGTCTATGAACAATACTGCTTTTATTGTTTTCATCAGTATTGTGGCCACTATTGGTGGTTTTTTGTTTGGGTTTGATAGCGGGGTTATCAACGGCACCGTTGATGGGCTGCAACAGGCATTTAATTCTGAAAGTGTAGGGACAGGATTCAATGTTTCGAGCATGTTGTTAGGGTGTGCGGTCGGGGCTTTTTTTGCCGGTCGTCTGGCTGACCGGTTCGGTCGTCGCTCACTCCTGATGACGGCCGCTGTCTTTTTTATTATCAGCGCCTGGGGCTCAGGCGTTGCCACAGGCTCCGGTGAGTTTATTATTTATCGGATCCTGGGTGGGTTGGCTGTGGGCGCTGCATCAGTGATGGCACCAGCTTATATCTCGGAAGTCGCGCCAGCGCGCTTCAGAGGGATGCTGACCTCTATACAACAAATTGCAATTATTAGCGGTTTGTTTGCGGCGTTTTTAAGTAACTATCTTCTGGCGGATGCTGCCGCAGGCTCTACCAGCGAACTATGGATGGGTTATAACGCATGGCGGTGGATGTTCTGGATGGAACTGATCCCCGCATTTTTGTTTTTCATCATGTTGTTTTTTATCCCTGAAAGCCCGCGTTTTTTAATGGTTAAAAAACGTAAGGAAGAAGCAAGAACAGTACTTACCCGACTCTACGGCAGTGTCGCCGCCGACAAGAAAGTGGCGGAAATTGACAGTTCACTGGCCAACGACCACACACCTAAATTGTCTGATTTGAAGCAAAAAGGGACCGGCAAAGTTCGTCCTATCGTTTGGGTAGGTATCGGACTGGCAGCATTTCAGCAGCTAGTTGGTATTAACGTCGTGTTTTATTATGGCGCGGTATTGTGGCAGGCGGTGGGCTTTTCAGAATCCGACTCGCTGCTTATTAACGTCATTAGTGGCGCAATTAGTATCGCGGCATGCATTATTACGCTGATGGTTATCGATAAAATTGGCCGCAAGCCATTGCTTAAATGGGGCTCTGTGGGAATGACAATCACACTAGGGCTGATGGTATATGCATTTGTTAATGCTGATCAGGATCCGTCAGGTCGCTTAATTCTTGGAGACTATGGCACCCTGGCACTGGTTGCGGCGAATGCCTATGTCTTCTTTTTTAACATGTCCTGGGGACCGGTGATGTGGGTCATGCTGGGTGAGATGTTCCCTAATCAGATTCGTGGTTCCGGGCTGGCTATCAGTGGTCTGGTGCAGTGGGGGACCAACTTCGCAATCACCTGGTCGTTCCCTATTCTCTTAGCTGGCGTTGGTTTGGCCGGTGCATACGGTTTATACGCAATTTGTGCACTTATCTCAGTGATATTTGTCACCAAACTGGTTCAGGAAACAAAAGGTCGGGAGCTGGAGGATATGCAGGGATAATGTATTGAACATTTATCTGCTGATCTGAGAAAAGAGGCCTTTGGCCTCTTTTTTTATACCTGACAGGAGCGGTTTAAACGTTGGTTACTGGTGAATAGCAGATAATACAAACGAGAAATGGGAAATCATAATTTTATGCTTCTTTGCGTTCGATAACATGAAATTAACAAATAAGGTGGAGTGTTATTGTGCGAAAGTCGATGATTGGTATGGCCCTGGCCAGTGCATTATCAATGGTTCCAATGGTGGTCAGTGCGGCAAAGCCCGAACTACATGAAAAAGAGTACTTTAGCCAGCCCAGTCTGGATGTGGTCGTATTCAGCAATTGGTACAACGGTCTGTTCGGGGATTCAAAAATCAGCGGTGTGGAGTTGATTCATTTTGGTGAGCGTACGGCTACCAACGGCGACGTACGATTAAGCGCCACGCCTGAACAGTGGGATCCTATTCCTACTTTTGTAAAGCGTAAGGTCGATGAAAAAGCCAGTCGCATCAGCGCGACGTTGTCTTATCCACAACACAATTTTACCTACACGATCAGCGCTGTGCCTATCGATAACGGCGTAGAGATCACGCTGTCTACGTCAAAGCCCGTGCCGGCTTCGTTAGTAGGAAAAGCCGGTTTTAATATGGAATTCCTACCTGCGACCTACATGGAAACCGCCTATCTGGCAGATGGGCAGGCTGGTGCCTTTCCTATTTATCCAACGGGCGTGAAAGAGATTATCGGTGAACATGCGCCTGAAGCGTTGGCCACAGGAAAGCGCATAGTGCTTGCCCCAGAGTCAGCGCAAAAGCGGATTTCCATAGAATCTGAGAATACAGAACTGCAACTTTATGATGGCCGTTCTAAAGCACAAAACGGATGGTTTGTGGTCAGAGGAATGCTGCCAGCGGATAAAACCGGCGATATTCTCACGTGGCGCCTTACGGCAGCGACGGATGAAAACTGGTTGCGAGCGCCGGTTATTGGTCACTCTCAGGTTGGATATTTACCTCAGCAAACCAAACAGGCTGTTATAGAACTGGATATTAACGATAATACCGAGCATCAGGCGCGGCTTGTCAAAGTTAATCCGGATGGCTCTTCAACGGTTGTTAAGCAGGGGAAACCTGAGTCAAAAGGTCAGTACACCAGATATCAGTACGCCAGTTTCGACTTCAGTGATGTTACTTCACCAGGCCTTTATCAGCTTAGCTATGGGCCAACCACTACAGCAGCATTTGCGATTGCCGAAGATGTTCTGGATAAGGCCTGGCATCCTACTCTGGACCATTATTTCCCGGTGCAGATGGATCATGTTCTGGTCAACGAAGCGTATCGAGTCTGGCACGGTGCGTCCCACCTTGATGATGCCCTGCAGGCGCCGGTCAATCATGAACATTTCGATTTGTACGCACAGGGACCTACTACTGATACCCAATATGAGCCCGGCGAGCATATACCAGGTTTGAATGTGGGCGGCTGGTATGACGCTGGCGACTACGATATTCGCACGCAAACCCAATATCGTACGGTAAGGACTTTGGTACAGGCGTGGGAGGAGTTTAAGCTAAGCCGCGATACGACGCTGGTGGATTATGACCGTAAGTATGTGGATATACACGTCCCCGATGGTAAGTCCGACATTCTGCAGCAAATCGAGCACGGTACGCTGGCGTTATTAGCCCAGTACAAAGCGGTAGGTCATGCTATTCCGGGGATTATTGTTCCGGATATCAGCCAGTATACGCATCTGGGGGACGGTCTGACGATGACCGATAACCTGATTTATGATGCTGCTATGAAAGAAACGCAATCCGATGGTATCCGAAGTGGCGTCTTTGACGATCGCTGGGCGTTTACCTCCAAATCGACACCGTTGAATTATGGCGCAATGGCGGCCCTGGCCGCAGCCAGCAGAGCGCTTCAGAATTATAAGCCTGAACTGGCCCGGGAGAGTCGTGAAACCGCTATAAACGCCTGGGCAAAAGAGGCAGATAAAAAACAGCCGGATATGTTTCAGGTCGGCAACACCACAGGCGGTGGCCTGAGGGAAGAAAAGCTAAAAGCTGCAGTTGAACTGCTCATTACTACTAAAGATAAGCAATATCAGCATGCGGTGAATGATTTGCTGACTTACATAGAATCTGACTTTGGCCGCAACGCAGTACTGGCGATCCGCGCGCTTCCGCACATGGATAAAGCCTATGGTAAGCGCGTTCGCGCTGCTGCCGAACGCTACCAGTCGGTATTGCAAAAAGCGACTTCGCAAAACCCTTATGGTGTGGTGATTACAGAGCACGGCTGGGCAGGAAATGGCACAATACTGGAGATGGCGGTAACGCAGTATTACCTGCATAGCGCTTTCCCTGAATTATTTGATACCCAGCTAATTTATCGCTCTTTAGATTATCTGTACGGCACTCATCCGGATTCAGATATTTCATTTGTATCTAACGTGGGGACAGAATCTAAAAAAGTGGCTTACGGTATGAACCGGGCAGATTACTCTTTTATCAGCGGTGCTATTGTACCGGGCGTCTTGATTTTAAAACCGGATTTGCCCGAGAACAAAGAAAACTGGCCATTTTTATGGGGTGAAAACGAGTATGTGATAAACCTTGGGGGATCGTATATTTTCGCCGTAAACGCTGCGTTGAAACTGGCCGGGCGTTAATCATCGGCGAGTTGTTTAACAAGACCGCGCCCCTGCACGGTTTTTTTTTGCAGGCTTCACATCCTGAATTTCGGGCAGCATTCCATTCCTGTGAACAGTTTTCACTCTGACTGAGCACGATACACTGACCACACTCCTATTTTTGCCTGTCACTGTTATGAATTACCTTCTTAAATGGATAACTATTGCGCTGATGCTGATTGTGCCGGCTTACGGGGCTAATCAACATGAGGTCATTTACCCGATGCAGCTGGCGCTGCCGCTTAAAGAACCGGTGGAGGTAAGTGAGTATTTCATCAGCGAAAAACTTGACGGGATCCGTGCTCGCTGGACGGGTGAAAAGCTGGTTACAAGAAATGGTAACAGGATTTTCGCACCTGACTGGTTTACCGCAGGCTGGCCGGATACGGTCATGGAAGGCGAGCTATGGACAGCGCGCGGCCAGTTTGAACAAATTGCCTCTGTGGTACTTTCTGAAACGCCGGATAGTCGATGGCGCGATGTTCGTTTGATGCTATTCGACCTGCCTGCGTTGCGTAAGCCCTTTTATCAACGTGTTAAAGCGATGACCCGGCTTGTTGCACAAACAAACAGCCAGTATCTGTCTATGATCCCACAGCGCACCCTGACAGGCACCGAGGCGCTTGATATAGAGCTGGATGCTATAACTAAAGCGGGTGGGGAAGGATTAATGCTGCATCATAAGCAGGCAATGTATGAGAACGGACGCACCGCGTCACTACTCAAGGCAAAGCGTTACGATGATGATGAGGCAAGAGTAATTACCCATCTGCCTGGTAAAGGAAAATTTGCCGGCATGATGGGCGCGTTGTTGGTCGAAACCCGGCAAGGCGTGCGCTTTAAAATTGGCAGTGGGTTCAGTCTGTCGCAGCGACAGTCGCCGCCGCCCATCGGCATTTGGATTACGTTCAAACACTACGGCTATACCGCACGCGGCATCCCTAGATTTGCCAGTTTTATGCGAATCAGACCGAACCCACCCGCCTATGAAAACAGGTAGATCTACTTCGTTTAGAAGTTCTCTTATTAAGCGCAAAAACGTTAACCAGATGTTAAAAAAATACATGTAAGGGGGTCGCTCTGGTTGGTAGTAATACGATACCTGATTATTTATTCAGCAGTACAGGTGAAGTTGTTTCTTGTTAAAATCGTGAAACCAGAGAGAAATAAATGAAAAAATCTACTTTAGCTTGCCTGCTTCTGGCGCTGACCTCGGCCCAACAGGCACAGGCCAACCTTATATCTAACGGTAACTTTTCTGATTGCAGCTTTTCTGGCTGGCAGAAAGACACCGATGGTGTCGGCGAACTTAATGTCGGTAATGATTTTCAGCAGATCGGCGCCCCTGACTGTGCTGCTCAGTTAACCGTTGATGGCGCACAGACACAGGCATTTTTTGCGAACACACTTTATCAAAATGTGGATCTGATGGCTGATACGCAGTACTCGCTTAGTTTTGACCTTAATGTTGACTCAGAACTGACCAGCCAGGACCAGGGCTTTGTCGCTGACTATTTTGTGGTGGGGCTGGGTGATGGTACCGGTACCTACTATAACGCAAATGGCACGCTGGGTAGCCTGCTGGAAGCGGATATTGATGGTGCACAGAGCTACAGCTTTGACGTCATGTTGGGTGATATGCTGGCTTCCTGGGACGACCTTACACTCGAGTTTCAGCTTCTGCTGGGCGCAGATGCATCCGACATGACTGACTTCGGCGCATCTTTTCTGCAAGTTGATAACGTTGCCATTAATCCGGTGAATATGGCAGCGGTCAGTGAGCCCCTGACATTTGCCTTATTCGGCTTAGGATTAGCGGGCATAGCCGCAAGCTCGCGTACCCGGATGGGTAAACGGAGTGTGTTATGAACAATTTGTTTAAAACCACACTTCTTTCTGCGCTAATTGGTTGCAGCAGTATGGCACATGCTGTGTGGATCCAGGCGGACAGCTCGGTGGAATTAGCCTCGTCCCGAGCCTCTTTCGATCGGGTAAACCGGGTCTACAACTCAGTGGTAACAGTCTCTAATAATGCGGATGAAGCTCTGATCGGCCCGCTCAGGGTCCTGATTACCGACAACTCCATTCCGGTGGTCGAAGCTGATGGGTATACCGATTCTGGTATACCTTTTGTAATGATCGACGCTGAAACTCTCAACCCGGGAGAATCATTGTCGGTAAACGTACAATTTGAACTGCAACGCAAACGGCTGACTTACACCCCGATGCTTGAGCAAAACAACCCGAATATAGGCGTTTATGCTCAGGCAGAAGGCGGGCAGAGCGCAACACTTAACTTTTTAGGCGCGGATATGCGCGTAGAAGAAGGGCCGCCGCAGTTTGTGACCGCCAGTGTAAACGGCGTTGATGAGCCGGCCAATGACAACCGGGTGGGCGAACTTGCTGTAAGTTTCGAATCGGCCGGTGACTATACCCTTTATGCCAGGGTCCGTATTGGTCCGCAAGGAGATAATGACGACAGCTTTTATATTGCGCAGGGCCTGGGGAATAACCAGGGCTGGGTATTAGTAAATAGCATCCTGGGTCACGCTGCGCCCGGAGAAGATGGCTACATCCCCGGCGCAATAGTGGATACCGGCGGCAACGATGCGCCCGGCGCTTTCCGGTGGGTAAAAATCCCTGATGGTCAGTATAGCGTGGCTGACGACAACACGACGGCCATCTTTCGATATGCAGGTCGCGAGGATGGGCTGGATATCGACAAATTTGCATTTGCACCTGAAGGCGTAACCTATACCGTTGAACAACTGGAAAACGGGGAGCCGGGTGAGCGATTACCTCCCCCTGAGCCTTTTGAACCTGAAGGTCCGCCACTGGCACAGGGACAGGACAAATTTTTAGGTGGCGTATGCTGTGGTTCACAGCGTCCCAATTTTGAAGCGTACTGGAATCAGGTTACGCCTGAAAATGCAGGTAAATGGGGCTCTGTCGAGGCGGTTCGCGATGAATATAACTGGGCCGGACTGGATGAGGCATACCAGGTTGCTAAAGATAATGGCTTTATTTACAAGCATCATGTTCTGGTATGGGGCAGTCAGCAGCCGGGATGGATAAGCGACCTGGAACCCGTGGAGCAGTTGTCAGAGATTCGTGAGTGGTTCGAACTGGTTAATGCGCGCTATCCGGATATTGATTTTATAGAAGTCGTTAATGAGTTCGATAATGCGCCACCGGATGGTCTCAATGGCAGACCTGATTATGTCGATGGCCTGCGCCTGTTCAACCCTGAAACAACTGCTCAGGTAGAAGCCTATTTTATAAATCAGGGGGATAGTCCGGAAGATGCAGCCCAAAAAGCGTCAGATTACGACTGGATCGTCAACGCATTTCAAATGGCCAGAGACATTTTTCCCTCTTCGACTCAGTTGATGTTCAATGAGTACAGTGTGGTGAACTCCAATGAGCGTACGCAAAAGGTTATTGATTTAGCCAACCTGCTGCAGTCACGCAACCTCATTGACGCTGTTGGCTTTCAGGGGCATGCATTTTCGACCACCGGGCCGCTTGAAACTCAGCGCAACAATGTTGATCGTATTGATCAGCAAACTGGTTTGGATATTTACATGACTGAGCTGGATATTGACGGCCCTGATGAGCTGACTCAACTCCTGGAGTACCAGCGGCTGTTTCCCATGTACTGGAATCATCCGGCCATTGAGGGAATTACCGTATGGGGCTATTTGCCAGGCCACTGGCGTGAAGCGCAGGGTGCCATCCTGGCGTATGACAACGGAGCTGAAAAGCCAGCATTGAAATGGCTCAAAGGTTACGTTCGTGAAGTTGCGCCTCAGTTTAATCAGCCTGGCACAATTACTATTGATGAAACGACGGAAATCGGAACGCAAATAGCTGACTTCACCTCATTTGATGCATCAGGCAATGCGCACTCTGCACAAAGCGATGTGGTGTGGGCAGTGTTAGGTGGCAATGAGGACGGACGTTTTGCATTGGATGAAAATACCGGTCAATTAACGGTGGCTGACGACCTGGTACCGGGAATCTATAATCTGTATGTTCAGGTTCAGGAAGGCGAGTACACCAGCTTTGCCCGTCAGGTCCAGATTGTCGTGCCCGGTGATAACCTTCCGCCGACTGTCATAGAGTACAACTTTACCGAAGGCGTACAGGGATGGCGTGGTGATTATGGTACGTCTGCGTCAGTAAGTTATGACAATACTACACCGGCAGCGTTACTGGAACCGGACTGGCAAGCCAGTAACGAACAGGTCTATATTGAAGAAGTGAGCCTGTCTGATTTGACGGGGGCATCATTAACTTACACATTTGATGTAACCCAGACGCAAGCAGACGGCGGATTGACGATACAACCGTTTGTGCAAACCGGAGCACCTTCCTATGCCAGAATCTATGGCGAGGCGGTAGCCGTTCAGGCCGGAGAGAATGTTATCTCTTTTGAGCCAGAGGATAATGCTGCCGGTGATCTGACTATTGTCGAGCGTCTCGGCGTGCAACTCAACGGGCCATTATCCAACGGTAATACGCAAAGTGTCGCAATGACCCATGTCAGGCTGGAAATTCCAACGGTCATCCCTGCAGCAGAAACCGTTGTTTATGATTTTGCTGATGGTGATGAGGGTATGCAGGGTGAATTCGGAACAGATGCCACTGTAACTTACAAGGCAAGCCAACAGGCAGTGAGCTTGCAGCCGAATGGCACCAGTGAAACTCACAATTATATATTGCAGGTAGGAAGTCGCGATTATACGGATGCTACAATTACCTACACGCTGAGACTGACCGGCGAGCCTGGTGAGTCAGACCTCACTGTTCAGGGGTATGTGCAAACTGGCGCGCCAGACTATGTCCGAATCTACGGTACTGTAGAGCCGTTGTCATCGGGCAGCAATTTGGTGACGTTTAATCCTCAGAGCAACGATGCTGGTGCGATAGCCAACATTGAGCGCATCGCATTACAAATCAATGGTGCCTTTGTCTCTGATGATGATAATCAGATTTTGGTGGAGCGCATTGAGGCGGATTTTCCTTAATGTAAAACCATTTGGCTGACTGACATGCAAGCCCGGTAAGCAAGCTGATTGCGCCGGGCTTTTTTGTGTGCCAATAGTGAAGATGCTATGTCTGTCAAAAATGTCATCTTCAAAATCGTGATCGGCTTAATTTTGTTCAGCGTAGCAAGTAGCTGATTCGTATTATAAATCAATACATGGACCGGTAATGTCTTCCGGTGTCGCGAGTATCAGGCTGAACAGGCACTAAAACATGGCGCGTTGGATTCTCATGAGCGGGTGGTCGCAAAAGTCGGTGACTCGCAAAGCAATATTCACTTTCACTCTTTTCTTTCTCGCACTGGCGTTTGGATGCAGCGATAAGGCTGGATCAGAAAAAGGTCAGGGCGCTGGTGCAGCGGCTTCTCAAAAGGGCGGTCAGCAACAGGCTATGCCTGTGCGTTTTATCAGCGTATGGCCACAGAAAATTGCTTATACCCAGAAACTGCCCGGCCGCGTAGTGTCCTACAAGGTGGCTGAAATTCGCCCTCAGGTGAGCGGTATTATTCAGGCCCGATTGTTTGAAGAAGGCTCTCTGGTCGAGGAGGGTGATCAGCTTTATCAGATTGACCCTGAGCGCTATCAGGCCGATTTGGAAATGGCACAGGCTGATTTGGAAAGCGCTAACGCCTCGGTAGCGAACGCGCAAGCGGTGGTGAACCGCTACGACGGCCTGGTCAAACAAAAGGTTTTAAGCGAGCAAGAATTTGATGATGCTAAAACCCAGCTTAAGCAGTCACAGGCGTCGGTCAGCCAGGCAGAAGCGGCGGTAAAAACCGCCAGAATTAATCTCGCTTATACAAAGGTTTATGCGCCGATAAGTGGGTTTATTGGTCCTTCGGGCGTAACCAAGGGGGCGCTGGTCACGCAGCAACAACAAGAACCATTAGCGGTTATACGCCAGCTTGATCCTGTTTATGTTGATTTGTCACAGTCGGTGGGGGATGCACAAAAGCTTAAGGCGCGCCTGATTGAATCCAGAATTCAGAAAAAGCAAAACGCCGATTTTCAGGTAAGTTTGTTTTTCTCTGAATCAGGAGAGCCGTATCCCCATAAAGGCAAGCTGGATGCAACGGATCTTGCCGTGGATGAGCAAACCGGCGCTATTCGCCTTCGCTCTGTCTTTCCGAACCCGGACAATCAATTACTGCCGGGTCTTTTTGTCCGGGCATCCATAGAAGACTTGTCCTCATCAAAAGCGTTAGTCGTACCTCAGAAAAGTGTACAAATCGGCAGTGGCGGCACAAAGCATGTGTGGGTCGTGGGGTCGGGAGACAAAGCTGAAAAACGCCGGGTAACCACTGGCGTCGCTTATAAAGATCAGTGGGTTATCGAAGACGGGCTCCAAGAGGGTGACCGTGTCATTGTTGAGGGAACGATGAACCTTCAGCCGGGGGCACCTCTGAAGCCGCAGGACATAGCCGGTAACAAAAAGCGCCAGAACCAAAATAATCAGGCAGCGGATTCTGCGCAATCTGGCGGGCATTAATTTATGTTTTCAAGATTTTTTATCGCCCGTCCTATTTTCACCATTGTTGTTGCGCTGCTTATCGTCGGCGCGGGTATTTTCGGGGTATTAAGCTTACCCCTTGAACAGTACCCGAACATTGCTCCGCCCAAAGTATCCATCTCAGCCAGTTATCCTGGCGCCTCAGCGCAAACCCTTGAAAATACAGTAACTCAGGTCATTGAAAAGAACCTGACCGGAATTGATAACCTTCGTTATATTCAATCGCAAAGCTCATCGGCGGGTACGGCCTCTATCACGCTGACCTTTGAGCCGGGTACAGATCCGGACATTGCGCAGGTACAGACCCAAAACAAAGTGTCGCAGGCGCAGTCGTCGTTGCCGCCGGTGGTGCAGCAGCTGGGTGTATCAGTGGAAAAGGCAGGTAGCAGTTACGCGCTTATCGTCGCCTTTTTCTCTAAAAGCGGAAATATGAGTCGTAATGATATATCCGACTTCCTGGTCTCTAACCTGGAGGAACCGCTTAGTCGGGTAAGCGGGGTCGGGCAGATACAGACGTTTGGGCCAGAGCACGCGATGCGGATTTGGCTGGATCCGCACGCCATGAACAATTTTAATATCACTACCCTGGATGTGATCAATGCTATTCAGGAGCAGAATGTTCAGCTGGCCTCCGGTGAGATAGGGGGCGCGCCATCGGTGGACGGGCAGCAGCTAAACGCCACCATCACTGCACAAACGTTGCTTTCCAGTCCGCAGGAATTTGAACAGATACTGCTTTCTGTCAACCCGGATGGTTCCCACGTCACGCTGGGGGATGTCTCTCGCGTAGAAATCGGGGCCGAAAGTTATCGGGTGATCGGTCGCTGGAACCGCAAGCCTGCTTCGGGGATCGCCATAGAACTCTCACCTTCTGCTAATGCACTGGAAACCATTCAGAACATAAAAGCACGGGTTAAAGACTTCAACAGCATTATTCCTGAGGATTTGGAAGTACAGTACCCCATAGATATCTCGCCCTTCATCGAAGCGTCAATTTTAAATGTCGTCGAAACCCTGTGTATCGCTGTGGTACTGGTGGTCGTGGTTATATACATTTTCCTGCAAACCTTTCGGGCTACGCTTGTACCGGCGGTTGCCATTCCTATTGTATTGCTGGGCACTTTCGCGTTCCTGATGATGTTTGGTTACTCCATCAATGTGCTCACGCTGTTCGCGCTGGTACTGGCTATCGGCATGCTGGTGGATGATGCAATTGTTGTTACCGAAAATGCCGAACGCAAGCTTGAGGAAGATGATTCACTGCCACCTAAAGAAGCATCGCGCCTGGCGATGAAAGAAATTTCTTCAGCACTACTGGGTACAACGGTAGTGATATGGGCAGTGTTTTTACCCATGGCGTTGTTCGACGGCTCTGTAGGGGTAATTTATCGTCAGTTTGCCATCACCATATCTGTTGCAATGGGCTTGTCACTTTTTGTAGCGCTGACATTATCGCCCACCCTGTGCGCCATTTTTTTAGAGCAGGGCAAAGAGGAAAAACACTCAGGACCGTTCGGGCTATTCAACCGGGGCTTTAATAAGATGCGCGCCGGTCACGGCCGGGTACTGGAAAAGACCCTGAACAACCGATTTATTCTTCCCATTATCTTTTTCATTGTGATAGCTGTAGCGGTTTTCATATTTTTGCGTATCCCTACCTCCTTTTTACCTGAAGAAGACCAGGGTCGAATGTTCACGCTGGTTACCGGACCGCCCAGCACCACGCTGCAACAAACCCGCGATAAGATTGAAAAGGTGGAAGATTTTTACCTGGATAACACCAATGGTGCCGTGGAAGGCCTGTTTACCGCTGCCGGTTTTAGTTTTTCGGGGCAGGCGCAAAATGTGGGGATCGCATTTGTGAAAATGAGCGACTGGGAGGCAAGGGGCCAGGAAAACAGCGTTTTTAAAATACAGGAAAAAGCCGCGAAGGCACTATCCGGCGTATCCGATGCCATGATTATCCCGCTGATACCGCCACCGGTAAATGCATTAGGTAACGCCAGCGGCTTTGAGTTTCAGTTGATTGATAAAGCCGGTCTGGGCCATGAAGCACTGGTGCAGGCGACTAATCAGTTTTTGGGCAAAGCTAACCAAAGCCAGATGCTGACGGCTGTCCGCTTTAACGGGTTGGCTGATAACCCGCAATACAATCTTGATGTGGATACCATTAAAGCCCGCGCGCTTGGCGTGCCCGTATCCACCATCAATCAGACATTGAGTGCCGCGCTGGGTGGCACGTACGTTAATGATTTTATTGAGAACGGACGCATCAAGCGAGTATATGTTCAGGCCGAAGATCAATATCGTATGCTGCCTGAGGATATCAACGACTGGTATGTAAGAAATGAAAACGGCGGCATGGTGCAGCTAAAGGAGATTGCCGCAGGTGAATGGACGTACGGCCCGCCCAAACTAACCCGGTTCAATGGCAGCTCTTCCAGGGAGATTCAGGGCTCTACTACGCCGGGTGTAAGTTCCGGCGAAGCACTGCAGGAAGTAGAGCGTATCGCGCAATCTCTGCCCAAAGGCATTGATATCGCCTGGACCGGGCTATCTTATGAAGAAAAGCAAAGTGGCAACCAAACCATGCTACTTTATAGCATCACGATTATTGCTGTGTTTATGATTCTGGCTGCATTGTATGAAAGCTGGGCGATACCTTTATCTATCATGCTGACAGTGCCCTTTGGCATACTGGGCGCGGTGCTGGCGACCTGGCTGACCGGTCAGGCCAACGATGTGTACTTTCAGGTGGGACTGCTTATGACCATTGGTCTGGCTGCAAAGAATGCGATTCTTATCGTGGAGTTTGCCCAGCACAATGTGAACGAAGGTATGAGCGCATTTGACGCAGCGTTAACTGCCGCCAAGCAGCGCTTGCGGCCCATTCTGATGACATCGCTAACCTTTATCTTAGGGGTGATGCCACTGGCCTTTGCCACCGGGCCGGGTTCTGGTGCGCAGAATGCTATCAGTATTGGTGTGTTAGGTGGTATCACTGCCACCACATTATTCGTGGTCTTTTTCGCACCATACTTTTTTGTCTGGGTATATCGCGTGTTCTCAAAAGATGAGAAACATGCGTGATCAGCAACTTTTTTGCCTAATGCTGGGCAGGCAGAATAACCCTTACCCGCAAGCCGCCACCCTGGCGGTTTTGCAGGGCGATTTGCCCGTGATGGGCTTCGGCTATCTCTCTGCATAATGCCAGGCCCAGCCCGCTGCCGGCGTTTTTGGTCGAGTAGAACGGAATCAGCGCGTTCGACAACACCGCTTCTGACATGCCCTGCCCGCGGTCGGTAACATCAATCACTACATCTTGCCTGCGCAGCGTCAGCGTCACCTCAATATCTTCTTTGGGAGACGAAGACTCGTGGGCGTTCTTGATGAGGTTTATTAAAAGCTGTTCAAGCTGTACTTCATCAGCCAGCAGCACACCCTCGCCATTTTGCTCGAAGTGAAACGGCCATTGTTGCTGCAACGTATTGATCAGCGCTACCACATTAATCTTAACGGGCTTAGGCTCTGGCAGTTTCGCGAACTTGCCGTAGCCCTGTACAAACTCAGTCAGGTGGGCGATACGCTCAGACGTCGTGGCGAATACGCGACTAAGGCGCGGCTCATTAACATTTTCGCTTAAGATCTTGCCACTGTGCAGCATCGAGGAGATGGGACCGATAGAATTGTTCAGCTCGTGACTGATGATCCTGATAACTTTTTTCCACACAGCTACCTCCTGGCGGCTGAGCTCACGGGTCATCGGCTTTAGAATAAAGAGCGTGTGATGCTGATTGTTTAAAAGAATTTCACCGGTGCTTTGATGCCAGGTTTCAAGCTCATGGCCTTTTTGACTAAGCGTAAACAAGCCCTCGCGCTGCTCATTCATAGCGTCGCTGACACCCGATGGTGCCTGCTGTAATAAATCGTCCAGGGAGGCGCCTTCAAGCCTGGACGAGGAATGGAAAAAATCCCGCGCGGCATAATTGCTGAATACTACCTGATGGTGGTCGTTCACCAACAAAATGATTTCAGGCGTACTTTGCAAAACTTTATCCAACATCAGCTCGCGCTGATAAAGCCACTGTTTTTCGCTTCTCAGCTTATTGGCAGCCTCGTTATACAGCGTGCAAAGCTCGCCCAGAGGGTCTTTTGCATGATACGTCAGGGTGTTAGCAAAATCGCCGTCTTTAAAGTTAAGCAGACCAATTTTTATGGCATCCAGCGATCGACTCAACCGGCCTACTGCAAGGTGCGTCAGCCAGCAGCAGATAGCCAGTGTCAGCACAAAAAGTGGCAACAGGTAAACAAGGCTTAGCTCGGTCAGCCACCACAGAGGCGTGAACCCGATAATCACTGCCAGAATGACAGCCGCATAAACGGGGGAAAAGGGCGGGGCGGCGTGTTTCAATAGTCAATTCCAAACTTCTTAAGCCGGCGATACAAAGATTGCCGGCTTAAACCGAATTCACGGGCGACATGAGCAATCACACCATTGTGATGCGCAATACTGCGTTCTAAGTCAGCTTTTGAGGGCTCATCATTGGGCGTTACCTGCGCTTTGCTGGTGCTGGTTACCTGTGAATAGTGCAGCGCAAAATCCTGCAGTTGTACCTCGCCTTGTGGCCGCAAAACAGCTACACGTTTACAGGCATTTTCAAGCTCGCGAACATTGCCCGGCCATGAATAGGCCTGTAATGCGTCAAGCGTTTCCTGGCTGATCTCCCGATCGGGCAGAAAATGCGTCAGTAACGGCTCAATATCTTCGCTGCGTTCAGATAATGGCGGCAGGTGCAATTCAATGACATTTAAACGATAAAACAGATCTTCGCGAAACTGTCCGTTAGAAATGTCCTGTCTGAGGTCAGCATTGGTGGCTGAAATTACTCGCACACTCACTTTTTGCGTAGTGACCGAGCCCAGGCGTTCGAATTCACCGGTCTGTAACACTCTTAATAATTTCATTTGCCCGGCGGCAGACAAATTACCAATTTCATCCAGAAATAAAGTGCCACCATCAGCCGCTTCAAACCGGCCTATCCGGGCTTTATTGGCGCCAGTGTATGCACCTGCCTCAGCGCCGAACAGCTCAGCTTCCATCAAATCCGGCGGCAATGCACCGGCATTTACTTTAATAAACGGCTGGTTGTGAAGATCGGAGGCTGCCTGGATCAGCTCGGCTATCTTTTCCTTGCCGCTGCCGTTAGGGCCGGTGATTAAAACATTGATATCTGATTGTGCAACCTGGAGCGCCATCTCTACAAGTTGCTGCATGACTGCGCTTTGATAAATTAGGCCACTTTGTGAAGCGGTAGATCTAGCGTCGGACAATCGGGGAGATTGTCTGACCGGCGCGTGAATCTGCTTTTCCAGTAAGCCAGAAATAATGCTCAGCAGTTTGTCGTCATCCCAGGGCTTGGGAATGTAATCAGCGGCACCGGCTTTTACCAGGGAAATTGCCTGCTCAAGCTCGGTCCAGGCAGTGATCAGAATAATTGGTAAGTCGGGATTAATTTCACGCAGCGCATAAAACAGCGAACACCCTTCCTCACCGGAAGTGGTGTCAGTGGTAAAATTCATATCCTGAATAACCAGTGCAATCTTCTGATAGCTGACCGCCTGCTTTGCCTCAACCGGCGACTGAGCGGTAACTACCTGATAGCCATGGATTTCCAGTAACAGCGACAGCGCTTCCAGCACCGCATTGTTATCATCAACAAGAAGGATTTTTTCCATCGTTATTATTCTTGTGGGAAGGTGTTACACCAAAATAAAGTGTAACACGTTCCTTATATTTAAATACTGCGGGTAGCAACACTGGGTGATATGCGGGCCGCACGGCGAGCCGGGAATATCACAGCCAGTAAGCTCATTATCAATACTACCGCTGCGGTAATCATAACGTATGTATGACTTAATGGTGGTACCGAAAAGCGGCTTATCAGTTCGTGCCCCAGCCACACCGCCAGCCCTGCACCAATAAGCAGACCGGCAAGGCATACCATGGTATTTTCAATCAGAAAGTAGCGGATAATGGCCGACTTTCTGGCACCCAGCGCACGACGGGTGCCAATCTGACGGGTACGCTTGGAAATATTAAACAGTGTTAGCCCGAATATGCCCAGCGCGGTTACAGCGACCAGGACCACAATCAGCACCATCAGCATCCGCATCATCAGCACGTCAGACGCATTGTACTGCGCCTTGTTCTCATCCAGTCCGATGACGTTTACCACAACACGCTTGTCATAGGCGGCAAGCATCTTATCTTCCATCTGCTTCATGATATCGGCCCTGTCCTCGGGTGCGGTACGCACTACGATCTGCTGATAGGACTGCGCCTGGATAAAGGGAATAATAACAACATTGTCGGAAGCGCCACTTTTCAGCCAGGGTCCTTTCATGTGTTCTACCACCCCGATAATTTTAAACGGCGCATCTCCCATGTAAACCATCTGACCAAGCCCGTCGCCGTCCGGAAACGCTTCATTAAGAAAGGCCCGGCTGACAATAGCAACTTCGGTCAGTTTACTTCTGTCCTGTGTGACCAAAACCTCGTTAATGTCAAAGTTGCGCCCTTCTGCCAGCGTTAAACCAAGTGTACTCAATGCGTGTTCATCGGCAAAAAGGTAGGCCGATGGTATTGTTCGGCTTTTTTGTGGCTCAGGTTTCAACCGCAGGCTGGTAGAGCTGCCGCTGCCGGATAACGGCACAGAGCTGAATAGTGCTGCATCGATAACTCCCGGCATATTTCGTAGCATTGCTTCATCTTCTTCAAACTGCTGCGAGATGTCACGTTCCTTTCCAAAGGTCATCACCCCAAAGGAAAAAATGCTTTCCTCCGGGTAACCGGTATCCTGATTAAGATACGTGATCCGGTCGTTGATAATAAAAGCGGCATTGCTGACAATGGCTGTGGTGATAGCTATCTGAATCAAAAGTAAAACGGCACCCACTTTAGAGCGTCGCAAAGCATTAAATATAGGCTTAATTTCCAGCATGAGGGGCTCCTATTGGGTTTTCAGGTAAGTGGCAGGTGTCGTACGGCAGACCAGCCACGCCGGATAGACACCAGCAATAACACAGGCGGTAATAGCAATGACCGGTGCTGAAAGCAGCATGGACATATCCATGGTCGCCAGTGACTCGTATCTATCCTGCGTGACGCGAACACCCCAGAGTCCAAGCTGCGCAATAGCAATGCCCAGCAGACCACCAACAAAGCCCAGCATGGAAACCTCAACAATATGCTGCATAAACACCTGCCATTTACTTGCACCCAGTGCTCTGCGCACGCCTACCTCAGGCGCCCGGCGCATGAATTTGGCCAGCAGCAGGCCCAGAATATTGGCCAGGCAGACCGCCAGGAACATAAAGCTCAAGGCCACCAGAATCTGGTTATCCTCAGACACAATTTCACGGTAATCCAGCCAGGTATTTACGTCACGTAACGCGAACTCCAGCTTTTCACGGTTAAAGCGGCCCAGCGCTTGTTGCTGTTGCATGTAGGCCATCAGGTCCTCGCGATATTGGGCTACAGCCTGCGCATCATCAAGCTCGACCCAAAACTGCACCCAGAATAGCTCTGACTGTAGCTTGTCTTTGAAGTTATTGATGTTTTCAAACTTCCAGCCCTGGGTGTTCCCCCATGTGTCAATGCTCTGAGCGGGTATGCGCTCAAAAGGCACATACACCTGCTCATGATCCAGAAAGGCGCCGTTATTAACATCGTAGAACTTCATGTGGGTCTTCCAGTCCTGCGTCACCCCAACGACCCGGTAGCTTATTTCATCAAGAAATATCTGCTCACCAACAGCGTTACGACCACCAAATAGCTTGTCATTGAGTTCCTGGCTGATAACGGCTACCGGACTGGCTGATTCAGCCTGCTGCTCACTCCACGGGCCGCCGTAAATAAACTGCTTATCAAACATGGAGAAAAAGTCGCGGTGAGTGGCCCTGACACTTTCGATAAACGGGCGCAGGTCGCTGTTGTTCATGGTAATTGTCATACCCGTGCGGATCATGGCAGCTTTATGGTCCGGAAAGGGCTGGTTGTATAAATTCACCGCGTCTTTATAGGTAAGCTGAAGCGGAAGATTGTCTGCTCCCCAGCCTTCTTCGCCATCATCCATCGTTTGTAATTGTGGATGAAACAGCTTCTCGCTTTTTTGTGGGATCGGGTCCACAGTCATCATGTGGTACACCGACAAGCTGGTCATCGTTATGCCGATACCGATTGCAATGGCCAGTACCATCAAGATACTAACCAGTGGTGTACGCCTGAAACTGCGCCAGCCTAAATCCAGGTAGTGAGTAAACATATCAGACTCCCGCAACCTGTCTGGCTGGCTCTGGCGCGCCCTGGTAAAGCGTGAAATCAGCCAGCTGACCATCAACAATCTGGATATTACGCGGGGCGCGACGCGCCAGCTCGGCATCGTGGGTCACCATGACAATAGTTGCACCATTGCGGTTAATTTCTTCGAGCAGCTCCATGACCTGACGAGCCATCAGACTGTCCAGGTTGCCGGTCGGCTCATCCGCCAGCAAAAAGCGCGGCTCGCCAGCCAGAGCGCGGGCAATAGCAACGCGCTGCTGCTGACCACCGGACAATTGCTGCGGCAGGTGTTTAGCGCGACTGGCCAGGCCGACCTGTTCAAGGCATTCATTAATACGGCGTTTACGCTCAGCACTTTTAATACCGCGATAGCGCAGCGGCACTTCAACATTTTCATAAAGGTTAAGGTCGGGGATCAGGTTAAACCCCTGAAAAATAAAGCCGATTTTCTGATTGCGAAGATCGGCACGCTGATTGTCAGACAGCGAGCCAATATCTATGCCGTCCAGCGTATATTGCCCGCCGGTATAGGGCTCAAGCATGCCGGCAATATTTAAAAATGTGGTTTTGCCTGAACCAGAGGGCCCGGTTACGGCAATAAACTCGCCTTCGTCGACAGTGAGGTTAAAATCACGCAGGGCATGGGTTTGTACCATTTCAGTCTGATACACTTTACTGACATCGTTCATTTTAAGCATGGGACTTCCTTTTGTTGTCTTAGCGCAGCAGTACTGAAGGCGCTTGTTGGAATTTTTGGTAACCGGATACAATGATTTGTTCGCCAGGCTGCAGACCGCTCAGAATCTCAACCTCACGCATACTGGTCACTCCGGTTTCGATATCGATGCGACGGGCAACGTCTCCATCGAGCTTGTAAGCCACAAAGCCGCCGGCATCAAGAAAACCGCCACGGCGTACTTTTACAACATCATCTTTGTTTTCAAGCAGGATGCGGGCACTGATTTGCTGATTCTGGCGAATTTGTGACAGCGCATCCTGTGAAAAACGAACCCGGGTGGTTACCTCGCGTTCAGTCACTTCAGGGGAAATCGCCGATAGTGTGCCAATCACTTTGCGCGCACCGATTGTCAGCTCTACATCCATGCCAATACCGATATTGTTGGCATAGCTTTCTGCTACATTGACTTCAGCTTCATAGGCGCTCAAATCCACCAGCGTCATCAGTGGCTGATTTACAGAGACCACCGATTTAGGTGCGACCAGTAAGTTGCCTACCACACCGCTGACACTGGCAGTTACCGCAAGATTGCTGATTTTTCTTTCCAGCTCGGAGACCACAAAACGCTGGCGGTTAAGCGCGCTTTGGGCTGACTGCAGCGCGAAGGCGAGGGTGTCTTTTGCCAGTTCAACTTCCTGCTCGGCATGCGCGACATTTAAGCGGGCGCGGGCTAAATCATCTTCTGCTTTTTCAAAATCAATCTGGCTGATAAGGTGGCCCTCAATAGAAGCGTGGGCGCGACGGTTCTCGCGCTCGGCAGCCTGCAACTCGACTTTTGCCAAATCCAGTTGTTTGTTGAGCAACAATGTCTGACGACGGGTTTCCAGTTTCTGCTGTTCAAATTCACCTTCCAGTCTTAGTGCTTCTGATTTTTCCTGCTGAAGATTGTTCTCAAGCTCAGGACTTTTCACTTCAGCGACTATCTGATCCTGCTCAACGGTATCGCCCGCCCTGACCAACAGTGTCGCCAGTCCCTGTTCGGGGCTGTAAACCTGGGGGGCGTTGGCCGCAACTATTCGGCCAGTGGCAGCAATATCCCGAACCAGTTCGCCCCGTTTAACCGTAGCTATTTGTAACGAGGATTTATCTACTGACTGGGAGACTGTCTCGGTCGTAATAATGGCGTGTGCGGATAACGCGACTGCGATAAGCACCGCTGCACCAACAACGATAGGTTTTAACCGGCGTTTCTTACTGGTAATCGCTGTGTCCTGTGCACTGGTATCCTTAATCACGAACGATCTCCTTTATATACAGAGCGTTCGTTTAATGTAATAAAAAAAGGCCATGGCCAACACGACCATGGGGGAGAGCAAAAAGTGACCGAGTAACATGGCTGTATCCTGATTTGTTACAATTAATCAATCAGATACCAGCTTTGTGCCAAAAGTTAACTTTTTGATATATATGCTATTTCTAAAATTAAAGTGTCCGTTATTCTGTTCGCGGACAGTTCATGTGTCCGGTGTGGACACGCATCGTTCGTGTTAACACACGCTAATAATTCATAAGCCAGATAAACTTTCAGCATACTTACACCCTATAAGGTGTGCGCTGTATTGCGTTACCAAGCTACCGACAGAAAAGAAGGATTGTTTTACTTATGCCGGCCAGACTGCCCGCCTCACTGTGTTTAGCAGTATGTACCTCACTAGTATCTGTAAGCGCCATTGCGCAGCAGGAAGATGCATCCATCGAAAGAATTGTTACCACCGGCAACCGAATCGCCCAGCCATCTCCGGCAGGCATTGTTGTTAGTGGTATTGATGAGGATACGCTGGCGCTTGTGTCGCCAATGCATATTGAAGAAGTATTGAAATTTGTCGCCGGAGCAGGTGTTCAACGTGGCAACGGGCAGGAGTATTTGCCGGCACTGCGTTCCCAGGTATTCACCGGCGCCGGCGCATGCGGGGGACTGTTGACTGCAGAGGATGATATTCCGTTACGCGCCGCTGGTTTTTGCAATATCAATGAGCTGTTTGAGGCGCACACAGAAATGGCGCAACGAATTGAGGTACTCAAGGGGCCCGGCTCGGCGTTGTATGGCTCTAATGCTATTCACGGTGTCGTAAATGTAATTACACCTGACACTACCCGTGATGCCGGCCTGCTGGGTGTGGACTACGGCTCTTATGGGTACAGCCGCTATAAGCTGCGTCATGGTGAGGATTTTGGCGCCAGTGGTATAGGTATCAATGCCAGTATTACCCGGGACAGTGGTTACCGGGCAAATGAAAGTGTACATCAGGAGAAAGTGAACCTGCGTCATCGCTATGAGTTTTCCGATGTCACACTCACCAGCGGCCTGACCTATACAAATCTGGATCAGGATACTGCGGGCTATATAGAAGGGTTCGAAAGTTATAAAAACGAAACGCTGGCGCAGCAAAATGGCGATCCGGAAGCGTTTCGTAAAAACCGAGCTTTGCGCATATGGAGCAAAGCGCAATGGTCTATGGATAATGGTGATTCGTTGGTAGTAACTCCTTACTATCGCGACCAGAATATGGATTTTCTGATGCATTTCTTGCCGGGGCAACCCTTAGAGAAAAACGCCCAGCAGGGCGTCGGCGTGCAATCCCTGTATCAGCATGATTTCTCCGAACAATGGCAATTGCAGGCCGGTATTGATGCTGAGTATACCGAAGGCAGCCTGAGCCAGTTTCAGGATGGACCCACTCAGGGTTCAGCCTTTCTGGTCGCCACAGTGCCAGAAGGATTGCATTACGATTATGAGGTCGATGCGACGATGATTGCACCTTTTGCCTCGCTGACCTGGCAACACGACGCCTGGGTAGTCACCGCAGCCGCGCGGTTTGAGTCTATGGAATACGATTATACTAACTATCTGCCGGCAGGCCGTACCCGCGCTGACGGGACAAGTTGTCCGATGGGAGGGTGCCGATATGCGCGTCCGCCCAGCTCAAGTGATGATTATTCAAATTTTTCACCCAAACTAAGGGCCAGTTACGCACTAAATAATAACCTGACCCTTTATGGCAATATTGCCCGCGGTTACCGTGCACCGCAGGCTACAGAACTTTATCGCCTGCAGCGTGACCAGCAGGTGGCGGATCTGGACTCGGAAACGGTTACCAGTATCGAAGCCGGTCTGAAGGGGCAGTACCAAGGCACCAGCTTTACGATCGCAGCGTACAGCATGGACAAAGAAAATGTCATCTTCCGGGACAGCGACTTTTTCACGGTATCTGATGGGGAAACCCGCCATCAGGGCATTGAGCTTGAGTTTATGCAACAACTTACGGCGCAGTGGGATTTGGCCGTGGCTGCGTCTTATGCCAGCCATACCTACGAGTACGATGAGGTGCTTAACGACATCAATATTAATGGTAATGATATTGATACCGCTCCGGATACACTAATCAATACGCGGCTTGGCTGGCAGGTGAGTGAGACTGCGCGGGTTCAACTGGAATGGCAGCACGTATCTGACTACTACACCGATCCGGAAAATCTGCATGCATACGAAGGGCATGATTTGTTCCATCTTCGTAGCAGCTGGTCTGTGACCAATGCCCTTACTGTGTTCGCCAGAGTAAATAACCTTACTGACGAACGCTACGCAGAGCGGGCGGACTATTCTTCATTTTCCGGTGACCGGTATTTTCCGGGCCGACCCAGAAATTATATGCTCAGCGTGCAGTACAGTTACTAGAAATACATTTACCGCGTGTTTTTATGGTCTTACCAACCGTATTTTGCTAGCGTAGCTATCGGTTTTGGTAAGACTTGAGCATTATGCAAATACACACTCTGCACGGCTATATTCAGCACATCTTCCTGATTGAGGATGCCGATAGGCTTTTGCTGCTGGATGGTTGCTCCCGTGCAGATGTCGACATGGTTTGTGGGTACATCACTGATACATTATCCCGGCCCTTGTCCGACTTAAAGCTGGTGGTGGTGACGCACATGCATCCCGATCATGCGGGAGGGGCGCATAAGTTGCGTGATGCTACCGGTGCCAGAATTGCCGCGCATCCTAAAGCGGCCAGATGGTACGCGGGCACTATGGGACGTGCCGCACACATTATTGATGTTGCACTCATGTACTGGGTGGCCAATCGATTGGGCAAGGGAAAGCGGATGACCTGGTATTCGCCTATCCTGAAACCTGATATTTTACTTGAAGACACCCAATTGTTGCCCGGATTTTCCGACTGGCAGGTGTTGTACACGCCAGGGCATACCAATCATGATTTGTCGCTTTTGCACACCGCTACCCGGAAAATGTACGTTGCTGATTTGCTGGTAAAGGTCAAAGGGCAACTGTGTCCGCCTTATCCGGTCTGTCACCCTAACCAGTACCGGCGTTCACTGAAGCGGGTGGCAGCATTGCATCTCGATACCTTATTTTGCGCCCATGTGAAGCCTTTGGAAGCGAACAGTGTCCCGTTTGACGACATCATACAAAACGCACCTACCCGGCCAAAAAATCACTGGCATTCAACAAAAAATCGGATTGTTAAAAAACTCGGTATAAGTAAATACAAAGCAAATCAGCGTGATAACCATTAACGGTGCAAACTGACAAACCGTTTGCGCCATGTATAGCAGGAAGTTTGTATGGCGCATCGCCCGCTTTTAAAACATATTCGTGACCACAGTGTTCTGTTTGCAGAACTTGCTACTTACCGTAACCAAACCGTAGAAAATATGGGGTTATCGGGGTACGAATTTCACAAAACTCCCAAGTTTTACAGCCCTTCCGGGCAGCGCCTGACCATTGAGCCAGAGCGTAGCATTATCGTGCCGCAACTTAGTGTATTGGAAAACGTGCGTGAAAAGCTGAGAACCCGCATCCCCGGCCTGACCGATGTCATTAACAGTGAAGTAGGTTATCGCTATCCCACTGCGGCATTAGCCGATACCAGTGCACCGTTTATTAAGCGACTTCGGTCAGAGTATTTTCACCGGGTGGACGAAGATCGCAGTATATGCAGGCCGGTTAATCTGTCGTTTGGTATTAAAAGCAGAGGGAAGGGTGATGACCGCCAGGAATATGAGGTCTGGATGCCTGATGATGACCCGACTCAGGACCCGTTGCCGCTTTTTATTGAGCGGTATGGCGAAGACTTGCCTGATGACGTCAGACACTTTGTTCAGCAGCCGGCCTGTGTACATGGCTGGATGGGAGTGAAAAGAGCGGCTTTCGAAGCGCTGTACTATAACCCCACCAAACTGGGCGATATAGTGGTCTGTGTGGCGCTTTCCGTCGACGCCTATAATATTGGTGCAAAACCTGATCTTTCTCTTTGTGAACAACTGGAAAGCTCAATAGCGGTTAGTAATGCTGAGCTTGAATGGGAGATTGATGGCTATTACGCACCGCAGGATGCGTATCTGTCCCATGACGAAATCTGGCATGCGATCAATCAAACCCTTGAGGTTATCGGGGCGCCGCTTAACGACATATACAGCGATGATATTCTTGACATTAATGAGAGCAAAACAGAGCGAATTCTTTCGACAGTGTTAAGCCATGGCGCCACCGAACAAGATATTAAAGGGATGGACTTACAAGCCTGGGAGTTTATGAAAACCAGCAGCGAGCGTCGGCAGAAGCCGAATAAGCCAGGCCGTGGTGTGAATTTTTTAGGACGCCTGAACCGTTTGTTCTATCAGCCTGAGCACAAGTTGCCGGGTATTGAGCAAATGCACGATTTGATCAGCTGACGGTGAGCCGATGAACACAACAACGTATGCCATAGTGCACTTGTTACAAAAGGGACGCACTCATGCTTACTGAGGTGGCGCTGGGCGGGATGCTTTTCAGCCCTCTTATCGTTTATCTGCCTGTGGCATTTCTGATTTCAGTGATTACACGCCTGACACTGGTAAAAGCGGGAATCTATCAAAAGCTTTGGCGGCCTGCCTGGTGTGAGGTCAGCTTATTCATCTGCTATCTGGCAGTCGTTGTTTTTATTGCAGGAGGTTAGCCGGCTATGGGCACGGTGATAAGAATTATTATAACGCTGATAATTGTGGCGCTGGCCGTGCTGGCCGGACGATGGGTGTGGGACAGGTACCTGCATGCTCCCTGGACTCGCGATGGCAGAGTGCAGGCTCAAATTACCACTATTTCGCCGGATGTATCCGGGTGGGTGACAGAGTTATCAGTAACCGATAATCAAAAAGTCGAAAAGGGCCAGCTTCTTTTTACCATTGATGATGCCCGTTATCAGGCAGCAATCGATGAACAGCGCGCCGCCCGCGAGGCAAAAGAGCTGGCGTGGCAGCTCGCCCAACATGAATATCAGCGACGCAAAGGCCTGGCTAAAAACAATACCATCAGTCAGGAAGAGCTTGAAATAACACGGATGAACGCAGAAGCGGCGCGTGCCGAATATAACCTTGCGAATGCTAAGCTTAATACACTACAGCTGAATCTGCAGCGCACCCGGGTCAAAGCGCCCCAGGCAGGTACTATTGTTAATCTGGACCTGCGTGAGGGCAATTATGTCAGTCAGGGAAAACCGGTACTTTCGCTGGTAAAAAAGGGCTCGTTCTATGTGACCGGCTACTTCGAGGAAACAAAGTTATCGCTTATTCATGAAGGTCAGCGCGCCACCATTAGCCTGATGAGTAATGAGCAGCCTTTAACAGGTAAAGTTGTCAGTATCGGTGAAGCCATTGCTGATACCAATATTCATCGTAATGAACAACTTCTGCCCCGTGTGCAGCAAACCTTTAACTGGGTAAGGCTGGCCCAACGGGTGCCCGTTGATATAGAGCTAGATCCGGTGCCCGATAACGTCAGGCTGGTGGCAGGCACAACAGCCTCTATTCATTTAAACGAGCAGTAATCATGCAGCTGCCCCTGTTAGCGGCGACTTATCTCACGCCTTCTAAAGACAGCGTAATCTTTGCGTTTAAAGGCGTGCTGTCAATGGCGATGGCACTCTACATCTCGCTTTATTTTAATCTGGAAAAACCCTACTGGGCCGTGGTGTCTGCAGTTTTTTTGCAGGTCAGGCCTGAGGGCGGGCTGGTGGTTGAAAAAACAGTGAGCCAGATTACCGGAACACTGCTGGGCGGCGTGTTTGGCATGTTCGTGCTTAACTATTTACATGCTGCACCGGTACCGGCAATGGGTGTACTGGCGGTTTGGCTAGCGCTTAATTCATCACTGTCTGCCATGGTCCGCCGGGTCAACTTTATTTATTTTTTTGCCATGGCCAGTGTCACGCCCTGCATCATTGTGCTGTTAACAATGTCGACCCCTGAACTGGCAACCAACCAGACTATCTTCAGCATTTCTCAGGCGCGGATTACCGAAATCATCGTCGGTGCACTGTGTGCGATGACCATTAGCCTGCTGGTCTTTCCCAAGCGCCTTAAAACATCTTTACGAATGCAGGCAAAAACGGTTATCAACCGCACACTGCATTACGTCAATCTGGAACTTGACCCCGAAGGCTCGCATGAAGACCGGCATCAGTGCATTGATGAAATTCTGGAGTCACTGGCAGCGCTCAATGATGATTCCAGTGCGGTGGCATACGAAGGGCCGCAGGGGCCGGGCAGGGCGCGGGCTGCAAGTGTTATTTGCAACAAAACCCTGTCAGTAGTTGCTGTAATTCAGATTTTTGGCAGGTTACAGCGCAACCATCCGGAAGTTTTGTCGGGCACGCTGAAGGAGCTGTTAGATGTTTTACGCAGCGATCTAAAGAAAATAGCCGAAACGTCTGACTATCAAACCTGCTACGAACTGGCGCAGGCACAGCGCCGTAAGCTTTTAAAAATTTCCAAACAGACCGAAACTGTAACCCCACTTGAGGCAAGGCTGCTTAAAACAGCGCATGAAATGCTCTCTGAAATGGTACTTATTCTGCGCGCTAATAATACGCTGATAAAGGGGCATGCCTCAGTACTTAAAGCACCAGAGCACCTGCCTTACCGCGATCCACTCATTGGTCTGGCTACCGGCCTGCGAACATTTTTAGTGTTTAACTGCGGCGCGTTACTGTGGCTTTATACCGGGTCGCCGGCTGCCATAATGGTAATGATTATGCCGGTTATTTTCTCGATTATGTTCGCACGAATGCCTCCCGCTGTCGTGAAACAAGCGCTCAAACGTATGTTGATGGGTGTAGCCGTTGCGATACCCGTTGCTATCTTCTACGCCCTGAATTTACTGGCGCAGAGCAGCGGCGATTACGGCTTGCTCATATTAGTACTCAGTGCGCCCTATTTCCTTGGGCTAATGGCAATATCCCAACGTTCAACACTACCCTATGGGCTTGGGTTCTGCATTCCGTTCACTCTGCTGGTGCAGCCGGCAAATGATATGACCCGACCGCTCTCGGTCGACTATACACTTAGTGCAGCAATCGCCATTGTTGTCGGGGTTAGTTTGTTGTACTGGATTTTCCGCCTGATTACCGGACCGGGTGTGCAAACCATGCAGAGACGGCTATTACATGCAACCCGGCGTGATCTTCAGCGCCTGATTGAGCAGGAAGCACCAGCGCACTGGTACAACGCCAGAATGGGAGACCGGTTACTCAGACTTACCAGTTACGATAAGGAAGCGGCCAGCGATGCCCGTGTTATTACCGACCTGGGCCTGACAGGCCTGAATCTCGGTCATACCTCTATTCGCGTGCGTAACCTGGTACAGACCGTTACAGACAAAGACTTATCGGTCATTCTGAAGCATTGGCAATACGTTCTGGCCGATACATTCATTGAAGCAGCCAAAGGCGAGACAACTGAACGTTTCAGACAAATGTGCGATTCCGTTTTATCTCAGGTCCGGCAGGATGCTAACGGGCCTGCCCACCTTACGCTTATTGAAGGTATTTTCGACCGGCTTGATTTGACCTTTCAGCGGACCGCTAAAATGGTGCGCGAAAAGAATACAGAGGTGAAAAGTCACTGATCTTAATTGTGACAAAGTAATTATATTTTTATTACAGTATGATAATTATAAAGCAATAGGATTTGCATGATCTTTCCCAACTGGCGCTTAGGATTTCCGGTAACTGTGATTATCGTCTTAATGGCGTTATCGGATGTAGGCTTTATGGTTATTCATCTGGCTTTTAAACTGGACCTGGTATCTCACCCTCATTTTTCGATGACCCGGGATCGTGGCTACGCTGAAGTATTTCAGTATTTGAAAATTTTCTGGATCATTTGTTTATTAGCGATACTGTTTATGCGCTACAAAGCGGCAGTGCTCTTAGCGTGGATTTTTATATTCGGCTACATGCTCTTAGATGACTCGTTACAGATTCACGAAACGGTGGGGCGCTACCTGGTGGCTAATTTCGATATCCAACCGGCGCTCAGATTGCGCGCGCAGGATTTTGGCGAGCTACTGGTAACCGCTATTGCTGGCGCATTCCTGTTTAGTTTCCTTGCAGTGGCTTATTTAAACGCAGCAAATTATGCCAAACAGGTTACACACAGGCTGATAGCACTGGTTGCTGCTATCGCATTCTTCGGTATTGTCATCGATATGGTTCATATAATGATTCCATGGGGTTACACATTTTTTGCCATGGTTGAGGATGGGGGTGAAATGCTGATTATGAGCCTGACACTGGGATACTGCTTCCATCTGATATTACAGACTCGAACCCATTCAGAGGCAGCTATCAAAGCTGCCTGAAAAGGTGACTATAAAAGGTCACTGCATTCATCATATTTTCAGTGGTGATATGCTCGTTGGTGCCGTGAAAGCCATCCAGGTCTTTATCTGAGATGATCATTGGATTAAACCGGTAGGCTTGGGTCAGGGTGGCATAATGATGACTGTCGGTCGCCGCCACAGTCAGACCAGGGGTAATAACGGCATCAGGATATACATGGCGCGCGGAACCTGAAAGTAAGCCGAAAGCCTGATTATCAGATGGTGAAACAGAAGACGCGGGGAATGATTCAGTTACCTCTATCTTTATTTCGTCATCATCAATAGCTTGCTTCACCCAAATAACGATATCTTCAATGCTATCTCGTGGATGAACCCTGAAATTGATGGTTGCTGTAGCAACTTCCGGCAACACATTGGCTTTGATACTGCCGCTCATCATGGTTGGCGCTGTTGTGGTTCTGAGCATGGCATTTCCGCTGGGCGACCGGCCTACCACCTGTTCGATGACCGGACGAAATAACCAGCTGTTTGCAAACAGGACTCGCTTATCAAACGACATATGCCGGGCAATACCAGAATACATTTCGCCGGTAACACCGCTTAGCCCGCCCGGCACTGGCGCGTCCTGAATTGCGACGACCGCTCTGGATATGCGGGTAACGGCAGTTTGTTCCGGAGGCATTGAGCTATGTCCCCCTGCGCCGGCTGCACTGAGTCTGATTGTCAGAAAACCTTTTTCGGCAACATTGATACTGGCTATGGGTTTTTCCAGACCCGGTACTAAGCCATCCAGCACGAATGAGCCTTCATCAAGCGACCACGCCGGGGTTATATTATTATCGCGAAACCATTCGGTTACTGCTTTAGCCCCCGCATTACCACCAAGTTCCTCATCATGGGTAAACGCGATATAGATATCAGATTTTGGTGTAAATTGCTGACGGACGGCAGCCTCTACCGCTTCCATAAGGGCGATGACCGCACTTTTATCATCCAGCGCACCACGTCCCCAGATTCGGCTTTGTTCGTCAATATGGCCGGCGAAAGGCGGGTGAGCCCATTTACTTACAGTAGTCGGGTCGACGGGTACCACATCGTAGTGAGCCGACAGAAGGACTGGTTGTTTTTGCGCATCGCTACCGCGCCAGTGAAAAAGTAATGTGTGTGTATTGATAGTGTGCAGGCTAAGCGTCTCATGCGCAGTGGGATAGGTATCAGCCAGCCATTTTCTGAAAGCTGAAAATGCCTGGGTGTCAGTAGGCGCTGATTGTTCAGACAAGGTTTTAAAGCGGATGCTTTGAGACAGGTGTTCAGCAACCTGTTCAGCAGAAGGCAAAGCATAGTCTCCAGAACCTGCCGACCGATAAACATTTTGAGAAGGCGTAAACAACGCCCCGCGAATCAGAACAACCGCAATAACTGCCGTAAGCAGCGCAGCAAGTGTTAGTAACGTTTTTTTTATCATTGGCTAACAGGGCGAGCGTAAATTTTTATCCGGCATTCACCTTAGCAGATTTTTGTATTCAACAGGAAGTCGGCCTTTTTACCAGGCTTATTCAAACTACGCCTGTTCGAGCCAGTTAGCCAAATGGTGCTTCAGTCGGGGGATCTCCTGCGAACCAAAAACACGGATACCCAGTTCAGTGGCTCTTAATCTTGCAGAGGGAGAGACATCGAAATAGGTAACCAGTGCAGCACGCCCTTCCAGGCCACCCAATAGTTCATTGAGGGAGTCCAGTTTATACAATGTATTGGTACTGCGCAGTGCCTCCATATATTGCGTTTTGCATTCGATAATGTGCAATTTATTGTTAGCCAGGGCTACCACATCAAGCTCGTTACTAAGTGTTTTACCGTTAATTTTTCGGGTGATTTTTGCGCTATGGGCGGTATCCTGAATACTTGTAACCTGTCCGGTTATTCCCTTAAGAACGGCAAATGTGTGTTCTTCAAGCCAGCCGCCGTTACAGAAAAAACGGGCTTTTTCACTGGTAAAAATTAGCGTGTTATCCTCCACCTTCACATACCCGAGCGCATCGAGCTCCCACAGCATGCTGGACAAAACTGAGTCGTTACGATGCCTGTCCTCCATTTGTACCCGTAATGCATCGGAAGCTTTTGAGGCCAGATAATTTAGCGCTCTCAGAGCCTGTGCGCACTCTTCAATATCATTTGCCCAGCTTTCTCCGAGCTCTCTGACAGTTTTACTTACTCCGTGCCTGTTATCCTCTTGGGAAAGGGTGGTTTCGAAAAGGGTGAAGTATTCATGCAATTTGAGGCGATCATCAATAGGCGTTGGTGCCTGATCTTCCGGATGTAACCAGTACAACTCATCCTGCGCAGGCTCAACGACGAAAACCGGGCAGTCATAAGCACGCGCAACCTCAAATGCGGCCAGTACATGGTATCTGTCTCCCGCTGAGGCATTCAGCCATACTTCACCATCCTCCGATTCGCAAATCTGTGAAAAGAGCTCAAGAAAGGCATCTTTAATTTTCGCCGTTTTCACCGTATCGGGTAGACAAAAAAAACTGGCTTCAAACCCGCGGGTTTTTGCCAGCCGTATAAGCTGCTGTGCGTTATTTTCATAATCGCTGGTGCCGGCGATAATCAGTGAGTCACTGGGTATAGAAGGGTCGATAACCGGTGTCAGTACAGACGTAGCGCTATCATTAAGTAAGCAAACGTGGGTAGTAGCCATCACTTTTCCTATAAAATCAAAAGCATAATGCGAAAGCTCTTGATGAGTGCATACGTAAACATACCGGAAATGATGTAACAAAGTATAAAAATGTATTGAAACTGTTTTTATCGCAGGCACATTAATAACAGGCAGTAGGAAAAAGGAGCAGTATTGATTACGCAATGGTTTAATCCGGCAAAAAACAATCACTGGGCTGACTGGTTTTTAAAAGAGCATCACCGCTTCACAATTACCGGGTTGAGCCGCAGTGGTAAGTCGACACTTTTCACCAGTCTGATGACGATGCTCAAATACCGCAGTGAAGGCGGTTATCAGTGCCTGCCTTTATTGGAATATCTGCCTGCAGAATTAGTCGAACACATGTGGATAGAGCCGATAGATGGCTTTGAGATGTTTCCCGTGGAACAACATATCGAAGCCTTAGGCAAAAAAGCGTGGCCAAGTCCGACAGAAGATGTGTATGGATTTAAAGTGCTGGTTAGACTGCGTGAGACCAGTGGTGTTAAGAAGCACTTACTTCCCTATACAGATGTGGTGTTTGAGTTTATTGATTATCCGGGCGAGTGGCTAACGGATTTACCCATGCTAACAAAACCATTTACGCAATGGTCCGACTCGGCATGGGCTCAGCAAATGAACAGACCGCAGCGTGATTATGCAGAGCAGTGGCATGATGTTGTGGCAGAGTTTGACTTTGATCAGCCCCCAGAGCCTGAGCGCGTTGAGATGTTGGTTGAGCAGTACCGAAACTACCTGCTCTATGCAAAGCAAAACGGAATTACTTTGTTGCAACCAGGTAGCTTTTTATTGGGGGATACCGGCTTTGACTGGCGCACGCATGGATTTACGCCGCTACCATCAAGTGTCAGTAGTGATGTAACCCACCCATGGACAAAGCTGTTTGATAAAAACTACCGTTATTTTCAGAAGCAGTGGCTGGCGCCGCTGAAAAGCCGAACATTTCGACAGGCTGATAAACAAATTATCCTGATTGATTTGTTCGAGGGACTGAATCACAGCAAACAGCATTTGTATCAGCTAAAAGAAACCCTGAGCTATTTGGCCGAAGTTTTTTCGTATGGTGAAAGTGGGTGGTTCAGCCGTAATATTTTGCGCCAGCAGGCTATCAGTAAGGTTGCTTTTGTGGCGGCAAAGTCAGACTTACTGCCGCCTGTATACCATGACGACTTATTGGTGCTGCTTAAACAGATAACGGAAGGGGCGGTAGCAAAAATCAAGGATAAGCCGGTTCACTTCGAACATTTTCTGGTCAGCGCGCTGCAGGCCACTGATCCGGGTAGTACGCCAAGTAGCCTGCGATATCGTGGAAAAGCCGGTCAGTACATCGAGGCTGAATTTGAACCGCTGCCCGAAAGCCTGTCGGCAATGTCCTCGCAGGAGCATTTTCCGGTGCTGCCTGCCAGTGTACCGGATGATTACCTGCCCAGAATACTCAGTGGCCGGGGACTAGACCGGTTATTACAGTTTTTATTAGGAGATAGTCATGAGTGACTCTGTATCCCCGTATCGCGCGAAGATTCAGCAGCGCGAAGTCGATGAAGCACCGCCTACACATGCGATGCCTGAAAAATTTGCTGCTCAGGAATGGCAACCGGATGCTAAGGGTGGGCGGTTGTCGCTATTTACGATGACATTGCTATTGGGGCTGTTGGCATTGTTCGCTTTTAGCATCGTTGATGCCATCTGGTATCTGCAAAGTGCCTATGCCGAGTCTCCGGTTTTGAGTATTGTGCTGGCGACATTGCTCACAGCATTTTGTGGCTGTCTGTTATGGTTGGTCACTCGCGAGATCCGTGGCTACCGCGCAGTCAATAAATACCTGCATCGAACGCCTGACCTGACCGAGCTGGCAAAATCCTCTCACGAAGAAGCGGTTAAAGCGTTAAAAAAACACGCTGCAACGTTTTCCGAAGAAAGCTTTGCGGCACATCGCTTTCGCCAGTACCTGCACAGTGTTCAAGACGATATGAGTGCGAAGGAGACTGTCAGGCTTTATGAGCGGGTAGTGGATGAGCCTGTAGCGGCCAGAGCACGTGATGTTGTGCGAAGAGAATCGATGGTTAGTGGAAGCCTGGCGTTTGTCAGCCCGAACCACCTTATTCAGACTCTGGCTATTTTGTGGATAAGTTTGCGAATGGTACGCAGGGTGGCTCAGGTCTACGGACTACGGCCAGCTACCACAGGAAACTGGCGTTTGATGACCATTTTGGCGCAAAATTTAGCTGCCCAAAGTATTTTCGACCTGGCCAGCGATGAAATCGCAAATCAAATCAGTGGATCGCTGACCGCACGTTTTGTCGAAAACTCTGCCGAGGCCGTCGCGGCAGGGGCATTGAATGTTCGCCTGGGTAAAGCACTGATAAAGCTATTGAGCTAATTACAGGGCTTTTTTTGTCGGCATCACGACGTTGGCAAAAATTAGCCCTGCTACCAGAGACATAAAAATTAAAAACACATCCTGACCGATGTGATCGGCCTGAACAAAATTCTGACCGGAAATGAATGAATTCAGGCCGATATACGTTTTAGAGCCGGGCACCAATACAATCAGACCATGCATACTGACGATGGTCGCAGGCTGGTTGGCAAAGCGTGTAAATACGTTTGAAAAGACACCCAGTGCAAATGCGCCGACAAAGGTCGCCACATTCTGGTCCATGAACTGTGAACTGCCCACGGTCACGCCATATGCCACAAAAGACGCAAGTATGCCCCAGATGATATGTTTTGGGCGGGTGCGAAAAATTGCAATCAACGCGATACACAGCAGTAATACAGATAGCCAGGTAGCCCAGTAGGGAAGCGACGGGGCCGGTTCATAGTTATTAGCACCAAACAATGCAAAGCCACTGGCAACCCCCAGAAATGCACCAAAGTACAGCTTAAATAACTGCATAAGTGCATCCATAACCCGCGCGGTGCCCGATACCATATTACGGGAGGCCAGCTCTGCTAAACCCATCGTCAGCGCCAGGCCCGGTACCAGAATAATGACGGAAGAAAGCACAATCAGCGGAATATTAATCCCCGGGTCCAGATAGCTACCGATGGCACTGGTAGCCAGGCCGGAAACAAAAGCGGTGACAGGTTCCAGCATCAGATTTACCCGTTTGGAACGGGTTGCCCATAAACACCAGATATACGTTAGCAAGCCAAGGATACCGGACCAGGCAATCTCTGATACGCTGGCGCCCATCAGCATGGCAAAGGCACTGGTTGCCAGACCAAATGCGCAAAAGGTTACCAGCTTGCCATACGGACTGGGCATGGCATCAATTTCATCCAGCTTTTTATCTGCTTCGCTAAGCGACAGTTCACCGGAAAGCAAGGCAATGGCAAGCTCATCCGTGCGTGACAGTGCGTTTAAATCCAGCTCGCCGGGTTGCAGGCGCGCAGCTGAATTGTATTCGTCCTCGTGGCGATCAGACCATAGTACAAATGTCAGCGAAGTAGGTGTTGATATAAACGCAGAACGTACACCCAGGTAAGTTGCAACTTCGGTGAGATACGCTTCGAGTCGAAAGGCCGGCGTTCCGTACTTATGTAGCATTTTGCCCAGCTTAACGATAAATTTTCGTATCTGAATGAACTCAAGGGTATCCACGTATAATTCTGCTTTGGTGATGGTCGCCACGCTGGCGAAGTGGTTAAAATTCAGGCGGATTGTAGAGTCGAAGCTGAGATAATACAACGCAAATTTTTATATTTTTCGCATCAGAAAAGCTAATCTGAAAAAGCGTGCCATCCCCCTGTTACTGACTGCGCTAATCACCCTTCACGCCTTCAACAAAAGCCTTTTCTCTGTATGTGTGTGCGGCCTTTCTTTCTGCTTTCGCCATTAGAAGTGGCGCGGCGACACCATGCACCACAATTGATAGCAGCACCGTGAACATGACGGCAGACCAGATAGCAGAAATATCACCAAAATGGCCGTGATTCTGACCATATAACAGATAATAGAGCGACCCGATACCACGGACACCCATAAATGCGATTGTCAGCCTTCCGAAAGTGGGAAAGTCGCACCTGGCCTGGCCAATCATGCCAGCCAGCGGGCGGAATAAAAACACGATGAGGACACCCAGTAACGCCCCTTGCCATGTAAGATGATCCAGCGCTCCTCGTGCCACGAATGCACCAAGAATGAGCAGAATAATTACCAGAAGCACGCGCTCGATTTGCTCCATAAATGAATGGGCTTTGGTATGGTAACCGTGTTCAGGCTGGGCCTGCTTTGTAGTGACGGCACCGACAAAAACGGCGAGAAAGCCATAGCCATGAATAGCTTCGGCAATACCGTAAGAGCAAAGCAGAGCTCCGAGGGTCACTACACCTTCACTGCTATAGGAAAGCGGGTGATTTTGCGCACTGGTTTCGTCTTCCTGTTTTGCCAGATAAGTGAATAAATACCAGGCGCCAAATTTACCAAAGATATAGCCCGCTGCCAGCCCGGCACCTACGCGCCACAGCACATCTTCCAGCGCCCATTGTATTGTCCAGTCGCCCAGGGATGCCATACCGATGGCTGCAACTGCCAGATGCACAAACGGAAATGCCAGGCCATCGTTAGCGCCTGCCTCAACAGTCAGGCTGAAACGAATATCGTTTCGATTGGTTTCGCCGGGCGGGCCAACCTGTACCGAGCCGGCGAGCACCGGATCGGTCGGGCTTAACACCGCTCCCAGTAAAATAGCTGAAGCGGCCGTCAGCCCCATCCCGTACCAGCCAAATAACGCCACCATAATAATGCTTAGCGGCATAGTGACTAGTAGTAGGGGCCAGACCTGGTTCCAGCAGCGTAAAGAAAATGGTCTGTCTATGGCGGTACCGGCAGCACTTAATGACGCAATAACCAAAAACTCTGTCAGATACTCGCCAAATAGTGAGTGCGCTTCATTATTCAGAAAGTCGACAGATGGCAAGCCGATGGGCAGGCTGAACATCCCCCAACCCAGAAGAACATAAACCAAAGGAAAGGGGATCAGATTGTTACGAAGACGGTTTTCAAGCGCTACTGCTGCGACAATCGCTACGCCGAAAATAATATAGAGGTAAATTCTGGCTTCAATCATGTTCGGTGGCTACCTGTACCTGTTATGACAGAAAGTACCTGTCGCTTTTAAAATGTATACAGATAGCTACCGAATTAAATAATATTTAGATTAGAACCGGCGAACTTATCGGGCCTGCCACCTCGCCACTTACCCGTACCGGTGTATCGGGTTCAGACGAGAGTAAAGCAGCCAGTGAGCACGGTTGACCCATTACATCGCCTTGCATGAAGTGCAGTGTTGCGTTGAGACTTTCGTCATAATTCAGCGCCTGGTTATCCCGCAGGTATCCGCCTATTGCCGCAGCGGCTGCTCCGGTAGCAGGATCTTCATAAACATCACCGGCAGCAAACAGATTTCTCATGTAGATTTCATTACCGGTGATATGAAGCGGCACAAGCGTAAGGATATTGTCTGTAAGCATTTGCGTCTTTGCCGCATCAAAATCGTAAGATACCTCGTCTACGTCACTGCGGGACTGTAGCGGCAACACAAGATGAAGATTACCCGCGAATGCCAGGCCAGCAGGTAATGATGCAGCCAGCGCGTTGTCCGACAAATGACAAATTGCCAGATAGCGTTCAAGGATGTCTTGAGTTAACGGACGGGATGAAGCCGGTGGGCTGGACAACGTAGCCGTGGCGTCGGTACAGCTGACATCAATTCGGGCATGGTTTAGTTGCAGCAAAAAGTCACCATCACCATACTTTTTAGCCAGCGCTTTGCCCAGCGCCAGGGTCGCATGCCCGCAAAATGCAACCTCTGCCGCAGGCGAAAAATACCTGACCCTGAAACCTTCGGCATACCGGGTGGCGAAAACTGTTTCAGAAAAGCCCATCCGTTTGGCTATAGCCAGCATAGTGGCATCGTCGGGAAAAGTATCACACAAACAAACACCGGCGGGATTTCCCCCCGCGCCCTTTCGGGTAAATGCGTAGTATGTTTCAACTGACCAGCTCATCATGACTCCGAACAATTTGCCTACAGCTATAATCAGCCAGTGATACCGTCAGGTCAACCACGAAAACCGGGTAACCAATCCTGCCAGACGGGCTCAAGGCCCTGTTGGCTAAGCGCTGCAGCGACCTGCGATGCCGACCGGTGGTCTTCTGTATCAAACTGATTAAGGTGTTCTGTCTGCGCGCTATAGCCGCCGGGCTGAGTTTGGGAGGCCGCAGACATACTTGTGACACCCAGACTGGCCACATTATCGCGAAAGTAGGCAGACTCCCGGGTGGAAAGTGACAGCTCGGCTTGCGGATGCATAATTCTGTGAGCGCAAATCAATTGTACTAACTGTTTGTCGCTAATCATTGATGCAGATGGCGTGCTTCCCTCACAGGGGCGCAAACGCGGGAACGCGACAGAGCATCGCGAGCGCCAGTAATATTTGTGTATTAATGAAGTATGCATCGCAGCAAATGTGCTGTCGGTACGCCAGTCTGCCAGGCCCAGAAGCGCGCCCACACCGATCTTTTGCATCTTAGCCTGGCCAAGCCGGTCGCTGGTTTCCAGTCGCCAGTCAAAGTTCTTTTTGTTACCTCGCAGATGATACTGGCTGTATTGGCGACGATGATAGGTTTCCTGATAGACAAGTACGCCGTCTATCCCAGCCTGTTGCAACTGCTGATATTCATGAGTGTGAAGGGGCTGAACTTCGATCATCAGATAGTCAAAGTAGCGACGTAACACTGCCAGAGCTTCCAGAAAGTAGGGCATACCTACTTTAGTTTCATGTTCGCCGGTTACCAAAAGCAGGTGACGAAAGCCCATTTTTCTGATGGCTATGGCTTCGAGGGCGATCTCTTCCATCGACAGCGTTTTGCGTCGAATGCGGTTACTCATGGTGAACCCGCAATAGGTACATTCGTTAGCACACAGGTTTGACAGATAAAGCGGCACAAACATAGAGATAGTGTTGCCAAAATGCCGCCGGGTAATTACCTGAGCCTTTGCTGCCATCGCCTCAAGGTAGGATTCTGCGGCAGGTGAGACCAGTGCCATAAAATCGTTGATGTCAGGTTGTTGCGCCGCCAGGGCCTGCTCTACCCTGTGAGGCGTTGTGGCTGGAATAGATAAACTGATTTCATCCCAGTCAGCCTCTCTTAATTTATCTGCAACGGGGGTCATAGTGCATCCAAAAAGCCGGTGAGTGGACTTGATGAGTTTGCCTTTTGGGTCACACTGCCCAGACCGGCCTCAAAGGCCGCCCGCCCGGTTGCAACAGCCTGAGCAAATGCCTGAGCCATCACGACAGGGGCCTGCGCACTGGCAATCGCACTGTTGACCAGTACGGCATCAACGCCCATTTCCATCGCGGCCATTGCTTCGCTGGGCTTTCCGATGCCTGCATCAACAATCACCGGAACACTGGCCTGCTCAACGATAATGTCTAAAAAGGGGGCGGTGAGTAAACCCTGGTTAGACCCAATGGGCGCGCCTAACGGCATGACCGCCGGACATCCCGCCTCCTCCAGTCTCTTGCATAATACGGGGTCGGCGCTGCAGTAGGGCAGCACAATAAATCCGTCTGCCACCAGTTGTTCCGCAGCCCTGAGCGTCTCAGTCGGGTCGGGCAGCAAATAGCGCTGGTCCGGATGAATTTCCAGCTTTACCCAGTTAGTATCAAGTAACGCCCGGCCAACCTGTGCTGCGTATACCGCTTCTTGTGCGTTACGCGCCCCTGAGGTGTTGGGGAGCAAGGTGATATTCAGTTCACTAAGTGCGGCCAGGGTAGGGTCTGCCCGTTCATTGTCTCTGACCCGCTTCATTGCTACGGTGACCAGTTCGCTGCCGCTGGCAGAGATGGCTTGCTGCATGAGTTCGGGGGATGAAAACTTGCCGGTGCCGGTAAATAATCGTGATGAGAATGTTTTATCGTGAATGGTAAGCACTGGCTAGCCTCCGGCTACAACAGTAAAAGCGTCAATGTGGTCGCCGTCCTTAAGAAGGGTATCGGCCCATTGACTGCGATAAATAATATGCTGGTTAACCGCCAGCGCCAGTTCTTCCGCCGGTAAGGATAAAGCCTGTGGAATAGCATCCAGGCTTTGAGGGGCTGAAAATGTATAAGATGCATCGTTAATCGTAATATTCATGATTTACTCCTGACAGACCGGGCAATCTGGAGCCTGTGCTAAATGCAGCTGTTTCCAGGTCAGCGTACGACCGCAGAACTGCATCAGCGAGCCCCAGGCAATGGGGTGGCGATGCGTGAGATAATTTATCGCTATCAACGCCTGATAGAGGCCGGCAATCGCCACTACGGGTCCCAGAATGCCGTGCGATAAACACGATGATTGCGGCGTGGCGTCCAGGGCGTGCAGGCATCCATAGCAGCAGGCATCCTGTTGCCAGTGAAACGCAATCACATGGGCCTGCAAACCGGTAGCGGCGGCGCTTACCAGTGGTTTTTCTAAAAGGCGTGCCTGGGAACTGATGTACATTCTTGCCTGAACGTTATCGGTGCAATCCAGTATCAGGTCTGACCGTTCAAGTACCGGTTTTACATTCTCATGCTCGGCACAATTCTCAAAAATATCGATATCGCATCGTGCGTTATTGTCTTTGAGTCTGGCGCGGGCGCAGTGCACTTTAGCTTTCCCGATGTCTTTTTCACCATAGAGATGCTGACGTGGAAGATTGCTCAAGTCCACGCTATCAGGGTCGATTAGACTGAGTGTTCCGGTACCGCATGCTGCAAGTTGCATCGCCGCCGCACAGCCAAGTCCTCCCATACCAATAACTGCCACACTGGCCTGCTCAAGCTTTTGCTGGTGGGTTTCGTCAAAATCTTCCACCAGAAGCTGACGGCTGTAGCGTGAGTACCATTGTGGATCAGTCATTTTCTGCTCCCTGCTGGCCCAGCAAATGCTGAATTTCCACAATGGTCTGCGATGGCTCAGGTGAGTCAGTAATAGCGCTAACCATGGCTACGCTACTGACTCCGGTAGCCCAGACTTTTTCAACCTGCGCAGGGCCAATACCGCCGATGGCGACACTGGGGATGTCGCCACAAAGCTGACGGTAGCGAGCCAGCCTTTTAACTCCCTGAGGGACAGATGGCATCATCTTCGTTTGCGTAGCAAATACATGGCCCAGGGCAACATACGAAGGCGACAATGCCAGGGCACGACACACCTCCGCGTACCCATGCGTAGATATACCCAATCGTAGGCCGGCGCGAGCAATAGCATGTAAATCGGCATCTGCGAGGTCTTCCTGACCCAGATGTACGCCAAACGCACCAAACTCGATGGCCAGTTGCCAGTGGTCATTAATAAATACCTGCGCGTTATATTGCTTTCCAAGAGCAATCGCCTGCCTGATTTGTTTATGTAATTCAGGTGTCGCTCCATCTTTAATGCGAAGCTGCGCAATATGGACACCGGCCCTCAAAACCAGCTCGAGCCATTCACAGGAACTTACCACCGGATACAGTCCCGGCTTTTTATGTGTTAATGGTGCAAAAGCTGCATCAGGGATGTCATGCCCGGGTTGGGTTACCGCCGGATAATCATTATTACTATCCGGCCAGCTAAGTGAGCCTGCGACGGCCGAACCAGCATCAATATGGCGGTTACTTTTAAAGGCCTTATTGATGAGCGCTTTCGCCAGACAAACGGCATCCTCACAAATATAATCCTGAGCCATAAAGCATGCTATAGCTGTTGCGAACATACAGCCTGTACCGCGCAATGCGCCTGAAACCCGCCGACTGGAGAAATTCCACTGAAGGTTTTGGGTAAACAGTTGATCGGTAGCCTCGTCATCAGTCTGGTGGCCGCCTTTAAAAACCACGGCTTCAGTTCCCTGTGTCAGAAACCAGTCAGCCGCCACTCGGGCATCAGTTTGTTGTGTGAGCGTCTTCATTTCCTCATAGTTAGGCGTCACAACGTCGACAACAGTGAGAAGTTGTTTAACAGACTGCTCACTTAGCTCACTCAATGAAGCGCCTGCTGAACTGCGTAACACCGGGTCCCAGACAACCGGCACATAGCCCGGTTGCTGTTTAAGCACACTGAGCCTGTTGATAAGCGCCGGTATTATTTCATTGCTGACAGCGCCAATTTTTACAGCGGCAGGGTAGTGAGAGGCGATGGCCTGCAACTGTACATCCACATGCTGCGTCAGTGATATCGCGCTATGAGCATGGGTATTTGACTGGGCACTGATTGTGGTCACAACCGTAACCGCGTGGCAATTAAGCGCACTGGCAGTGGCAGCATCGCGGGCTATGCCCGCCCCGCCACTGGTATCCAGACCACCAATGCACCAGATAATTGGTGTGGTGCTGCTCACTTAACTTACCTCGCTGGCATCAACGTATAATTTTGCACCCTGCTCATTAAATTTTTCAGCCATTGCCTGCATACCCTCCCGGGCCTGCGCACTATCGCGCACTTCCTGAGATATCTTCATTGAACAAAACTTGGGCCCGCACATTGAGCAAAAGTGGGCGACCTTATTGGATGCCTGAGGCAGTGTTTCGTCGTGATAGGCGCGAGCGGTGTGCGGGTCGAGTGCCAGATTGAACTGGTCTTCCCAGCGAAACTCAAACCGGGCTTTAGACATAGCATTGTCGCGAATTTGTGCGCCGGGATGGCCTTTCGCCAGATCGCCTGCGTGAGCAGCAATTTTGTAGGTGATTAATCCTTGTTTAACATCTTCTTTATTGGGCAGGCCAAGATGCTCTTTCGGAGTAACGTAGCAAAGCATCGCGCAGCCGTACCATCCAATCATAGCTGCACCAATGCCCGACGTAATGTGATCATAGCCCGGCGCAATGTCAGTGGTAAGCGGGCCAAGTGTATAGAAAGGCGCGCCGTGGCAGTGGGTAAGCTGCTCTTCCATGTTCTCTTTGATCATGTGCATGGGCACATGTCCCGGCCCCTCGATCATAACCTGAACGTCATGGTCCCAGGCGATTTTGGTCAGTGCGCCCAGGGTGCGCAGCTCGGCAAACTGCGCTTCATCATTGGCATCGGCCACCGATCCTGGCCGCAAGCCATCGCCAAGTGATAAAGAAACGTCATAGCGGGCGCAAATCTGACAAATTTCATCAAAATGCTCATACAGAAAGCTTTCTTTATGATGACTCAAGCACCACTTAGCCATGATAGCGCCACCGCGAGAGACAATGCCGGTGACGCGATTAGCGGTCATGGGAACGAAGGGTAAGCGAACACCGGCGTGAATAGTGAAATAGTCAACCCCCTGCTCAGCCTGTTCTATCAGGGTGTCACGAAATATCTCCCAGTCCAGATCTTCGGCAACGCCGCCAACTTTTTCCAACGCCTGATAAATGGGTACTGTACCCAGTGGAACGGGGCTGTTGCGAAGCAGCCATTCCCGGGTTTCATGAATATTGCGGCCGGTGGATAAATCCATAATGGTGTCGGCACCCCAGCGCGTGGCCCACACCAGCTTTTCTACTTCTTCTTCAATAGATGAGGTAACCGCGGAGTTGCCGATATTGGCGTTAACCTTGACCAGGAAATTGCGACCTATAATCATTGGCTCTGCTTCAGGGTGATTGATATTAGCCGGGATAATGGCGCGACCTTCTGCGACCTCTTTACGTACAAATTCCGGGGTGATTTGCTCAGGCAGGTTAGCCCCGAAACTTTCTCCCGGATGTTGTTGCGTCAGCATGGTGTCACGAACCTGCGCGCGGCCCATATTCTCTCTGATAGCGATAAATTCCATCTCTGGCGTGACGATTCCCTGCCGAGCATAGTGCAGCTGAGTAACCGCGGCCGTTGTTTTAGCAGCAAGGGGAGCCCGTTGTCGGCTAAAGCGAAGCTCATCCAGTGCTATATCTTTAGCGCGAGCCTGTGCGTAGGTAGATGATACGCCGGATAACGGCGCGGTATCCTGACGCGCCTCAATCCATTTTTCTCTTAAAGCAGGCAGTCCATTGTTAACATCAATCGGACAGGACGGGTCACCATAGGGGCCCGAGGTGTCATACACCGGAACGGGAGAATTAGGCTCGCTGGTATGCTCATCAATTTGCGTATTGGCGAGCTGTATTTCACGCATGGGCACACGGATATCCGCTGAGGAACCGGTCTCGTAAATTCTTACCGAGTTGGGATAGGCTTCGCCTTTAAGCTGATTAATAAAAGATTGCGCTTCAGCACGTTGCTGACGACGATTTGACATAGCATTTTTGCCTTTTGAAAATAGTAAAAAATGCTTGTCTGGAGGTTGAAAGACGTCGGTAATGCCTTACAACCCTGGCGGGATGAAAAGAAAAAGCATTACGCAACTCGCCTTGTTCCCTTCGCAGGTATTAGCCTGATCAGGTTCAACGGATCCCGCATAGCGGTCTCAGCTTGTTAAACAAGCACTCCGACAAGAATGAGTAATTAGTATAAAGACCTTTGTCGACTTACATCAACCAAAGTCGTAACAATTTTTGTGAAGGCCGTGAACATCAGCTTCACAGCCTTTATCTGACGCTATTTATGACGTAGCAGCCACACCTTGCTTATAGAACGCCAGGGCCCGGCTGTTGTCGTTCTGACGCTCACTGATTTCAGCCAGTAACATCAGGTCATGGGCGTTCTCACGCAGTTTAACGGCTTTCATCAGGGCTCGTTCAGCAAGTGAATAATCACCGGCATTAAAGGCCAGCTCGCCCAGTACTGAGTAAAGTGTGGCATTTTTATCATCTTTCTTGAGCCATGACTCAAGTAGTGTCACTGATGCTGAAGGGTTTGGCATCTTCAAGCGCCGGAACATGGGTAACAGCGTCTCTTCCGGACCTTTGCTCTGCCATTCTACCAAACAGTTTTCAGCATCATGATGCATGCCTTGCTCAATCAGCTGCTCTACATAGGCGGCACGAAATGCTATATCGTGACGCTTTTTGCGTGGTAATTCTTCCCAGTATTGTTTAAGGGCGTTGGCACCTTGCTTACTGGCAATCTCGGCAAACTTACCTTTTGCTGCGCGCTGTGCAAGGGGCACTGCATCCTTTTTCAATGTGCGACGCCATTGAGGTAAGTGATTCTGTATCTGCTGCCAGTGACCTAAAGATGCCATGCACTCGGCTTTTGTTTTTACGACCTGCGGGTTTTCAGCCTCGCTTTCATCCAGAGTGCCAAGTACGGAAAGGGCTTGTTCATGCTGTTGTCTTAGCATCAACAGCCGTGCATGCATTAAAACAGCGGCAACGCGAGAATGCGGGTAATCAGCGGCGTGGCCCAGTAATGTCTGGCAGCGCTCCCATTCTCCCATTTCATGGGCAACCTGTGCAGCGATGAGCAAATCGACACCGTCAAAATCACCGTCAGAAGCATTTTGAAATGCTTTTTTCGACGCTTCTAAATCGCCTTCCGCATACGCCTGAATTCCGCGATAGAAGTTTTTGCGCCGCTTGTTACGACTCAAGCTGCCAAACCACTGCCAGGAACCAGAAAACAGGTGCACAATGGCCTTTATCAAACGCCAGACCACCCAGGCAATCAAAATTGCGATAAGTACGCTGATCACCAGGCTGACCACAGTCATCTCAATGACCAGTGAGCCCATTGATATCAGCACATAGCCTTTTTCGCCAATTACCTGCGGTGCAATTAATATTGCCGCAAGTACTACGGCTATCAGTAATACAGATACAATCAGTTTTTTCATAGAGCGCGGGCCCCCTGACCAAATGCATCATCCACACGCTTATCCAACAAACGGCGTAATGGGTCAGCACTTTCCAGCGACTCCGGTAACTCCTGACTGATATCTGTATCAACCAGATTTTGAAGAGCGTTCATATATTGCTCGATAGCATTTGTATCCATATCGTACTTATTGACGATAATGTCCATCGCGTTTTGTAAAGATTGGTCATACAGAGATTTGTTGCCAGCGATGGCGGCAGATTGCGCCTGCATCATCTGTAATTTCAGTTGCTCGCGGCTCAGCCATTGCTCTTGCTGACTCATGACAGGTTCCACCGGCGTTTCCGTTCGGCTGACAGAAATAAAATCATCTACGATATTGCGCCAAACCTGCTTTAAGTTTGATTGCCAGTCATCTACTGACTCACTCAATTCGCCCTGCTGTGAATCGGTATCTGGTTGCTCAAATGTATCAAGCGGTAGTGATTCCACCTGAGACAACATGCCCGAGATGGCCAGCGCCACTGAGGTGCGGGAAACAGGATTTAGCTGCCGTAGCATCTGGATATCTTTGGCTATTTTCTCACGTACAGGTAAAACTGAAGGATCGGAAAGCTCGGACAAACGCTGGTCTGCATTTGAAAGCAGCATGACTGCTGTTTTGATGTCTTTTTCCAGCCAGACCTTGCGGCCAGCCATTCTTACCAGATAATCCGCCTCTGCCAGTAACCAGTCTGACGGACGTTTACCTTCCATGTTCTCAAGCTGCGACAACGCCTGCTCGCTTTGACGTGAAAGGGTTTGTGTTTTGTTCTGCAATTCGCTGATTGCCTGATTTAGAGCCTGCTTCGACTCAGATAGTTGCGCCAGCTGTGACTGCAACTCACTGTTTTGCCGGTTCATCGCTTCGATACGCTCAGCCTGCTCGGATTGCGATTGCATCAGCGACTGATTGTTATCTGCGCGCTGTTTCCAGTACCAATAACCTGCACCGGCAAGGGCCAGGGTTAACAAGAAAGTCAGAATAACGAAAAACCAGAGTCCACCGGTAGAGGGAGATTTTTTGCCGGATGTAGACGACTGTGGTTTAGATTTTGTCGTGTTTGTTGTTTTTCCGGATGTTTTTGATGAAGATGCTGCAGAACCACTGACTGTCTTACTGTTCTCAGATTTACTGGTGTCAGTTGATTTTGCTGGAGAGGACGCCTTGGAGGAGGCTTTATTTTCTGCTGGCTTATCACTGCGAGACGCTGTTGAAGACGTCGAATCCGGGCCATTTTCTTTTTTATCGTTGTCCGCCATGCTTACTCCCAATTTTCCTTTATCCATTGGCATAACTGCTCATCACTAGCGCCTGGAGCAACGTCTACGTTGCACACGCCCAGCGCACCAATTGTCTGCGCTACCCGTGGACTCACCGTCAGCCAGGGCAGCGACGTTAGCAATGCGCTGTCATAATGTCTGAATAGCTGCTTCGCCATTTCTTCACTTGTTGCAATAATGCCTTTTACGTCAGGCCATTGCCATTGGTTTGTTTGTACCGGTGCTTTCATGATAATACGCCGGTATACCGCAAATTCTTCCACTATTGCGCCAGCTTTACGTAAGGTCTTATATAGAGTGGTACGACCAGCTTCACCCTTTATAATAGCGATTTGCAGATTTTTTGCATCTTTTAACGCTGGAAGCGTTAGCAGGCCTTCTGAAGTAGGTATAGACGGGCTTTGCGCATCAATACCGGCACGAGCAAGCACCGCTGCGGTCGCCGCGCCAACCGCCAGACACAGCGGCGCTGGCGTACCTAAATGCAGGTTGGCCATGGCGCGTGCAGCATACTGACTGGTTACAATTAAAATGTCGGGCGTACTATCTTTCAGTACTGTCTCAAGCCGACTGATTTGCTCGTCACAACCAACAATATCCACCATCCCCAGGCAGGTAACGGTCAGGCGCGCCTTCTGCCACGCCTGCTGACTCTTATAAATGCCGGGAACCGGCCTGGTCAGTAAGTACATGGCTATTCGTAAAGCGCTTTTAAGATATCTCCCGCACCCTGCGCAAGTAAGGCATCGGCTACTTCTGTACCTAATTCATCAGCCCGGTGAGACTCGCCGGTGGCTGAGGCAAATAAAAGCTCGCTACCATCGGGTTTACCGACCATACCGGTGATGGTCAGTGCTTTGTCATCCAACGTAGCGTAACTACCAATCGGAACCTGACAGCCACCTTCAAGACGGGTATTCATGGCGCGCTCTGCAGTGACACGCAAATGCGTTTGCGGATCGTTTAACGCCTCCAGCAGACTGATGAGTTCAGCATCATCATTTCTACACTCAATGCCTACTGCACCCTGACCAACTGCCGGCAAAGATATTTCAGCAGGCAACTGCTGCGTTATTCTGTCTTCCATTTTCAGTCGGATTAATCCGGCTGCCGCCAGAATGATGGCATCGTAATCGCCGTTATCTAGTTTCGCCAGGCGGGTGTTTACATTGCCGCGAAGGTCGCGAATCTGCAGGTCAGGGCGATACTTTCGAATCTGACACTGGCGACGAAGGCTGGACGTACCGACGATAGCACCCTGAGGAAGCTCATCTAGTTCTTTAAAATTATTGGAAACAAAAGCGTCAAATGGGTTTTCTCTGACACAAATAGCATGCAATCCAAAGGCGTCAGGAAAATCAACCGGCACATCCTTCATAGAATGAACGGCGATATCAGCGCGTCCTTCCAGCATGGCAATTTCTAACTCTTTGATAAAAAGCCCCTTGCCACCAATTTTGGCCAGCGGTGTATCAAGAATTTTGTCACCCTGCGTACTCATTGGAACCAGTTCGACGGTGAGTTGTGGGTGATGCGCTAGTAACTGCGATTTAACATACTCTGCCTGCCACAGTGCCAATGCACTTTTGCGGGTCGCAATTCTGATTGTTCGGGTTTCAGCCGACATGATGATTATTCCTGTATTCGTTTAAAGCCAGCCCAATGGGCCGGGTGCACGCCGGTTCAGCCCAAACGTGCCTGCAGCCATTCACTTACGTGCTGAATTTCTTCCATACATACGTTGTGCTGCATTTGATAGGTATGCCACTGTGGCTCGTAGCCGTTTTCCTGAAGCGTTTTAACCGCCATCTCACCCAATATTTTGGGAACGACCGGATCCTGTTCACCGTGAGCGACAAATATAGGCACATCGCGATTCGCTTCGCTTGCCTGCTCAGCAATCAGACCTGGTTCACACATATATGTGGATAACGCCAGAATGCCTGCAATGCGCTGAGGTAATCTCAGACCCAGGTGGTAGGCGATAACACCACCCTGGGAAAATCCTGCAAGAACGATTTTCTCGGGCGCAAACCCGGCTTCAACCTGGGCATCAAAAAGCTGTTTTATTTGCTGTGCGCTTTCTTCCACCCCGGTAAGATCAGCACGGCTATTAAAATCTAGTGATTTGATGTCGTACCAGGCCGGCATTTCCATATTGTTGTTGATGCTGACAGGGCGGACCGGTGCGTGCGGGAAGAGAAATTTGACCGGCATGGATTCGGGCAGTTGCAGCTCAGGAACGATAGGCGCAAAACCGTGACCGGAATCACCCAGACCATGCATCCAGATGACGCAGGCCTGCGGGTTATCACCGGTATTGACTTCAACATGTGGAATTAAAGAATCAGACATAATACTTGTTTTACACCTTGTTATTACGGTGCCCGCGCGACTGTATGGCGGGCATGACAATGATAGCCATTACGGCATTTAATGATTATGCTACCATTGCAGGTTAAAATGACCACCCTATTAGATTTTCAAAAATACAGTTATGGCATCTCAATTAGGAAATTTGTTTATTCTTGCTGCGCCATCCGGGGCAGGCAAATCCAGCCTTATAAAAGCGCTGCTAGAAAAGCATGAGGATGCTGCTGATTTTCCAATGGAAGTATCGGTATCCCATACAACACGCAAGCCGCGTCCGGGTGAGGAAGATGGTGTCCATTACCATTTTGTCAGTCGCGAGCAGTTTGAAAAGCTGATCGAGCAGGGCGTGTTCTTCGAATGGGCTGAAGTGTTTGATAATTACTATGGCACCTCGCGGGTCACCATCGAACAAACGCTGCACCGTGGTATCGACGTATTTCTGGATATCGATTGGCAGGGGGCACGCCAGGTTAAGAAACTTTTACCTGATGCCTGCGGTGTTTTTATTTTGCCGCCGTCTACGCAGGTGCTTAAAGAGCGTCTCAATCGCCGCGGTCAGGATAGCGATGACGTTATCGCTTCACGTATGCGTGAAGCGGTGTCAGAAATGTCACACTATGACGAATTCGATTACGTGCTGGTAAATGATGACTTTTCGGTGGCGCTTAGCGACCTGGAAGCGGTGGTACGGGCACAAAGACAGCGCACTGCCAAACAGCAAATGCGTCATTTAGATCTGATTAAAGATCTGCTGGGCGATCAAAACGCTGATCGTTAGCGTTTAATGATGTAAAATCGAACAAAACACTAGGACTAAGAACGGTTGTAAGCTATACTGCGCGGCCGTTTTAAATACTGCACAATTCATTTTTCGGAGAATTTCATGGCTCGCGTAACCGTAGAAGATGCGATAAATAAAGTAGGTAACCGCTTCGATTTGGTGCTGGTTGCAGCCCGTCGTGCCCGCCAACTGGCTACAGAAGGCAAAGAAGCTATGGTTGATGTAGCAAATGATAAGCCTACGGTAACCGCACTTCGTGAAATTGAAGAGGGTCTGGTCACTGTTGAGACGCTGGAACAAGATGCTATGCGTGATCAGGAACAGCAGGAACAAGCTGATTTTTCTTCTGTTGCGAACATTCTGTCAGATCAATAATCTGCACATCGCCTAATCCTTTAGTCAAAAACGCCAGTGATCGTCGCGATCCCTGGCGTTTTTGCATTGGCATTGAGGGTAATACCTCGTATTCTGTCTGTTCATTCTTTAGATTGGAAAACTGTTAAATACTGTGTATTTATTCGAGGGCTTAAAACAAAAAATTTCTGATTATCTGCCGGCCGAGCGTGTTCAGCTGGTACAGGATGCTTTCGTGCTGGCGCATGAAGCGCACGATGGTCAGATGCGCTCCAGTGGCGACCCTTATATCACGCATCCGGTAGCCGTGGCTGGCATTCTGGCGGATATGCATATGGACCACGAAACATTGATGGCAGCACTGCTACACGATGTTATCGAGGATACGCATTTCGGTAAGGCCGACCTGGCTGAGGCTTTTGGTGACACAGTCGCCGAGCTGGTGGAAGGGGTCAGTAAGCTCGATAAGATAGCATTCAACAGCAAACAGGAAGCGCAGGCTGAGAATTTCCGTAAGATGATGATGGCCATGGTGCAGGACATCCGGGTTATCCTCATTAAACTGGCGGATCGCACACACAATATGCGAACGCTGGGTGCGTTGCGTCCGGATAAGCGTCGTCGTATTGCGCTTGAAACGCTTGAGATTTATGCTCCCATTGCCCACCGCCTTGGTATTCATGATGTAAAAAATGAGCTGGAAGATTTAGGTTTTCTGGCAATGTACCCAATGCGACACCGGGCGTTAAAATCTGCGGTGAAGCAAGCGCGCGGTAACCGTAAAGAAATTATTGAGAATATTCGTCAGGAGCTGGATACCCGGATTGACGAGTACAAGATGAAAGCCATTGTTATTGGTCGCGAAAAACATCTGTATTCTATCTATCGAAAGATGCGCAATAAGGAATTGATGTTCAACGAGGTTATGGACATCTATGCGTTCAGGGTACTGGTTGATTCAGTGGATAATTGCTACCGCACACTCGGCGCTATTCACAGTTTGTACAAGCCCATTGAAACCCGTTTCAAAGACTACATCGCCATTCCGCGTACCAACGGTTATCAAAGTCTGCATACATCGTTAATTGGCCCCCATGGCATTCCGGTGGAAGTACAGATACGCACGCATGCCATGGACCAAATGGCAGATAAGGGCGTGGCGGCGCACTGGATGTACAAGGAGCCCGGAGACAGCGATACCACTGCGCAATTACGTGCACGTAAATGGATGCAAACCTTGTTGGAATTGCAGCAAAGCGCCAGTTCCTCGTTTGAGTTTATCGAATCGGTCAAAACTGACCTGTTTCCTGATGAGATTTATGTGTTTACGCCGGATGGCCGCATTATTGAATTGCCCACTGGCGCTACCGCTGTCGACTTTGCCTATGCGGTGCATTCTGATATTGGTAATACCTGTGTGGGTGTACGGGTTGAGCGCCGTAATTACAGCTTAAGTAAACCGCTGGAAAATGGTCAGACGGTAGAAATTATTACCTCACCGAAAGCGAAGCCAAATGCTAACTGGCTGAACTTTGTGGTCAGCGCCCGGGCGCGTACCCGTATCCGCCAGTATCTGCGCAAGCAGCATTCTCAGGAAGCGGTGAATATGGGTAATCGCTTGTTACGTCACGCGTTAGGCAATGCCAAACTGGATGAAATTCCGGGTGAAGATATTGACCGCGTCGTGGCAGAAACCAAACACCAGAGCTTCGACGATTTGTTGGTGGACATTGGCCTGGGTAATGAACTTAGTGCGATAGTCGCAAGGCGTCTTTTAGGTCAAAGCGAAGAATTGCCGGATAAAAAAGGCAATGTGGCTATTCGTGGTACTGAAGGCTTATTAGTACACTACGCACGCTGCTGTCACCCCATACCTGATGATGAGATTGTTGCGGTACTGAGCCCGGGTCGCGGAATGACTATTCACCAGACCGGCTGTAACAATATTCGTAAGTTATCCCGTGAAGAGCCTCAGCGCGTACTGCCCATGCAGTGGGATGACAAACCGCAGGGTGAGTTTAAGGCCTCGCTGCGTATTGAGCTTTATAACCACCAGGGAACGCTGGCAACACTGACCAATACTATCTCTGGTACCGATTCTAATATTATCGGGCTTCAGACAGAAGAAAAAGAAAGTAATATTTATTTTATTGATATTGAACTGACCACACACAATCGTGTGCATCTGGCGCGAATTATGAAGAAAATCCGTACCATGCCGGAAGTCCAGCGCGTGTCACGCCATAGTCAGTTAAAGCATTAAATCAAAAATTAGGATCCGATTATGTCTAAATCTATTATTCAGACCGACAATGCACCACAGGCAATTGGCACTTACAGCCAGGCAGTAAAAGCCGGTACGACGGTGTATTTATCCGGCCAGATCCCTCTGGTTGCAGAGACTATGGAAATGGTTTCTGAAGATTTCGAAAAACAGGCGCGTCAGGTCTTCGAAAATGTAAAGGCGGTATGTGAAGCGGCCGGCGGGTCAATGAATGATGTGGTGAAGCTCAATATCTACATGCTGGACTTGTCCCACTTTGCCAAGGTGAACGAGATTATGAGTAGTTATTTCACTCAGCCGTATCCAGCACGCGCGGCCATTGGCGTGGCTGCCTTGCCTAAAGGCGCCCAGATTGAAATAGATGGCGTAATGGAACTGCCTGAATAAGCAATTTCAAATTATGTAAACATTAAAGGCCAGCGTCATGCTGGCCTTTTTTATTGGTGCTGATTTACCGGGCTATGTTAACAACAGCGTGTTGTATCTTTGTTTTTGGCGTATGAGCAGGCTGACCATCGCCGACAAAAACATGCAATGACCCGGTGTACGCGACAGATTCGCCACTATCATTTACATAAGTAAGCTCATCGGCATCAACGGTTAACGTAATGGTTTCGCTACTACCCGCTTCAACAGGCTCTTTACTGAATGCTTTTAATGCGACGCGCGGAACACGTATTGGGGCATCCGGCATTTTTACATACACCTGAGTGACTTGCTCTGCCGCAAAGTCACTCGAGTTTTCAAGCGTGACTGTAATTGATAAAGGCTCACCTGACTGGAGCGTCGAGGGGGCTTCTAAATTACTGTAAGTCACATCACTGTAATCCAGACCATGTCCGAACGGGTAAAGCACATCACCTGTGTAATAGCGGTAAGTTCGGTTGTCCATTGCATAATCGTCGAAATCTGCAAAGCCGTTAAGGTTTCGGTAAAAAGTGACCGGCAACCGACCCGACGGATTAATATCACCGTATAGCAGTTTGGCAAGTGCGCTGCCTGTTGCTTCTCCCGGATAAAATGCCTGAACAATGGCATCAAGATTTTCATCCGACCAGTTCAATGCCATGGCGCTACCGGAAAAGTTAACCAGAACAATAGGTTTACCGGTCTTTTTCAATGCCTTAAGTAGTGCTTTTTGTTCATCGGGTAAATCGATGTCTGTTCTGTCACCATAATTAAAACCGTCCAGTTTGACCGGCATTTCCTCACCTTCTATGCGAGGTGTAATACCCATTACAGCAACTATCACATCGGCTTTATTAGCAATGTCTACTGCCTGGCGTTTCAATGCTTCAGTTGTATTGACCCAGCGAACGGAAAACTGTTTTCGGGTGATGGCGGAGGTATTACTTATTTTGTTATCTGCAAACTGCATACTGATAGAAATTGGATAGGCTTTCCCGGCTTCCAGTTCGATGGTACCAGTGACTGTGTTGCCATTAATGTTAATTTCAGCATCGCTATCGAACTGATAGGTTCCATTACGTTCGGGCTTTAAAAATCCTTCCCAGATAACGCCGAAATTTCCCAGTACTTGCTGGTCTATCGGTGAGCGGTCAAAATAAAAGTCTAACGCCTTATCGATGCGCGTTAATTTCGGCTGGTCACTGGCATGAACCGGAAATGTCAGATTTGAATAGTCGGAAATTTGACCTTGTTTAAGTGAGTAATATTTCCCGGTCAAGCCCTTTGCCATAGAGCCATCGTCTTTCCTGTGAAAAAGTACGCGGCTGTCCAGGATCTCAGCATGGCCGTAGATATCATCAATAATGGCGCTGCCCGGAGAATAGGAAACGTTGCTCTTGCCAAGGTGAGCCTCTAACCCCTGAAGTGGCGTGATAGGGTTTATCGGAATACCATTATAATTACCCAACAACACATCCTCGTTATTAGCGTTAGGGCCTATAACGGCGACCTTTTTATCTCGGGCCATGGGCAGCAGCCCGTTATTTTTTAACAACACCAGCGACGAGGCAGAGGCAGCTTCGGTCAGTTTCAGGTGAGAGTCAGAGCCAACAACCTCCATAGGAATGGCGGCATATTCTGTATCGTTAGCATTATCAAACATGCCGAGTTTAAAACGTGTCATAAACAACCGCTCAACGGCCTGGTCAATCAAAGATTCATCAATCAGTCCTTTTTGCACGGCAAATCCCAGATTGGCAAACGTACTAAGTGCACCCGTTCCACAGTTTAGGTCGGTACCACTTTTAACCGCCCATGCTGCGGCTGCCGCAGGAGCTTCCACTACGTTGTGCGCCTCAGGATCGTAAAAATCGCGAATCGCGCCACAATCAGACATAACGTGACCATCAAATTCGTACTCACCGCGAAGGACTTCTTTGAGCAACTTATCGCTACCGCAAGCAGGTAAGTCATTCACACGATTGTAGGCACACATTACGGCTTCAACATCGGCATCTACAACTGCCTTTTTAAATGCCGGCAGATAGGTTTCGTAAAGGTCTTTGTCGGATACGACGTAATTATCTGAGTGTCGACTGATCTCAGGGCCGTTATGAACGGCGAAATGTTTTGCTGTAGCTGCTGTTTTCAGATAGTCAGGATTGTCTCCCTGCAAGCCGTCAATAAAGGCTACACCCAACTCACCGGTCAGGAAGGGATCTTCGCCGTAAGTCTCCTGACCACGACCCCAGCGGGGGTCACGAAAAATATTTATGTTGGGTGACCAGAATGTCAGCCCGGTGTAGCGATACCGAATATTTTCGCGCTGATAAAAATGATATTTGGCACGCGCTTCATCAGAAATTGCGGTGGCGACAGAATAAAGCATTTCGTCATCCCACATAGCAGCAAGGCCAATTGCCTGTGGAAAAACGGTTGCCTTCCCAGCCCGCGCAACACCATGCAGAGCCTCGTTCCAGTAATCGTAAGCGGGAACGTTGAGGCGTTCGATTGCTGGTGCATCGTTGTACATCTGGCCGATTTTCTCTTCCAGCGTCATACGGGAAACTAAATCTTTGACCCGTGTTTCCATTTCAACTGAGGTATCCTCGTAGACAGCAGGAGCCTCATCATTAAAAGCCGATGTCGTGAATGCGGTAAATGCTGAGGTTATGGTGGCTGCGAGCAGGATTTTTTTCATTGCTAAACCAGATAAAAGAAGGATGTTTTTACCTTAAAGCGATGAATGAATCGGGCAACTATATTGATTTAAAACGTAAACACTTTGTTAAAAATAACAAAGGCTGACCGATGACCGATACAACTCGCCTTTAGCTATTCGGTGGTTTACACTTTCAACGTTTTAAACCATGTAAAACAGGACGATAAACTGAATATGCAGTCTCTGGCACGAACACCGATTACCACGCTAAAAGGAGTAGGGGCAAAGGTGGCTGAGAAGCTTGAGAAAATAGGGCTTCGTACCGTTCAGGATGTGTTGTTTCATTTACCGTCCCGATACGAGGACAGAACGCAGGTTTATGCTGTAGACAACTGTCGCCCGTTTACGCATGTCAGCATTCAGGGCGAGGTGAAAAGCGCAGACATTCAATACGGCAAAAAAAGAATGCTGGTGGTAAAAGTCAGTGACGGCACCGGCACAATAACGCTTCGATTCTTTCATTTCGGTGCCGTGCAGAGAACCATGCTTTCCCCGGGTAATCAGGTGCGATGTTTTGGAGAAATCCGCACCGGTAAATGGGGCCTGGAAATGATGCACCCTGAATTTGCGCTGATTGAAGAGGATGCTGAGCCAGACAGTCCTACGTTAACGCCGGTTTATCCAACCACTGAAGGCGTGAAACAACTGACCCTTCGAAATCTCACAGAGCAGGCGCTCGCTCTGCTGGATAAAGGAGCTGTTGCAGATCTGCTGCCGGAAGGAATGTACGCCCAGCAGGTATCATTGAATGATGCACTGCATCTTGTTCACCGGCCACCGCCAGATGCCGGGCTGGTATTGCTGGAAGAGGGTAAACATCCCTCACAGCACCGCCTGATACTGGAGGAATTACTCGCCCATCATCTTAGTGTTCTCAAGGTACGACAGGTTTCTGACCAGCAACCCGGGATCGCCATTTCTGTTGATGACAGACTAATAGAGCAACTGTTAGCCGGACTTCCATTCAAACCCACTGGTGCTCAGGCCAGGGTGACCGCCGATATTCAACAGGACATGCAACGTGGCCAGCCTATGATGCGCTTGGTTCAGGGCGATGTGGGCTCAGGTAAAACGCTGGTGGCAGCATTTGCTGCGCTGTCAGCCATTGGAGCGGGATATCAGGTAGCGCTGATGGCGCCGACAGAGTTGCTTGCTGAACAGCATGCCAATAATTTTCGTCAGTGGCTTTCACCATTAGGGATTGAGGTTGGCTGGCTGGCCGGAAAGCTCAAAGGTAAAGCCCGTGAACAGGTACTGGAACGTCTTGAAAATGGCGACATTCAAATGTTGGTGGGAACGCACGCTATTTTCCAGCCAAATGTTACCTACCAGCAGTTGGCGCTGGTTATCGTCGACGAGCAGCACCGATTCGGTGTGCACCAAAGATTAGCCCTGAGAGAAAAAGGAGAGGCGCAGGGGCGTTTTCCCCATCAGCTTATTATGACGGCAACGCCTATTCCGCGCACTCTGGCGATGACCGCTTATGCGGACTTAGATACTTCTGTTATTGATGAATTACCGCCGGGGCGGACACCGGTGACTACGGTAGTGGTTCCCGATACGCGAAGAGATGATGTCATTGGTCGCGTTCACGAAGCCTGTAAAAATGGCCGTCAGGCGTACTGGGTCTGCACGTTGATTGATGAATCAGAAGTCTTGCAGTGTCAGGCCGCCGAAGATGCAGCGGTAACTTTAAAAACTGCGCTACCTGATTTGCGCGTGGGCCTGGTACATGGTCGACTCAAACCGGCAGAGAAAGCAGAGGTGATGGCGCAATTTAAAGAAGGCGAGCTTGATCTGCTGGTCGCGACAACGGTTATCGAGGTCGGCGTTGATGTGCCAAATGCCAGTATCATGATTATTGAAAATCCTGAGCGGTTAGGACTGGCGCAGCTTCATCAGTTACGCGGACGGGTAGGGCGTGGCGCGGTTGAAAGCCAGTGTGTGCTTCTTTATCAAAGCCCCTTATCTAAAACCGCAACCCAGCGTCTGGGTGTTTTGCGTGAATCCAGCGACGGCTTTTATATTGCACAACGCGATTTGGAAATACGCGGCCCTGGCGAATTGATGGGAACCCGGCAAACGGGTATTGCAGAGCTTCGCATTGCCGATTTGGTTCGTGATGCAGCACTGATACCTCAGGTGCAGGATATTGCAGAACGTCTCTGGCGCGAATACCCCTCGCATGCGCAAGCGATAATCAATCGCTGGATTGGCGATAAGGAGCAGTATGGTCATGCCTGATGCAGTACCATTTTGGGTATCGACGGATGCTAGTCCGCGAGACAGGAAGCTGGCACAAGCGATGGCTACTCAATGGAATTTACCGCTGGCAGCAACGTTGCCCGACGGGTTAATGTTGGTAATTGAAAATAATCTGCTACAACTTAAAGATAACGAAAAACCGCGACAGCAGGGTATTTATGTTGATTTTCTGGCTGGAGATATTCAGTACAGACGGCAACATGGCGGAGGTAAAAAAGAACCTATTGCAAAAGCAGTGGGGGTTAAGGGACAGAATGTACCTACTGTAGTAGATGCAACACCAGGCCTTGGCAGAGATGCATATGTGCTGGCGTCATTGGGCTGTAAAGTCATTATGGTGGAACGTTCAGCAGTCGTTGCTGCCTTACTGGAAGACGGTCTGCGAAGGTTGGCAGAGTCTGAACCAGCGTTAGCCGGACAGCTTTCGCTGGTTCATGGAAACAGTATTGAGGTTATGGCTGGCTGGACAGCTCCGGATATTGATGTGGTGTATTTGGATCCGATGTTTCCTCACCGCAAAAAGGCGGCAGCAGTTAAAAAAGAAATGAAAGTGTTTCAGCAGTTGTTGGGTGACGATCCGGATTCAGATCAGCTATTGGCACCGGCACGTCGTCTGGCACGAAAAAGAGTTATAGTGAAGCGGCCTAACAGTGCGGCATACCTTGCTGATACAGCGCCGTCGATGGCAATAGCCAGTAAAAAACATCGTTTTGATGTTTACATAAAATAATCAGGAGAAAAACATGTTGAATGTAGGTGGTTCCTTACCAGAAGTCTCGTTTGGAATAATCAAGGACGGAGAACTCATCAACCCGCACACAAATGCACTCTTTGGCGATAAAAAAGTAGTGGTGTTTGGTGTACCCGGTGCCTTTACACCTACCTGTTCAGAAGCACATCTACCTGGCTACGTTGCGCTTGCTGACAAGCTGAAAGCCAGGGGCGTTGATGAGATAATGTGTGTTTCGGTAAATGATGCGTTTGTAATGGATGCGTGGAAAAAAGCAAGCAACGCAGATGAGATTATTATGCTGGCTGATGGTAATGCTGTTTTTACCAAAAATATCGGGCTGGATATGGATACGGGCACGTTCGGTGGTACGCGCTCGCTACGATACTCAATGCTTGTTGAAGACGGTATTGTGACGCAGCTGAACGTCGAGGATCCGGGTCGTTTTGATGTTTCTGATGCGCAGACAATGCTGGATAGTCTTTAAGCCGGTAATATAAGTAAACCAAGCCTGAGGTTGTGGCGTATACACTCAGGCTTTCGTTATAATACGTTTTTAGCAGACGGAATAAATTTAATGTTTTATTTCTGGTGCGGTAAACACACTCTGCTAAACTCGAACAATAATAACGAAACTTTCCGAGGTGAAGGTCAGGCAGTACTTCACGTATTGTAAACCTATACCCAGCGCGCATTCGAGTCAGTCAGGACTGTCTGACGTTCTTCTATTTCGCTGGGCCATGGAGGGTTGTACTTATGGCAAAAGGCCAAAAGTTCAATGTATATCTAATTTCTCCGTCTTGCTATTCAGATGTTCAGCAGGACCCGAATGTCAATCTTTTTAAAGGATTGCTTAATACCTGCGGTTACGATGTAATCGAATTAGGTAGCACCGAGGCATTGCCTGAAACCTCCAATCAGGATCTGGTTTTCTACGATGCCGCGACACAGACCAATAAACTCAGCGACTTTTATCAGCGCAACGGTAATGCCCGGTGGGTGTTGTTCAATCTGCAGCCAGGCGAACTTGATGAGTGCGAGGCAATTATCGCGGGCGTAGAGGGCACATTCTATGCGTCGGATTCACCGGAATTGTTGCTTAAAGGTGTACGTCGTTTAGATAAAATGGATGTGTGGTTCAAGCGTGGCTCAATTAATGAAGCATTACGCAGAATGCGACAATACGCGCGTCGGCCTGCAATTTCTAAAACCCGGGCCAGTCGTCCGACAGACTCTGCTGCTCATCCAAAGCTAACAAAACGTGAGCTGACAATTATCGAGCTGGTTTCCAAAGGTTCACAAAACCAGGAAATTGCTGATCAATTGCATATCTCTGTAAATACGGTGAAAACGCACATCTATAGTATTTTCAGAAAAACGCATTCACGTAACCGTATTGAGCTATTGTCCTGGTCTCAAAACTATATGAGCGAACAAGCCTGACGGGGAAATGCTCCTCGTCAGTCTCTTTAGCTAAAGGCGTTTTGTTCCTCTGATTCCCTGCGTATAATCGGCGCGAAGATTAACTCAGGGGTAGTAAAGTGATAAAGCGCGACGTCATTGTTATTGGAGCGGGAGCAGCCGGGCTGTTCTGCGCAGCGCAGGCTGGTCAGCGTGGAAAACATGTGGAAGTGCTTGATCACGCGAAAAAGGTCGGCCGAAAGATTCTTATGTCTGGCGGCGGGCGTTGCAATTTCACTAACATGTATGCTGCTCCGGAAAATTATCTCTCCCAAAATCCTCATTTTTGTAAGTCAGCCTTAAGCCGTTATACGCAGTGGGACTTTATCGGTCTCGTTAATGATTACAAGATTCCTTATCATGAAAAAACACTTGGCCAGCTTTTTTGTGACAATAGCGCCTCGGATATCGTTGAAATGCTTCTTGCAGAGTGCGAGAAGGGGGGCGTTAACGTTACAACACGATGTGATATTACTCACGTTGATAAGGTCGAAGACGGTTTTGTGCTGCAAACCAGCCAGGGCGAGTATCAGTGCGAATCGTTGGTTATTGCTACCGGTGGATTAAGCCTTCCAAAACTTGGCGCAACGCCGTTCGCTTACAAGATTGCTGAGCAGTTTGGTCTGCGGGTGTTGCCTACCAGAGCCGGACTCGTGCCATTCACGCTGCCGCCGGAGCTTAAAACCTCATTAGCTGAGATTTCAGGTATCTCACAAACGGTGCGCGCCTCGTGCAATGATACTTCGTTTGTTGAAGATATGTTGATCACACACCGTGGCATTTCAGGACCGGCTATTCTACAAATCTCATCTTATTGGGATGGACAACCAGTAAAGCTTGACCTGAGTGTGAATGAAGATCTTGCTGAAAAACTTAAAACCGAGAAAGAGACAAAGCCTAATGTTTTGCTGAAAAACTTTATTGCAACCTGCTTTGCCCGGCGATTTGCCGACACGCTAGTCAAAATTCTCAATCTGCCAAACGTGCCCTTAAAGCAGCTTAACGATAAACAAATACAAAGTATTGCCGACCAGCTGCACCACTGGCGCATCCAGCCCGCGGGTACCGAGGGCTATCGAACGGCTGAGGTCACACTGGGCGGCGTAGATACCAATGCACTGTCGTCTAAAACGATGGAAGCGCGGGACGTTGAAGGCTTGTTTTTCATCGGCGAAGCAGTAGATGTCACCGGGTGGCTTGGCGGCTACAATTTTCAATGGGCATGGAGCTCGGGATGGGTCGCGGCTCAATTTGTTTAAATGATAATGATTTTTATTTGCATGTTTATGAGGCATAGACTAACTTAAAACAAAATCACGGAGATTTTGTTATGCAGACGACCTACCTATGTGCCAAACATGCTGAATGGGTTTATACCAATCCTAACGAAGCCGCTTACTTTCTTAGCAGAGATGAAAAGCAAGGGGCTAGCTTATTTAACACGGGGCGATACTCAGACTCCATTCCTTACCTGGGCTGTGCATTTGACATAGCAGAGATACTATTGGAGTTGGACGATAATGCCCGGCCCTGGCTCATTAAAAAGCTACAAACTTTGAGTTATATGCTGGTATGCGCATATCAGATGGCTGAACATGCTGAGTTGAAGCAGGCCATCGCGCTACGAACAATAAATATTGTGAGCACATACCTGGCGGCGGCCCATCACGAGCAATCTTCTTTATACTAATTGTTACCTTTTACGCTGCAATTTAGTTTAGCGTCAGTCTCAAAAGTGAACTAGTCTGAATAGGATGAGCACTTATGAATTGAAAAGCAAGCTGACAGGGAAAGGGATGAAAGTGTTAAACACGATGTGGCTGATACTAAGTATTGCTTGTATCGGCGTTTCACCGTTAGCACAGGCAACGCCAGAATCATCAGAACAAAACCATAGCAAACTGTATATACCCAGTGAAGTAAGCACCACTGATGAAATCCACTACTATATAGTTGATATATTGACGCGCGCGCTTGAGCTTACCGAAAATAGTTACGGTACTTTTGAGTTGGAAGTGCAACGTGAGTCGACAGTCCAAACTCGTCAGTTGCTAAATCTCGAAAAAGGTATGGCAGATGTCATATGGATGATAAGTAATGCCGAACGCGACCAGAGGGCGCGCGCGATTCCCGTACCAATCATTGGCGGGCTATATGGTTACCGCGTATTAATGGTTAAAAAAACAGACGAGCGTTTCTCAAAAACCCTGTCTTTATCTAGCCTGCGACAATTGTCTTTGACTCAGGGCCCAGACTGGCCGGATACTCAAATCCTTCAAAGCAATGACTTTGCTGTAGTGAAGAATCCCTACCGGGCGGGATTCAGAGCAGTGCGTAATGGCTATGCTGATGCGTATCCCAGGGCACTACATGAGGCAAAACTGGAACTTCAAAACGATGTGACCCGGGACCTGAAGATAGATGAACACCATTTGCTGTTTTATCCTAACCCACTATTCTTTTATGTGAACAAAGACAATACCGCACTGGCTGAACGAATAGAGTCAGGCCTGCAGATGTTAGTTGAAAGCGGAGAGCTTCAGCAACGACTAAGCAAGACGGTATTTTATCAGCGAACCGAAGATGCATTTGCAGCTCGCAAAGTATATGAACTTAAAAATACAGTATTAAGTGATATAGCAAGGCAAGCTGTGAATAAATACCTGAAGGAAGAAGCACCGCTGGAATATGCCGGAAAAGAAAACCCGGTAGTTACTAAATCGGATTAATACAACATTAAGAAGATACATCTGAACGCTGAAACGATGAGATCCACGATAGATCTGATGCTAAATGAATCAGATCGCACAGCAAATAAGCAAACAAACGCAATATGACAGTTTTTTGAAATTAAGTGTTGACGGCGCGGCTCAGATCTCTAGAATGCGCACCACTTCGACGGGACAGGCCAACAGGCAAGACAGTTGAAGGGCTTTATCAGACAGGCTTACGCCGACATGAAAAGCGGTTTTCCAAGGCCTTCGAAATTAACTTTCAAAAAGGTGTTGACAACGAAAACCAAGCGCGTAGAATGCGCGTCCCGCTTCGGGGAGAAACGAAGCAAATTGCTCTTTAACAATTTATAACAAGACAATCTGTGTGGGCACTCGTTAAGAGTGTCAACCGACGATTCATAAAGTTTTTCGATTTTAATTGAAGAGTTTGATCATGGCTCAGATTGAACGCTGGCGGCAGGCCTAACACATGCAAGTCGAGCGGTAACATTTCTAGCTTGCTAGAAGATGACGAGCGGCGGACGGGTGAGTAATGCTTGGGAACTTGCCTTTGCGAGGGGGATAACCACTGGAAACGGTGGCTAATACCGCATAATGTCTACGGACCAAAGGGGGCTCAGGCTCTCGCGCAAAGAGAGGCCCAAGTGAGATTAGCTAGTTGGTGGGGTAAAGGCTCACCAAGGCAACGATCTCTAGCTGTTCTGAGAGGAAGATCAGCCACACTGGGACTGAGACACGGCCCAGACTCCTACGGGAGGCAGCAGTGGGGAATATTGGACAATGGGCGCAAGCCTGATCCAGCCATGCCGCGTGTGTGAAGAAGGCCTTCGGGTTGTAAAGCACTTTCAGTGGGGAGGAAGGCTAAGTAGTTAATACCTGCTTAGATTGACGTTACCCACAGAAGAAGCACCGGCTAACTCCGTGCCAGCAGCCGCGGTAATACGGAGGGTGCAAGCGTTAATCGGAATTACTGGGCGTAAAGCGCACGCAGGCGGTTTGTTAAGCTAGATGTGAAAGCCCCGGGCTCAACCTGGGATGGTCATTTAGAACTGGCAGACTAGAGTCTTGGAGAGGGGAGTGGAATTCCAGGTGTAGCGGTGAAATGCGTAGATATCTGGAGGAACATCAGTGGCGAAGGCGGCTCCCTGGCCAAAGACTGACGCTCATGTGCGAAAGTGTGGGTAGCGAACAGGATTAGATACCCTGGTAGTCCACACCGTAAACGCTGTCTACTAGCTGTTTGCGACTTTAAGTTGTGAGTAGCGAAGCTAACGCGCTAAGTAGACCGCCTGGGGAGTACGGCCGCAAGGTTAAAACTCAAATGAATTGACGGGGGCCCGCACAAGCGGTGGAGCATGTGGTTTAATTCGATGCAACGCGAAGAACCTTACCTACACTTGACATGCAGAGAACTTTCCAGAGATGGATTGGTGCCTTCGGGAACTCTGACACAGGTGCTGCATGGCTGTCGTCAGCTCGTGTCGTGAGATGTTGGGTTAAGTCCCGCAACGAGCGCAACCCTTGTCCTTAGTTGCCAGCATTAGGTTGGGCACTCTAAGGAGACTGCCGGTGACAAACCGGAGGAAGGTGGGGACGACGTCAAGTCATCATGGCCCTTACGTGTAGGGCTACACACGTGCTACAATGGTATTTACAGAGGGAAGCGAGACAGCGATGTGGAGCGGACCCCTTAAAGAATATCGTAGTCCGGATCGGAGTCTGCAACTCGACTCCGTGAAGTCGGAATCGCTAGTAATCGCAGGTCAGAATACTGCGGTGAATACGTTCCCGGGCCTTGTACACACCGCCCGTCACACCATGGGAGTGGGATGCAAAAGAAGTGGTTAGCCTAACTTTTAGAGGGCGATCACCACTTTGTGTTTCATGACTGGGGTGAAGTCGTAACAAGGTAACCGTAGGGGAACCTGCGGTTGGATCACCTCCTTACCGATAACGTCGTTGACGCTCTTGATGTAGTGTTCACACAGATTGTTTTGTTATCTCACCGTAATACGATGTATTAGGGTGATGTAACGAATGCCAAAAGAAATTGCTTCGCAATATTTTTTGGCAAAACGTTCTTTAACAATTTGGAAAGCTGATATTAGTAATCAATCAAAATTGAGTAACTGAGAATATCGAAAGGTGTTCTCTCAAAGCTACTCTACTTGACTTGAATTGCTTGTTATCAATTAAGTTTGATGACAAGGCAAATCACGATTAGCTTGTCATCATACAGCAGGTGTTGATTCACCGGCCAAAGCAGAAGTCAAAAGGCTGTTTTGGGTTGTATGGTTAAGTGACAAAGCGTATACGGTGGATGCCTTGGCAGTTAGAGGCGATGAAGGACGTGTAAGTCTGCGAAAAGCTGTGGTGAGCTGACAAAACGCATTTGAGCCACAGATGTCCGAATGGGGAAACCCACCTGTTTACAGGTATCGTTGCATGAATACATAGTGTAACGAAGCAAACGAGGGGAACTGAAACATCTAAGTACCCTTAGGAAAAGAAATCAACCGAGATTCCCTTAGTAGCGGCGAGCGAACGGGGAGCAGCCCTTAAGCATTGAATGAGTTAGTGGAAGCCTCTGGGAAGTGGCGCGATACCGGGTGACAGCCCCGTACACGACGGCAAAATCAATGTGAAATCGAGTAGGTCGGGACACGTGTTATCTTGACTGAAAATGGGGGGACCATCCTCCAAGGCTAAATACTCCTAACTGACCGATAGTGAACCAGTACCGTGAGGGAAAGGCGAAAAGAACCCCTGTGAGGGGAGTGAAATAGAACCTGAAACCGTATACGTACAAGCAGTGGGAGCACCTTCGTGGTGTGACTGCGTACCTTTTGTATAATGGGTCAGCGACTTATATTTGGTAGCAAGGTTAAGCGTATAGCGGAGCCGTAGCGAAAGCGAGTGTTAACTGCGCGTTTAGTTGCCAGGTATAGACCCGAAACCCGGTGATCTAGCCATGGGCAGGTTGAAGGTTGAGTAACATCAACTGGAGGACCGAACTCACTGACGTTGAAAAGTCAGGAGATGACTTGTGGCTGGGGGTGAAAGGCCAATCAAACCGGGAGATAGCTGGTTCTCCCCGAAATCTATTTAGGTAGAGCCTCGGACGAATTCCATTGGGGGTAGAGCACTGTTAAGGCTAGGGGGTCATCCCGACTTACCAACCCTTTGCAAACTCCGAATACCATTGAGAACTATCCGGGAGACACACGGCGGGTGCTAACGTCCGTCGTGGAGAGGGAAACAACCCAGACCGCCAGCTAAGGTCCCCAAATATTGCTAAGTGGGAAACGATGTGGGAAGGCACAGACAGCTAGGAGGTTGGCTTAGAAGCAGCCATCCTTTAAAGAAAGCGTAATAGCTCACTAGTCGAGTCGGCCTGCGCGGAAGATGTAACGGGGCTAAGCAATATACCGAAGCTGCGGCAATGCGATTTATCGTATTGGGTAGGGGAGCGTTGTGTAAGTGGATGAAGGTGAACTGTAAGGTTTGCTGGACATATCACAAGTGCGAATGCTGACATGAGTAACGATAATGGGGGTGAAAAACCCCCACGCCGGAAGACCAAGGTTTCCTGTCCCATGCTAATCAGGGCAGGGTAAGTCGGCCCCTAAGGCGAGGCAGAAATGCGTAGTCGATGGGAAACGGGTTAATATTCCCGTACTTGTATAATCAGTGATGGAGGGACGGAGAAGGCTAAGCAAGCATGGCGTTGGTTGTCCATGTGAAAGTGCGTAGGCTGAAAACTTAGGTAAATCCGGGTTTTCAAGGCCGAGACACGAGACGAGCTCCCAAGGGAGTGAAGTTGTTGATGCCCTGCTTCCAGGAAAAGCTTCTAAACGTATGATTATGTGAACCGTACCCCAAACCGACACAGGTGGTCAGGTAGAGAATACTAAGGCGCTTGAGAGAACTCGGGTGAAGGAACTCGGCAAAATAGTACCGTAACTTCGGGAGAAGGTACGCCACCGGCGGTGAACGCTTTACGCGGTAAGCTGTTGGTGGTCGCAGTGACCAGGTGGCTGGGACTGTTTATTAAAAACACAGCACTCTGCAAACTCGTAAGAGGACGTATAGGGTGTGACACCTGCCCGGTGCCGGAAGGTTAATTGATGGGATTAGCGTAAGCGAAGTTCTTGATCGAAGCCCCGGTAAACGGCGGCCGTAACTATAACGGTCCTAAGGTAGCGAAATTCCTTGTCGGGTAAGTTCCGACCTGCACGAATGGTGTAACCATGGCCACGCTGTCTCCACCCGAGACTCAGTGAAATTGAAATCGCAGTGAAGATGCTGTGTACCCGCACCTAGACGGAAAGACCCCGTGAACCTTTACTACAGCTTGGCACTGAACATTGAACCTACTTGTGTAGGATAGGTGGGAGGCTTTGAAATGCAGACGCCAGTTTGCATGGAGCCGTCCTTGAAATACCACCCTGGTATGTTTGATGTTCTAACTTAGACCCCTTATCGGGGTTAAGGACAGTGTCTGGTGGGTAGTTTGACTGGGGCGGTCTCCTCCCAAATAGTAACGGAGGAGCACGAAGGTTAGCTAATCACGGTCGGACATCGTGAGGTTAGTGCAATGGCATAAGCTAGCTTAACTGCGAGACAGACACGTCGAGCAGGTACGAAAGTAGGTCATAGTGATCCGGTGGTTCTGTATGGAAGGGCCATCGCTCAACGGATAAAAGGTACTCCGGGGATAACAGGCTGATACCGCCCAAGAGTTCATATCGACGGCGGTGTTTGGCACCTCGATGTCGGCTCATCACATCCTGGGGCTGAAGTCGGTCCCAAGGGTATGGCTGTTCGCCATTTAAAGTGGTACGCGAGCTGGGTTTAGAACGTCGTGAGACAGTTCGGTCCCTATCTGGTGTGGGCGTTGGATGATTGATGGGAGCTGCTCCTAGTACGAGAGGACCGGAGTGGACGAACCGCTGGTGTTCGGGTTGTGATGCCAATCGCATTGCCCGGTAGCTATGTTCGGAACGGATAACCGCTGAAAGCATCTAAGCGGGAAGCCGGCCCAGAGATGAGTCATCCCTGAACTTTAAGTTCTGGAAGGGTTGTTTAAGACTAAGACGTTGATAGGCAGGGTGTGGAAGCGTTGTAAGGCGTTAAGCTAACCTGTACTAATTGCCCGAGAGGCTTAACCATACAACCCAAAGCGGCAAAGCCTGCACGGGTTGTAGACAAGCTAAGTAAAAACGTAAGCAGAGTAGTGACGTTACTCAATAGATTGAATATCAGACTTTCCCGAATTGTTAAGTTTTTAAGTAAGGCTGACTTGACGTGCCACAGAGCGTACTGCAAGTCCTCCTTGCGCAGAATATGAAAAGATATTCTGCACGAAAAGTTTTTGTCTGGCGGCCATAGCGACGTGGCACCACCTGATCCCATTCCGAACTCAGAAGTGAAACACGTTAGCGGCGATGGTAGTGTGGGGTTTCCCCATGTGAGAGTAGCACACCGCCAGACTCCTATACTAAGAGAAAGGGCTATCCGTTTGGATGGCCCTTTTTTCGTTTGTGCAGCAAGCAAAACGTTATCTGAATTAATTAAGGGATCCGATAGCCCTTTCCCTCAGAAAGCACTGGCGTGCTACTCTCTCTTAGCGAAACCTAACCCATCATGGGTACTCGAACAGTAAGGACTGCACTGGTTCGGATGTACCAACCCGTCCCTGGTGCTATGACCAGTCTCGCCGTCCATGGCGAGCCGTTCAGTCGGCTGCGTTATGCCACTGGCATAACGGTCCTCCTTCACCCCCATGTGAGATAGCAGAACGCCAGACTCCTATTCGGCGTACCACTGGCACCCCTCGTTCGCTACACTCACCGCTCATCGCCCCCATGTGAGAGAAGTATCACCCACACGGTAGTGCGCCATGTCTCGATGTGAAGCAGTCCTATTCTACGAAGAAGCCCACTCAGTCGAGTGCGCTTTTTTCGTTTTTGGAAGTGCAAGAAATAAATGGATAACTGATGCTGTTGGATGGCCCTTTGCGTCAGAAAGCACTGGCGTGTATTCCAGTTCCTTCTTTTCAAGTAACGTTAAGTCACCTCAAATTTACCTATCAAGCCGCGGTTTTGCGCAGAACGCGGGCCTGCCGGTTGGATTAACACTAGTCTGGTAAAAAGGCTAGATGTAGTTATTGAGTATATAGCTATTCGTACTCTCATTTTACCAGATAGTAATGATCTCTTTCCTTATCGTACAAAGCTTTATCCGAAGAACTCACGACCAAATAAAACGAGATGATTCATTATATTGCTAAGTTAACGTATCGTTCGTCCTAATGAGTGACTGACATACAAATGCAGAACTCTATTAAGTATTGTGAATTCTCAGTGCTGTAGTCGATAGTGAGGAGAAGTTGAAGTTTATTCAGGCTTCATGCGGCTCTGACAAAAAGGTCTCATAGTTTGCAGACAGATCGCCAGAAATTGAAAGTTACCGTTGGAATACGACAGATTGTAGGGAAATAATTTATAGACGCTTACATTAATAAGTGCGCGTTTATTAACAATGGTTTCAGACAGCGGTGGTTAAGATCTTTCAGGCAAGATACGGGGCGGACGCGAATCTAAAATAATAAAGGCGGGGCTGTGCCCGCCTTTAACATCATTAATTTGAGGGGACTATTCGTAACTTACATCAGTACGCTGGCGTAGATTCTCGAAAAATGAATTGATGCGCTCTGCGTTTTTACCCAGGTCGCTGCGGCCTACGCGAGACTTACTACGCACATCTACCAGGGTATCATCCCCCTTTTGCGTCAGGCGAATAACGACATCATCTTTGAAGCCAAACCACGTAGTGGTATCGGTTGCTTCGATAGTGTTTTCTTTCGCGTTGCCCTCAACGCGCTCCCATCCCATTGCGTCAACCGTTTGCTCTGCAGCGGTGAATACCTCTTCAACCGGCTTAGCGAATAGTTGTGTCTTAATTTCAGGATAGGCTTCAAGTTGTTGGCGAGTGACTTCACCGCCCTCGTAATCAATGGGGTTGGGCGCATCAGCCCGTAAGGGGGCGACTGCAACAAAAGCCGGCGGGTTTGTAACGTCTGTAGTGATATCATGAATGGGCGGAACGGTAGAGGCCTTGCCCATCATACTTAAAGGCATGACAACGGCTACCAGCGCCAGAATAGTGTAAAAAAGTGTGCTCCCCCAGCTCACAGTCTTACGCGCGATAATAACCTGAAGGATGATAAGAATTAACGCGGCACCCCCAACGAATACGCCATAGCGTATAGAAGTAAATGCCAGCCCCAGGTCCAGTCCCAGGAATTGATACAGTGGTCCGGGTAAAACTACCATTAAAAAGCTGACAATACTCAGCAATGCAATTATCGCTCGCACAGTAATATCCTTTAATTGTTTTAGTAATCAAGGGTCATTACACTATAAACAACAGATGGGCGCACCTTATTCTTATGTAATTGTGTAATTTAGCTTGTCAAAAGCACTCAATCAAAAATGGAAAATTATGTCAGCTGAAGATGAAGTCACGCACCCACTGGTAGAGCAGGTTACTATTGCTATACAAGACCAACTCGCGTTGCTCAGAGAAGGTGTCAGCGAATATCAGCTTATTGAAAAACTTCAGAATGCGCCTTACTGGCTTTTTGATAAAGAAGCACTAAGAGAATCAGGGAATCTGTTTCAAACGCATTTTCTGCTTTTCCATTGTTTATATACGCTAAGGGACAGTTGGCGTCGCGGGCAGATTGGCGAGCTGGCAATATCAGCTACTAGTATAAAGCTGCATCCCTATAAATCAGATGGTCCAGCCATAGCAGAGGCAGACCCTTTACGTACTTATTATTTAGACTGGTCTCATTTTAGCCGCACAACAGAAAGTGATGTCGATGACATGCTGAACAGCTTCTGGAAGGCGATGAGTGATAATGCGTATGGAATTGTCAGTGAACCGGATAAGGCCGATGCCCTGGAAGTGCTTGGTTTTGCACCCGATGCGACACCAACAACACAGCAAATTAAACGACAGTACCGGTCGTTGCAGCATCAGAATCACCCGGATAAAGGGGGAAACAATACGCTATCACAGTCCCTTACCGCCGCTTATAAAGCGTTGATGATTAGCAAGCGAACAGACGATTAGAAAAGCATAACGCCGACAATGGAACTTATCAGCCCGCTTCGTTAGGGGTAAGAATGCCGCTGAAAAAAAGTTGCATCATTCCAGGCACATCCTGTTGAATCTTAAAGGTCTCGGGTGACTCCAGATATTCCGCTACCACGCCACGGATAAAACAACTGACCGACAGCGCCAGCACTTTGGGATCAGCCCCATGAGGTAACGTCATCTGTTTTTTCGCCCGGGCAAAATAGGCTTCGAACGCCTCAAGCTTTTCCCGCTTTTTTTCATTGTGGCGGGCTTTACACTGCTCAAAGTCTCCGGAGTAATCGCACTTAAACATAAAAAGGCTGATGGCTTTGCACTTCTGTGCATCCTCGTGCAAATCCAGAATTAAATTGGTGCAAATCGTCTGTAACTGGTCGACAGGATTGGGGTGTTCAACCTCTAACCCCTGCATGATCCGCTCAATAAACGGGGTATGCAGTTTTTCGTGCAGTGCGTCGAAAATTTCGATTTTATTTTTAAAGTGCCAGTATACTGCACCCCTTGTTACATCTGCACTGCGGGCGATCTGCTCCAGCGTTGCGCGAGCGACTCCACGGTCTGTAAAGACATCAATAGCGGCGTCGAGAATTGCCTGTTTTGTCTGCTCGGCTTCTTCTTTGGTGCGTCTCATTTCATTTCCTGGTCAGTTTGACAGCATACATACAAGAACGTATCTTTAAAAAGGTATAGGTTTAAACATATTTTGTCCAGCGTACACTCAGGATTACTATCGATATGAAGCGACATTTCATTTTAAGTGCCGTGGCTTTTTTGCTGCTCGCTTTGGCAGGCTGTTCCGAACAATCAGAACAGCAGCAGGGCCCATCAGCTGAGGCACCGCCCACCGCAGTTACAGTAATAACGGTAGAGCGTTCAACAGTGCCGGATATTCTGGCGCTACCGGGGCGCGTATCGGCTTATCGACAGTCACAGGTTCGTCCTCAGGTTGCCGGTGTCATTACAGAGCGTTTATTTGAAGAAGGTGCTGTGGTTGAAAAAGGGCAACAGCTTTATCAGATAGATGATGCACGATACAAGGCTGAGTTGGCGAGCGCCCGTGCAGATCTGAAAAGCGCTGAGGCAAATTTAAAAACCCTTGAAGCGAAAGCCGCGCGTTATAAAAACCTGCTAAGTGGTAATTCTATCAGCGAGCAGGAATACGATGACGTTGTTGCGCAGGCTGATCAGGCACAAGCCCAGATAGGCGTGGCGCAGGCCGCTATCGATTTGGCTGAGGTTAACGTTGAGTACACAAAAGTGTATGCACCGATCAGCGGGCAAATCAGTCGTTCTTACGTTACAGAAGGCGCCCTGGTAACAGCTAACCAGTCTCAGGAACTGGCAACTATCACGAAGCTGGACCCGGTGTTTATCGATATGCAGAACTCGGGTAAGGCAATCATCGAATTGCGTCGCTCTATGCAGGGTGAACGGGCAATGCCGGTAGAGGTAGTATTGGACGAGCGCAGTAATACCACCTATGAACAACGTGGCGAACTGAAATTCTCTGAAGTGACTGTAGATGAAACTACCGGTAGCGTGACATTGCGTGCGGTGGTTCCCAACCCGGACAGCGTTCTGATGCCAGGCCTGTTTGTTAAAGCACATATTATTAAATCGGAAGACCAGGGGCTGTTGGTGCCGAAGCGCGCCACAATGCGTCAGCCCGATGGGTCGTTGGTTGTTTATGTCGTCAATCAACAGAATAAGGTGGAGGCCCGGACCATAGAGGTGCCAAGAAGCTATGAAAGCAATTATCTGGCTGCCAGTGGTGTGAAGGAAGGCGATAAGGTAATTATCGCTGGCTACCAGAAAGTAAAACCTGGCGCGACGGTGACTCCACAATCAAAAGGCCACCAGGGCGGCTGATTTTTAACACTGGCAGGAACATAGATCTATGGCACGTTTTTTTATTGATCGACCCGTATTTGCCTGGGTGTTGGCAATTATCACCATGCTGGCCGGTGTGCTGGCGATTTTCAGTCTACCCGTAGAGCAGTACCCCAAAGTTGCACCGCCGTCTGTCTCTATCAGTGCAGCGTATCCTGGTGCGTCTGCTAAAAGTGTTGAAAACTCTGTAACACAGGTCATCGAGCAGAATCTAAACGGTATCGATAATCTGCGCTATTTTTCTTCCAGCAGCCAAAGCGGCAGTATGTCGATAAATCTGACATTTGAGCCTGGCACAGACCCGGACACCGCGCAGGTTCAGACTCAGAACAAAGTACAAAGTGCGGTTTCATTACTGCCCGCCTCTGTGCAACAGCAAGGGGTAACCGTTACAAAGTCTAATGACAGCTTTGCACTGGTTATCGGCTTTTATTCAGAAAATGGTGAGCAGACCCAGTTTGATCTCAGTGACCTGTTGGTGTCTGAATTTCGTGACCCGATTTCACGGGTTAACGGGGTTGGCAATGTGCGCGTTTTTGGCGCTCAGCGCTCAATGCGAATCTGGTTAAACCCTAATAAGCTGTATAGCTTTAATATGACCCCGGTCGATGTGCAGGCCGCCGTTCAGATTCAAAATACCGATGTGTCTGCCGGTCAGCTCGGTGGTATGCCGGCAATCGACGGGCAGGAAATCAACGCCACTATCCAGGCGCAGTCGCTGCTTCAGACCGTGGAGGATTTCGAGAACATCGTTCTGCGTGTTAATACAGACGGTTCACAGGTTCGCCTTAAGGATGTGGCAAGAGTTGAACTGGGTTCTCAGGATTATGGCTATATTACCCGCTACAAGCGCAAGCCTGCCTCGGGTATGGCTGTCAGCCTGACCAGCGGGGCCAATGCCCTTGATACCATTGAACGGGTCAAAAGCCGTGTTGAGGAATTAAAAGGGCAACTGCCGGAAGGCGTTAAGGTTGTTTATCCGGTGGATTCCTCACCTTTCATCGAATTGTCTATCAAGTCGGTGGTACAGACACTGGTAGAGGCCGTTATTCTGGTTTTCCTGGTAATGCTGCTGTTTTTACAAAACTGGCGAGCAACTTTGATTCCCACCATCGCTGTGCCCGTGGTCTTGCTGGGGACCTTTGGCGTGCTGTACGTATTTGGTTTCAGTATCAACGTACTTACGATGTTCGCTATGGTGCTGGCTATCGGCCTGTTGGTCGATGATGCGATCGTTGTGGTTGAAAACGTAGAGCGTATTATGGAAGAGGAGGGGCTTTCCCCTAAAGAAGCCACCAAAAAATCCATGGGCCAGATCACCAGTGCGCTGGTAGGTATTGCTGCGGTACTCTCTACCGTGTTTATCCCTATGGCCTTTTTCAGCGGTTCGGCGGGCTCTATCTATCGTCAGTTTTCCATTACCATCGTTTCTGCAATGGCATTCTCGGTGCTCGTCGCCATCATCCTTTCACCCTCGTTGTGTGCCACATTATTGAAAAAGCACGATCCGAATAAAGACAAGAATAAAGGATTCGGAGGCTGGTTTAACCGTAACTTCAATAAAGGGCGAGACCGCTATCAACGCACCGCGACCCATATTGCAGCACGGTTCAAGCGCTATCTGGTGGTTTACGGTGTGATGGTTGGCGGCATGGTCTTTATTTTTATGCGGTTGCCGGGAGCATTCCTGCCCGATGAAGACCAGGGCAATATCATGGTATTGCTCAATACACCACCGGGCTCCACTGCGCAGCGTACCCTTGAGTCGGTTAAGAAGGTCGAGGACTTTTTCCTGGAACAAAACAAGGAAGCGGTGCACGACCTGTTTACCGTGGTTGGGTTTAGTTTTGCCGGCTCTGCGCAAAATGCAGCAATGGGTTTTGTCCATCTTAATGACTGGTCAGAACGGGATGAATCGCAAAGCGCCTTTAACATTATTAAGCAGGCGTTCGGGGCGTTCTCGCAATTTCAGGATGCTCAGGCCTTTCCAATATTGCCGCCACCTATCAGAGAGCTGGGTAATGCGACCGGCTTTAATCTTCAGCTGCTGGACCGTGGCGGCAGGGGGCACGAAGCTTTGATGAATGCCCGTAATCAGTTGCTGGGTATGGCTGCGCAGAATCCGAACCTGAATGGGGTAAGACCGAACGGGTTGAGCGATGTGCCGCAATTTAAAATTGATATCGATAACGAAAAGGCATCTGCACTGGGCGTTTCACTGGATGAGATAAACAATGCACTGCGCATAGCGTGGGGCTCTGCCTATGTAAATGATTTTATCGATGACGGGCGTATCAAGCGCGTGTATATGCAGGCTGATGCGCCTTACCGGATGGATCCGGAAGATTTGGATAGCTGGTTTGTACGTAACAACGATGGCGAAATGGTGGCTTTCAGTTCCTTCGCCTCGTCACGTTGGGACTACGGATCACCGAAGCTGGAGCGCTTTAACGGGATTTCTTCGGTGAACGTACAGGGAAGTCCGGCTGCAGGCATATCGACCGGACAGGCAATGGAAGAAATGCAGAAGCTGGTCAGTCAGTTACCTGAAGGGTTCGATCTGGCCTGGTCGGGGATTTCCTTTGAGGAGAAAGCCGCAGGGTCACAGGCGCCGATGCTCTACGCAATTTCAATTCTGGTGGTCTTTTTGTGCCTGGCTGCATTGTATGAAAGCTGGTCGGTGCCTTTTGCAGTAATGCTGGTCGTGCCACTGGGCGTGCTGGGCTCTGTGGTGGCCGCGTTCATCTTTAACTTACCTAACGATGTGTACTTGCAAGTGGCATTTTTAACCACCGTGGGTCTGGCATCCAAGAACGCAATTCTGATTGTCGAATTTGCCAAGGAGCAGGTCGAGCAGGGTGTGGACATTATGACAGCAGTGTCTACTGCAGCTAAGCAACGCTTCCGTCCGATTCTGATGACATCAATGGCCTTTATTCTTGGGGTGACACCACTGGCTATCGCCAGCGGTGCCGGCGCAACCAGCCAGAACGCAATTGGTATTGCGGTAATGGGCGGAATGTTTGCAGCCACATTCCTGGCAATATTCTTTGTGCCGATGTTTTATGTTTTCGTTGAAAGCCTGTTTCGTAAAAAGGAAGTAGAGCAAAACGAAAAGTAACGGCAGTTCACTTTGGAAAAGGCAGCATTTCGCTGCCTTTTTTGTTTTTACGACTAATCGCTTATACACAGTGTGCCTGAGTCGCGTGCAATGCGTAGCCAGTATGGCATGATGAACTGATATTCTCAGGTGGAAGCTGACATGGATATTGCGTTACCGGAAAAACCCGACTGGCATAAACTGCTTAAATCAGGCTGTCGCGTCTTTGTCGGGGGGCATGCTTCGGTGCCCTACGCCCTGATACAAGACCTGATTGATAACAGCAGAGGTTTTAGTGACATCGAGCTGGTTCATGGTCTGGCCCTGGGGGATACCCGCTGGGCCCGGGAAGAGCATCGACAGTTATTTAAGGTGAATACATTTTTCATTGGTGGGCAGGAAGTGCGCCGGGCCGTGGATGAAGGTCGGGCTGACTATACGCCCTGTTTTTTATCGGAAGTATCCAGCCTGTTTACTGACGGCACACTGGCTTTGGATGCGGTGCTTATTAACGTTAGTCCCCCCGACGAGTTTGGCTATTGTTCTCTGGGCGCCTCAGTAGATATTTGCATGTCAGCCGTACGCCACTGCGATCTTGTGATTGCACAAATCAATAAACACGTCCCGCGTACTGCCGGGCATTCCTATGTTCATATCGATGAGCTCAACGCCTGTATCGAGCATGATGAACCTTTGACAGAAGTTTTGCCCCCGCCCATTGATAATCAGGCCGAGCGGATTGGCCAGTACGTAGCCATGCTGGTCGAGAATGGCGCAACGCTGCAATTTGGCATAGGTAAAATCCCCAGTGCTACCCTCAAGTATCTGTGCAAGCATAAAGATCTTGGTATTCACAGCGAGATGCTCACTGACAGTATTATTGAGCTGATAGAATCAGGTGCAGTGACCAATCGCAATAAAACCTTCCACCCGGGCAAAACAGTAACCAGCTTTGCCATTGGCAGCCGCCGCCTTTACGATTTTATTGATAACAATCCCCATATCGAATTTTACGCCAGCAGTTATGTGAATAAACCAACTAACATAGCCAAAAACGATAATATGATAGCCATCAACAGCGCCCTTGAGGTAGACCTTACCGGGCAGGTTGTCGCTGATTCTATCGGGCATGATTTTTATTCAGGCATAGGCGGGCAGGTAGATTTTGTTTCCGGGGCATCTATCAGTAAAGGGGGCAAGCCGATTATCGCACTGCCGTCGACAGCAAAAAATGAAACGGTTTCCCGTATCGTGCCGAGCATCACCGAAGGGGCGGGGGTCGTAACATCCCGTGGCAACGTCCATTATGTGGTTACTGAATACGGAGTGGCATCACTTAAGGGCAAAAGTATCCGTGAGCGTGCGCTGGAGCTAATCCGGGTGGCGCATCCTAAGTTTCGGGCGCATTTGCTCGAAGAAGTCCGTAAGCACTACTGGGTGCCTCACTATCAGGAAAAATACCCCACCGATATTCCCGAACTGGGGGCGATTCAGTTACAAAAACTGGTTATTCAGGGTGAAACCTTTTACCTGCGACCGCTTAATCCTGCCGATGAGCGCAGGTTACAGGAGTTTTTTTACTCGCACACCAAAGAAACACTGCGGCTTCGCTACAACTACGACCCGAAGCAGATGTCACGGGAAAAATCCTGCAACCTTGTCAGCGTAGACCAGAAAACCGACGCCGCGTTATGTATTGTTAGACAGGATGGCTCGCGTATTGCCATCCACGCCGTCGGGCGATTTTATTACTACCCTGAAGACAACGCCTGTGAGGCGGCTTTTGTCACCCGCGAAACTCATCAGGGCAAGGGCATGGCAACCCGTCTGTTGGCAAAGCTGATTGATATCGCTCGTCAACGGGGCATCAATTTTATGATGGCCTATGTCAGAGCGGATAATAAACCTATGATAACAATATTTGAACAACACGGCTTTAAGCGAAAACGAAGTGATGATCCCAGTGATGTTGAGCTGGTTCTGGACTTAAGAGAGCAACAATGACCATACGAATTTACCGCGGAAAGGATTGTCTGCTCCATGATATGGGCGCTGAGCATCCTGAATGCCCTGACCGAATTCACGCAATCAACGACCAGTTATTGTCGTCCGGACTGGAAATGAGTTGCGAACATGTCGATGCACAGATGATTGAGAAAGAAGCAATCTATCAGGTACATGACAAGGCGTATGTTAATGAGATTTTCAGCCAGGCTCCAGACGAGGGCATTGTGTGGCTGGATGATGAAACCGCCATGATGAATAAGACCTTGTCGGCTGCCCGCTATGCAGCAGGTGCCGCCGTTCAGGCTGTAGACTGGGTCATGGAAGGCGCAGACCGACAGGCTTTTTGTCTGGTGCGCCCGCCAGGACATCATGCAGAAAAAGATAAAGCCATGGGATTTTGTTTTTTTAATAATATCGCCCTGGCCACCGCCCATGCTTTAAATCAGCATCAGCTGGAACGCGTCGCGGTTATTGATTTTGATGTACACCACGGTAATGGCACGCAACATATATTCGAGGGAGAGTCGCGGGTATTGATGTGCTCCTCATTTGAGCATCCGCTTTACCCGTTTACCGGCACCCAACCCAGTGCGGACAATATCGTCGCTGCGCCACTGGAAGCCGGGGCAACCGGCAAAGCTTTTCGCGAAGCCGCCAATACATGGTTTACGCGATTGCATGCGTTTAAGCCGGAGCTGATAGTTATCTCTGCCGGTTTTGATGCTCACGCTGAAGATCCAATGGCGCATCTTCGATTCAACGAGGATGATTATAAGTGGGTCAGTCACCAGTTACGCCAACTCGCCGATACATATTGTCAGGGGCGTATCGTAAGCAGCCTTGAAGGTGGTTACGACTTAAGTGCTCTGGGCAGAAGTGTGGTGGCGCACCTTAAGGGGCTGGGTGGTGATGCGATTGAGACAGGGTCGGCCTGATCAAACTGCATCGCAAAAACAGCCAGTCGCCTCACTAATCACCAACGGGCCGGGTTGGGCCAAAGATGTTTGTGTCGTGCTAACAATCCGGCTTACCAGCGTATCGGCATTAAAGCAGCCTGCACCAAGCGCATAGGGCCCAAAGTATCGTACCTCGCCGGTGCTATCCAGCAGGATCAGCGCGGGCAGGCGGCTAAGCCACTGTGCCACCCAGGGAAGCTGGGAGATATTCAGAGAAACACTTTTATAGCCAGGCAGCTTGTTCAGTATCGCCTGATGATGCCGTTGTGACAGCGTATCGCAATAACAACCACCTTCTGGCCCGATATGTACCACAGAGCCAGGTAACACGGAGGCATCGCGCAGCACTTCGCTCAGCCGGGCTTCAAACTCAACATCGGCAGCGGCATGATTCAGCGACAGCTGTGGATCAAAATCGGTAATATGACTTTGGGAATAAAACCATAGCCCGGTTGCGCAAGCCCCGAGCCACAATACCATCAGTCCCCACCAGAGGTGTCTTTTCATTACGCTTTGAATCCTACCAATGCTGTTTGCATAGAGGTATTCAGGGTATTGAGCGTTTCCACCTGATTAGTCAGCGCATCAGAGTACTCAGTACCTTCATCAATAATCTGCTGAATACGGGAGGTGCTCTGTGCTATTGCGCCTGTGGCCTCTTCCTGCTCTTTAGCTGAGGAAGACACTTCTTCCATAAAATCGGATGCCTGGGTGACCATAGCGACAATTTCATCCATATTCGCAGATGCTTGGTCACTGTTGCTCACCGCTTCATCTACCAGGTTTATACAACTTTGCATTTGCGCTACCGAACGCTGCGTACTCAATGAGAGCTGTTCGGTTACACTACTGATTTCATCCGCGCTCTCCTTTGAGCGTATAGCCAGTGTTCTCACTTCATCTGCCACCACAGCAAAGCCTCTGCCATGCTCACCGGCGCGGGCAGATTCTATGGCTGCATTGAGGGCCAGCAGATTAGTTTGCTCAGCAACCGCTGTGATAGCGCGCATGGTTTCTGAAATGGCAGCACAACGCTGATTCAACTCCTCGTTGGTTGCAGCTGCTTCATTGAGGGTTGATTTCAATGATGCGATTGTCTGGCTGGTGGAATCTACCGTTTCCTGCGAGGCGAGTAACTGATTTCTGGTGTTCTGGGTCAGGTCACGCACTTTTTGTATTTGCTGCGCTGACTGTGCCGACGATACAGCAATTTCTTCAGAGGATGAGGATATGGCGGCAATTTCTGCACTGGCAGTTTCAGAGAAGCGCAGCGTATGGGTCGCCGAGGCATCAATGTGTTTACCAGCATCCTTTAATTGTCCGCTTAGTCCGGAAGATTGCTCTACCAGTGTGGCAATATGATGGATAAGCGTATGCAGACGCTGACCGTTTTCGGTGCGGGTGTTGATACTGGCCGTCAGGTTAATTTCGCCATCCTTTTGCAGCATTTCTTCAATGGCCACGCGAATATCCAGTCCGGCTTCTCCCTCCTTTCTGGCTTTATTTGCCATGAACATCAACACCACACCCTCTGACAGCGCAAATGCTGCGTGCAATAACAACATTGAAAAGGTGACATGGTCATTTTCAAAAACGTATACCGGTGCGCCACCACTTTGCAGCACAAAAAAACCGATGTGATGCACAGCAACCATAGCTGTTGCTACGGCAATCACCCGCCAATCGCGAAAATAGGCTAAAAACGCCAGTAACACGAAAATTTCAAAGTGCATTTCTATCTGACCAAAAGCCTGATGAATATGCAGCGCGGTCATCAGCTGGGTCGCCAGCGCCTGTGTTATTTGTGTTACTAACCTGCCGGGCTGTATAAAAGAAAGGATTAGTGGCAAAGCTATTATGGGTACGCCCAGTAAAAACGCGATTGCAAGCTGTCCTGTGATAAAACCAATCACAACAGCCATGAGCAATTGCACAATTAAAATACCCCGGAAAATCCGGTTACCTTCATAATGCCATGGATACATGGTGTACTCCTTACTGCCTGATGGTCAGGAGTATAGAAGTCACTCTATGAAATTGCCTGTAAACTTTAGACTAAGAGGGTGGAGAGTCGGCGGAAACCAGTGAAAGCTTGCCATCTACGTGTACATCGCGCTGGGGATAAGCGACAACAACACCGGCCTCGTTGAAAGCATCGTTAATGGCGAAGCGTAAGTTGCTTCTGATCATTCTTAAATCGCGCTCTACTGTCGCGTTAACCCAGAAGAATACTTCAAAGACCAGCGCGTTGTCGCCAAAGTCATCGAAAATAACCACAGGCTGAGGCTCGGTTAGTACTGCCTCTTCGTTTTTTACTGCGGCTGTAATTAAGTCAGCTACCTTCCGGCAATCAGAGCCATACGCAACACCGACCCTGACAGAAGTGCGGGTAAGATAGTCTATCAGTGTCCAGTTGATCACGGTGTTTTCCAAAAGCTTACTGTTGGGAATCAACATGTGTACGCCGTCCACCCGTCGAATGCGGGTGGAGCGCGTGTTAATGGACTCAACGCGTCCCCGGGCATCGGCTACCTCTAAAAAGTCGCCGATACGAATGGGGCGTTCCCACATAAGAATCCAGCCACTGATAAAGTTATTGATAATGTTCTGTGCGCCAAACCCAAATCCGATAGCAACCGCACCGGAAAGAAAAGCAAATGCGGTAAGCGGGACGTTGAGAAAATCCAGCGTAGTGATAAGCAGCACTGCCAGCGCAATAATGTAGAAAATTCGCTTAAATAAATGGACCGTGTCAGCACTGGCGCCGGTTTTGCGCAGGCGAAAGGTTGCCAGATGTGCAAATTTGTTAGTAAGCCACCACCCGCCGACAAGCACTGCAGGCACTAGCAGAACTTCACCTAACGTCACAGGGTGACTGTAAAGCGTGAAAAGTGTCGTACCAAGGCTTTGTTTTATTGTATCCCACATATCAAATGGCGTTCGACTCCATGTAAACCCGTTTAAACATTTAATGGTCGCAAAAGCATAGGGGGATGCTGTGAAATGAAGCGACTATGGTAAAGTGCTTTTAACTTTGTATGCGATTGAGAGTCAAATGGGTCAACGTTTCATAAAGCGGGTGTGGGTAGCTATCGCCTTGTCTGTCGTATTCATGGCGCAGGCACAGGCATTTTCAGTGAAATTATCGCAAAGCGATCTAAACCAGATGGTAAAAGCCGCTTTCCCCCAAACGCAGCAATATCAGGGTATTGACGCAGTTTTTACCGATCCCTCTATTGAGTTGGGTGTGGCAAACCAGCTAAAAATTCAGGTAACAATGACAGCAAACCGTGCAGACCAGCGGGTAAAAGCCCGGGCGGCATTTGATGGCACGCTGGATTACTCGGGGGCAAACCGAACCCTGGAAATTATCCAGCCCCGAATGACCGACTTTGAGGTGCTGGAACATAATCTGACGCAGGATGCCCATTTACTTGATGAAGTGAAGCAACTAAAGAACAAGCCTGCGCCGATGATCTTATTACTGGATTTAAAACAGATTAAGTTGCCTTTATTGGGTAATCAGGTACCACGCTCAGTGGCAATTCGCGATCACAGACTGGTTATCGAGTTCTGATATGTCCCGTATTGCTTTTCTGTCCACTGATAATCTGGAAGACTTCTTCGTTTATGATGAGTTGCTGGTGCCGGTGTTTGAGCAGTCCGGTCATCAGGTCGAAACTGTCTCCTGGCACAGCAGCGACACTGACTGGTCGGTGTATTCAATGGTGATCGTGCGCAGCACCTGGGACTATCAGACCCAGCCTGAAGCATTCTTACGATGCCTTAAGAATATCGATAAGCAAACGCGTTTGCAGAATCCGCTGGAATTAATGCGCTGGAATCTGGATAAATCTTATCTTAAATCGCTAGCTGAGGCGGGTATCGCCACGCTTCCTACCAGATGGGTAGAGCACTACGATGAACCTCTTCTTATTGAGCAGTTCAGTGCATTTCACACCGATAAAATGGTCATCAAACCCACAGTCAGCGCGAATGCAGATGATACTTTTGTTATTACGCCTGACTCGGTTAAAGCACAGTCAGCGCTTCTCTCGTCATGTTTTAACCATCGCGCGCACATGATTCAGCCCTTCGCTGATGAGATTGTAAATCATGGTGAGTATTCACTTTTTTATTTTGGCGGCGAACTGAGTCACTGCATATTGAAAACCCCGAAAGGTGGCGACTTCAGAGTGCAGGAAGAACATGGTGGCTCGCTGGAGCTTGTGAATGCAGATGCGGCGCAACAGCACATCAGTGAGGCTGTACTGGCCGCACTGCCTCAGCCGGCGTTATATGCGCGTATCGATATTGTGCAGTTCAATAATCAGTGGTGTGTGATTGAGGTTGAGCTGATCGAGCCTTCACTGTATTTCAATTTAGACGACCAGTCACCCCGACGCTTTGTCGAGGCGGTGACAGAGCTGCTCAATTAGCTACGCTGTTATTTAAACAGGTGAGGGTCGAACACGTGCCCTAATTTTTCTGTTTTGGTTTTCAGATAATGCTTATTGTCGGCGGTGATGCCATGGTCAATGGGCTTTCTGGCAACCACATTTACCCCAAGCGACTCCAGTGCCGCCAGCTTTTTAGGGTTGTTGGTCATGAGCTCAACCTGCGTAACATCCAGTGTATCCAGCATAAGCTTACAAATATCGTAGCTGCGCAGATCGGCATCAAAGCCAAGATGTTCGTTTGCCTCTACCGTATCCATGCCACTGTCCTGCAGGTTATAGGCCCGTATCTTGTTGAGTAAACCGATACCACGCCCTTCTTGCCGCAGATACAGCAATACACCCTGACCGCGTTCAACGATATTTTGTAACGCTTTCTCAAGCTGAAAGCCACAATCACAGCGGGTAGAGAATAACGCGTCTCCGGTCAGACACTCTGAATGAATGCGGATGGGAACCGTATCGCCTTTTTCCCATTTCCCATACGACAGTGCAACGTGCTCCTGACCACTGGCTTCAACAAATCCGTGTATACGAAACTCACCATGGCGGGTGGGTAAACGAGCGGAACTAACATATTCATATTTGGGTTGTTTGCTGGTCATAGCACTTCTAAACCGAATTACGTGGGAGTCCAGAAAGTGGGGACTGCCCGAAAAAAACCAAGTTATTGTTATAATATAACAGTTTTACTGATTCCCGCCCAGTGATTTGAAGTCACGCAGTGGCGCTGGTGGCGCTATTGCATTTCCCTGGGCGAAATCAATACCCATTTTACCCAATTGCGTCATGGTGGCTTTGTCTTCCACACATTCGGCAATGGTCTGAATACGACGAGCCTGGGCAATATCACGAATTGACGTAACAATAGCCATATCTACCGGATCGTTGAGCAAATCCTGCGTGAAAGTCCGGTCGATCTTCACACCATGGATAGGCAGAGATTTAAAGTAGCCGTAGGATGAAAAGCCGCTCCCGAAATCATCAATCGCGAACAGGCAGCCGTGCTCGCTGAACGTGTCGATGAATGAAACCGCATCGTCTTTTCTGACGGTGGCAGTGTTTTCGCTTATTTCAAAACAAATTTTATGATGGGGGATCTGCTGCTGCTGAAAAGCATTCAGCATAAACCGGCGCAAATCCTTATCGGCCACAGAAAACCCGTTTATATTGATATTACAACATTGTAGCTGTTCCAGACGATCCGGGTTATCGCTAAGCCACTTAAAAGTGTGTTCGGCGACCCACCGGTCAATGCGGGAGGTCAGATTGTAGCGCTCAGCAGTAGGTAAAAAGTCTGCCGGGCCGGCGAGTTTGCCGTTATCCAGTGGCAGGCGTAACAGTATTTCGTAAAAATCGCCCTGTAACGAAGCGCTCAACGGCATATAGTGCTGATAGTAAAGTTCGAACTTATCTTCATCCAGTGCCTGATGGATGATCGCCACCCAGTTGCGTTCCTGCTCATAGGCCTGCAGTCTGGCATCATCGTCTTTGTAACAATACACCTGGTTGCGGCCCTGTTGCTTGGCCAGATAACAAGCTGCATCTGCCATATTCAAGGCACTCTCGGCATCTGCATTATGTGTAGTGGCGTTAAGTAAGCCTATACTTACGCCAACGGTAAATATGCGTTGTTCCCAAAAGAAACGATAACCTTGCACAGCATCCAGTAATTTTACAGCGATCAGGTACGCCGACTCCTCGGTCTGGGTAGTTAGCAGTACGCCGAACTCATCGCCACCCAGACGGCCGACCATTCCTCTGTCACCGACTTTATTGGTCAGTATGTTGGCCAGCTCTTTTATCAGTCTGTCACCGGCCTTATGGCCGCAACTGTCATTAACCGCTTTAAAGCGGTCTAAATCCAGATACAGGATCATCACCGGGTTGTGAGCTGGGGTCTGTTGCAACGCTGAATGTAAGGAGCGTTCAAACTCACGACGATTGAACACGCCGGTCAGCGGATCGTGGCTTGCCATGTATGTCAGACTGATATCCGATAACTTGCGTTTGGTGATATCGAAAATCGAACCGGACATAAATGTTTCGCCATTTTCCTGATGAAGCTGGCAGGAAATAGAAAACCAGAACTCACTACCATCCGATTTAACGCCTTTCATCTCGCGACCCATAACGACCTTTTGTTCCAGCAACTCGCCTACCAGCAAGTCACGGTCATTATCATCAGCATAAAATGCCCGGGTATTGGGTACATCTTTGAGCATGGTTGCCTCATCGGGATAGCCGAAAAGCGTACACATGGCCGGATTGATGGTTCTAAGGTCTCCATCGAGGGTCGAGGTATAGAGTCCTTCCGCAGAGTTTCTGAATAAATCGTAAAATACATTCAGGCTGTCAATGGTGCGCTCGTGCGTGTGTAATTGCTGTCGACTGACATCGCGCTCTGCCAGCAATACACAAAGTGCGAAGGTACACATTGCTATTAGCAGTGAGCCGGCTGCATTAAGCTCTGAACTAATCAACATTACCAGACGCGGATTGTAACTGCCAAGAAACAGCGCATAGCTGAGGCTAAGCATTAGCCAGCCCAGTGCCAGTAGCCGGTTAAGGGAGCGATTACGGCGATCGCGAAACACTGTGCAAAGTAAAGTCTGAATAAGTGCGAACGCCGGCAACAACTGCAGGGCAACACTGGCGTCAGGTAGTTTTACGGGTATAAACAGCAGTATCAGAGGGCTGAGACTGATTATCAGATTGGGAATACGAAGCCATACGGGTATCCGCGGAAACAAGGCATGGGTAAATTTAGCCAGGCAAAACAGCAGTACGGTCATGATTAGCGCCAGCACCTGCGTACCGTAGTTAATGAACTGAAAAGTCCGACCAACCGGCTCCAGCAAGCTACTTACCAATACCAGAATGAGCAGACTGATCGAGGCCAGCCAGAAGCGCGCTGACGTCTTTTGATAGACATAACTTAAAAAGAAATAAGTGACGAGAAGCAAAAGCGCACCACAGGTAATTCCCAATAGCAGAATTCTGGACTGCGTCTGATTATCGTAGCTGTCTCTGGAATGGATAACTAACGGAAAGTACTCAGGTTTCTCGCCACTAATCCCAATCAGAATATTGACTGATGTCGATGCGCCCAGTGTGACTGGCAGAGTCATGCCGGTAGTCAGCTGGCTGGGGATGTCGTAATCTCCATGTTCATAGCTGATTACGTCGAGCATTCTTTCTCTTTCATCCAACAGATAAATAATACTGGTACGCGGTATAACCAACGGGTTATTCAGATAAACATACTGAGTTACTGCACTGTTGTTCTGAAGGGAAAGACTATACCAGTGGCGCAGCGGCTGCTCGGTTGCCATCGGATGGGGTGAGTAACCTGATAGTACCTGCCGGTAACTGGTGCGCACTGACGTCGAAACCGGTTCGGGCAATACCGTAGCAGAGTTAAAAGAATCGGTAACAATGACGTTGGCGTGAAAAGGTGGAGCATCGGCTGCAGAGGCCTGAGACACTATTATCCATAGCGAGGCCAGTAAAAGCATGGCCATGCGCCTGCACACTCCTGTGTAGCTCTGATACAGCCGTTTATTCCAGAAACTCATTCGCACTGCTTTTCCTTTTCATAAGCGCCTCCGTGCGGTGCTGTTATCACTATAGTTTTTATCGTGTGATATCAGTTATTGTGCGGCGCTTCTTCCGTCAGCGCCTGCCAGAGTGATTCTATTGTAGTCGTGCCCGTAGGCTCCAGCCAGATAGCTTCGCACAACCACTCAACACATAAGATACATCTTAACTCGTTGTTATTTCCAGAAGTATTCAGTGCTACCTGGTAGCGGTCGGCTCCCCAGTCTGCATCACCCGGGATAAGCGCGAAGTGTTTGGTCAGCGCTTGCGTCAGCTGCTGCGCCTTTAATGGCGTTTCAGGCAAGGCTAAAGATAGTACGATAACCTCGTCATGGCGAATAAGTGCTTGCTGAATCGCCGTACGGGTTAACTGCTGCATGACAAGCTTACCTGTACATCATCCACCGGGGCGTTGGCCCACACAGTATCTGCCCATTTATCATCAAACGGTGTTTTAAGTGCCTCGATAAGCTCAGCGGCAATACTGTAGTCACCCTGACGGGCAGCATCTGTGGCGCGCTGAAGATGGTGCGTTCGGGCAATCACCACCGGATTAACGCTATCCATGAGCGCCGCTTGCGCATCGGTATTTCCCTCATCCTGACGATGGGCGCGGTAGTCCTGCCACCATGTATCAAACGCATCGCGGTCAACAAATTCATCCCGAAGATCGCACTGCGCCTGCGTCGGGTCCATAGCGCTGAGTGTTCTGAAATGCTGATGGTAATCACGCTGCTGATTGGCCAGCATCGTCAGAAAACGATTAACCAGGTCCAACGAAGTGTTATCAACATCGCTGAAGCCAAGCCGGTTTACCATTGTCTGTTGGTAAGCTGAGATAAATGCAGGCTCAAACAGCATCAGCGTTTGTTTAATTTGCTCGGTATCGCAGTATTCAGAAAATGCCTGAGCCAGCGCATTCAGATTCCACAGGGCAACACCCGGCTGCTGGTCGAAGGCATAGCGGCCCTGATGGTCAGTATGGTTGAACACAGCATTGCTAACAAAGTTGTCCATAAACGCATATGGGCCGAAATCAAAGGTAATGCCGTGAACCGACATATTGTCTGTATTCATGACACCATGTACAAAGCCATAAGCCTGCCACAACGCAATCATTCTGGCAGTCCGTAAAACGATAGCTTTCAACAGCGCCTGATGAGGATTTTTTTCAGACAGCGCCTCTGGAAAATGATGAATAAAAGCGTGTTCAAACAGCCGCTTTAATGCAGCGCTATCACCGGCATGGTAATAATATTCAAAATGGCCAAACCGGATATGACTTGGCGCGGTGCGAATCATCATTGCTGCCGTTTCCGGTGTTTCCCGAAGCACCATTTCCTGACTATCAAACAAACACAGCGAGCGGGACGTCGGTATGCCCAGGTGAAATAAGGCTTCAGAGCCGATATATTCACGCAGTGTTGACCGCAATACCGCGCGGCCGTCACCCTGACGGGAGTAGGGGGTCTGTCCGGCACCTTTAAGATGCAGGTCAATACGCTGATTAGCGCGATTCTCTACCTCGCCCAGGAGCAAACCGCGACCGTCACCTAACATCGGGTTCCAATGACCGAACTGATGGCCACCATATTTTTGTGCTACGGCTTGCCGGCAAAGCGCAAAGTCTTTTTCAGCGAGTTGCCGGCCCAGCAGGTTGTCCTGCCACCACTTGTCAGGCAGTGCCAGCTCCTGTGCGTGCGAACTATTGACCAGTTGTAACTGTAAATCGCCCGGGACATCAGGATGTATCTGCGTGACCGCCTCGCTAAGTTCGGTAGCGTAGAGGTGAGTGAGCTTCAATGGGAACCCTTGAAAAAGAAAGTTTCAGACGCTTTAAGCTAACAAATGCCCCGCTTTGATAAAAGCACAATATGCAGGTAATCTGACCTGTTAGTCAGTCGTATCAAATCATAGCGATTAACCGGCAGGCCTGAACGATGCTGTCATTCACTAACAACAATTACACTTTGAGGGAACTATGCTCACCGTTCATCACTTAAATAACTCACGTTCTCAACGGATTTTATGGCTGCTGGAAGAACTGGAAGTCCCGTACCGGATTGAACGCTACGAGCGCGATCCTAAAACCAATCTGGCACCTGATTCATTAAAAGCTGTACATCCTCTGGGACGCTCACCGGTACTGGAGTTTGAGGACGGCAGTAAGATGGCCGAGTCCGGAGCCATCGTGGAGTACATCATTCACCAATATGGCGCGGGCAATTTTACGGTACCGTCGGATAATAAGGTATATCAGGATTATTTATTCTGGCTGCATTTTGCAGAAGGCTCACTGATGCCGCCTCTGGTAGCCAGCCTGGTATTTAAAAAAGCAAAACAGAAAAGCCCGGCATTGATTCGCCCGCTGGCCAATAAGATTCTTGATGCCATTATGGATAACTATTACGGTCCGAACCTGAATCAGAGCCTGCGCTATGTGGAGTCGTACCTGTCTAAAAACGACTGGTTTGCCGGCGATGCGCCCTCCGCGGCGGATATACAAATGAGCTTTCCGTTGGAGGCGCTGGTGGCGCGCGAAAACGCATCAAAATGGACGGCAATCAACGCTTATGTGAAGCGCATTCATAACCGTGATGCCTATAAGCGTGGACTGGAAAAAGGAGGCGAGTACGACTACGCCTGATTAAAAGTCATTATTGATTGTGCTGTCCAGATAATCAAGAATCATCTGCAGGAATGCCTCGCCGTAGCGCTCCATTTTGGTACGGCCAACGCCACTGACATCAAGCATGTCATTACGCGTGGTGGGCGTTCTTGCTGCCATGTCTGCCAGGGTAGCATCTGAAAACACGACATAGGGCGGTACACTATGCTCTTCAGCCAGCGACTTGCGCAGATGTTTGAGGCGCTTGAACAATGCCTTGTCGTAAACAGCCGGTTTGTTTTTCGGCTTTTTCTCAGCTTTGAATGTCAGGCGGGGGACTGCAAGTCTCACCGGTACATCGCCCTTAAGAACAGGACGAGCGGCTTCTGTCAGCCGCAGCGCAGCACCAGCAGTGAGGTCGACGCGAATAAGGCCCTGATGAATCAGCTGATTAATCATATTGTGCCAATAACTGTCAGACTCAGATTTACCAATCCCATACACCGACAAATCCTGATGGCCGTTTTCTATAATCCGGCGAAGCTGCTTTCCACGCAGTACATCAATAACATATTGCGATGCCGCCTGTTGCTCAAGGCGCAATATGCCGGAGAGAATTTTCTGGCTGACGACCAGTCCATCAATCAGCTTAGGCGGGTCCAGGCAAATATCACAGTTACCGCACGCCGCATCGCTGAACTGTGAGAAGTAGTTGAGCAAAACCTGACGGCGACACGTCTGTGCTTCAGCAAAGGCTTCCATAGCAGCAAACTTTTGTACCTCTACCTGGTTTCGTTCGGGCTTATCACCCTGCTCAATCCATTGTCTGACTCGGGCGGCATCTTTTTCATCAAACAGTAAAAGGGCCTCAGCTTCCAGACCGTCACGCCCGGCACGCCCCGTTTCCTGATAATAACTTTCTATACTGCGAGGCACATCGTGATGTACCACAAACCGCACATTAGATTTGTTAATACCCATACCAAATGCAACCGTGGCGACCACAATATCGACCTGGTCGTTTAAAAAGCGACGCTGTACATATTCACGTTCGTCGGCATCCAGTCCGGCATGATACGCAGCACTACTGATCCCCGCTCGATGAAGCTTGGCGTACAAGTCATCAACTTTCGCGCGGCTGTTACAGTAAATAATGCCGCTACTGCCATCCTGCTGTTTGACGTAATCAAGCACCTGATCAAACGCTTTGTATTTCGGCATTACGCGATAACGTATATTCGGCCTGTCAAAACTACCTTTAAATACAAACGGATCTGATAAATTTAACTGGACCAGAATATCCGCCTGGGTGGCCGCATCGGCTGTAGCGGTAAGCCCTACTACCGGGACATCAGGATACTGGCTTTTCAGTCGGCCCAGTAGCCGGTAGTCCATTCTGAAGTCATGCCCCCAGTGACTGACACAGTGCGCTTCGTCTATTGCAAAAAGTGACACGGTAAGCTGTTGCAGCAAATTCTGAAAATAGGGCTGTAGCAGGCGCTCAGGAGAGACGTAAAGCAGGTCGTATTCATTATCAAGCAACGCTGTCTGAATCTGTTGCTGGGTCTCATGCTCAAGACTGGAGTTCAGATACGCCGCTTTTACGCCCACCGCCTGAAGCTGCTCTACCTGATCCTGCATTAACGAGATAAGCGGCGACACGACAATGCCGGTGCCCTGCCGTACCATGGCCGGAATCTGGTAACACAGCGACTTTCCACCCCCTGTGGGCAGTAATACCAGCGTATCCTGTCCACTGATAATGTTTTCAATGACCGACTGCTGGCCGGTACGAAAGGACGCATAGCCAAATACCCGCTCAAGAATATCCTGGGCGTCGGCCTTATCAGCGGTATCTGTGGTGTCTGTCTGGGAGGAAGTCAAAGTCATCGCGCAGGGATTTTACGCATTTTCAGCCTGCGCTTCACGGGTTAATACAAATTTCTTTTCTTGTGCAGGCTAAGTCACTGTTATTCTGTCACCTTATTGGATTAAAAGCGTAGAGCAGTGGATCCTGCACTGGTCCTGTAACGTTTTTAATAGGCAGCATGAAATAAGGAGAACAACGTGGCTGAACCTTTGCCGGATCTCATTCAGGAAATTGTCTCGGATAACAGCACCGATGATACGGGCGCTGTGCTGGACGCTATTGTTTCTCAGGATGATGTCGCGGTTGCGACGTTACTGGAATCCGTACCCGTTGAACCACGTCTGTCACTGTGGCAGGACTTACCCAGTGAGCGTAAGCTCGACGTGCTGGTTGAGATGCGCTCTGATCCGCGTGAAATTCTTATTGATGCCACCGAGGAAGAAGAGTGGTCTGCACTGTTTTCAGATATCGAAGCAGAAGAACTGCTGGAGCTGATGGACTCGCTGCCCAATCGGCTGGTGGATCTAGCCTATGCCGAACTGGATGCACAGCAGCAAACCTTCTTTCGCGAAGCCACACAATTTAACGACGATCAGGTTGGGCACTGGCTCACCCATGATCTGCTGGTACTGCCTTTAAATGCCAAGGTTCGCGATGGCTTACGTCTGATTCGCCGCAATGTCCCACGTCATTGCGATACTATCTTTCTGGTGAATCGCTCCGGCCAGTTTTCGGCGGTAGTCAGGCTTACCCGTATCTTCGGCTCTCCGGAGCACGTGCCGCTGGTAGAGCTTATTGAAGAGAATATACCAGTACTTAAAGGTAGTGATGAGTCCACCAATGCGTCACTGCAGGTGCAGCGTTCAGGCTTTGCCGCACTGCCTGTGGTGGATGATAGCAATAAACTGCTAGGCCGGCTCGATATTACCTCAGCATCAGAACTCATTAACGAGTTTTATGAACGTCAGGTCATGGCAACCGCCGGTATGGATGAAGACGAGGATTTGTTCTCGCCGGTCGCCAAAAGTGCCAGAAACCGGGCTGTATGGCTGGGCATTAATCTGCTTACCGCATTTCTGGCTTCCTGGTTTATTGGCCTGTTTGAAGCCACGTTACAGCAGGTGGTAGCACTGGCAGTACTCATGCCTATTGTTGCCAGCATGGGCGGCATTGCCGGTAGTCAGACTCTGACACTGATTGTTCGCGGGCTGGCACTGGGGCAGGTGACCAAAGCGAATACGCGGGCGCTGATGGTAAAAGAGCTTAAGGTTGGTGGTGTGAACGGGGTGATATGGGCGCTTATCATTGGGGTGGTGGCTTATTTCTGGTTTACCGATGTGCTTATTGGCGTGGTTATTTGTCTGGCTATCTTGTTCAATATTGTTGCTGCAGCGATTGCCGGGGTGTTTGTACCGGTTATTCTGGATAAACTAAAAATAGACCCGGCACTGTCTGGTTCAGTCATCTTAACGACAGTCACCGACATTGTTGGGTTTGTGGCCTTTTTAGGGCTAGGCACGCTGTTTTTGCTGTAATACACTTCACAGCCTTAAACGACTAACCGTGAAACCGCCTTTTGAGAATGAAGGCGGATGCCAACCGCGCAGGTAATAATCCGTATGCATATCGATGCTGATGCAAAACGCACTCAGGCAGGCGTGCTTTGCGCAATTGCCGCCTACACCATGTGGGGCGTAGCACCCTTATATTTTAAGCAATTACAGATAATGCCGGCGCTGGAGATTCTGGTGCATCGCATTGTATGGTCTGTGCTGGTACTTATCATATTGCTCGGTGTCACTCGCCAGTGGAACAAGGTAAGAATTGCACTGTATTCTTCACGGGTGATGAAAACGCTGGCCGTGGCCGGTGTGCTGCTCGGTGCCAACTGGCTGCTGTTCATCTGGGCGATAAATAACGACCATCTGCTTGATGCCAGTCTGGGATACTATATCAACCCCTTGCTGAATGTTTTTCTGGGGCGAATGTTCTTAGGGGAGAAACTGCGTCCGATGCAACGGTTCGCTGTGATTCTGGCGGTTATCGGTGTAAGTATTCTGATTGTTGCGCATGGCTATCTGCCCTGGGTTGCGCTGGTGCTGGCGGGTACCTTCGGCGTATACGGATTACTCAGAAAGCAGGTGTCTGTAGATTCACTGCCAGGTCTGTTTATTGAGTCGCTGATGCTGCTTCCGCTGGCTATCGGCTACTGGATTTGGTTTGGCTCTGTGCATTCTGATATGTTCACCAATACTGTCTCATTAAACGTATTGCTGGTGGCTGCAGGGATTGTTACCACTGCGCCGCTGTTATGTTTCACTGCGGCCGCACGGCGCCTTATGTATTCTACACTGGGCTTTTTCCAGTATATTGGCCCCTCACTGATGTTTTTGCTTGCAGTCTATCTGTACAACGAGCCTCTTGAGCCAGCTCGGCTGATCACATTCGGATTTGTCTGGGCTGCGCTGGTAATATTCAGTATCGATTCTTTAAAAGCGTATCGAACCGCCCGAAAGGCCCGGCTTGCGTGACCGTTTTTCAGGCTGTTTTTTGAATGGCCCGGTCAAGGGCCCGGCTGAAGGCAATGTCTGAGACAACGCGGTTGCGACCTGCATGCTTCGCCTGATAAAGGAGTTTGTCAGCGCGAGAGATACTGTTTACCAGTGAGCTGGCCTTGGTTGTCAGCAGCCCGGCGCTGATGCTGACTGAGATTTTTTCATCGCCAACCTTTACCGGCTGCTGACAAACAAGCGCCCGTAATGCTTCTATTCTGCTAAGGGCCTGTTCAGCGCTGATATCGGGCATAAAGATGCAAAATTCCTCCCCGCCGAACCGGGCAATGACGGCATCGGCAAAGTGTTGTCGTAACACAGCGGCGGTATGCACCAGAACGATGTCTCCTGCATCATGACCGTAAGAATCGTTAACCTGTTTGAAGTTGTCCAGATCAAGTACAGCCAGCGAGTAACGTTCAGAGCGTCTTGCCGCCATTGCTGATAATTTATTAAGGAAGTAGCGTCGGTTGAACAAGCCGGTGAGAAAATCGGAATTCGCCATAGAGGTCAGCGCCTCAACGTGCTCAATCAGTTCGATATTCTGGGTGATTCGGCACAAAAATTCTTCATGGCAAAATGGCGTCAGTAAAAAGTCATTGGCGCCGGATTTGATAAAGCGGGCTGAGTTTAGCTGTGCTTCCTGTTCACTTACACTGATAATCGCCAGTCGTTCTTTTGGGTAGTCGACACGCAAGTTTGAGATAACCGAAGTGCTTTTCTCGTCACTGAAGTGTCTGCCGGTAATCACCACTCGGATTTCCGGGTTGTCCCTGACCAGCTTGTAAGTGTCTTCGGCCTTAGAGGCTTCGTGAGTAATAAAATTGTGGCGACGTAAAAGCGAGCTCATTTTAATGGCGGTGGAACGATCCTGACCTGCCACCACAACACCAATCTGCTTGTTGTGCTCAAGGCGCTTGAGCAAGCGGGCAAGGTAATCGTAGGTTTGTGCATTTTCTTTCGGAATATAATCCACCACTTCCCGGCGCAGCACATCTTCGCGTGTCTCGCTGTCCAGGCGACCAGTAACGACGATGGTCGGCAAGATGCTCTGAATACAGAAGTCGATGGCCTCGCCATTGGGCGAATCAGGCAGGTTATAGTCTACAATGGCGCAAAGAAAGTCTTCCGGGGTGGAATGAATAAAGACATGACGTGCTTCGGTGAGGGTTCGGGAGACCACCGCTACCAGGCCAGCCTGTTCAACGAGCCTGACGACAATGTTAAGGGCCGTCCGGCTGTCTTCTATAATAAGAACCTTATTTTGCACGCGCACAAACCTCTGTTACCTAAGGTATATTGTGCGCAACATTGCCCGGTGTTCAATTAGCCTTTAGTTTAGCATAAGCCAATACCAGCCATTTTGCGCCGAACTCATCAAAGTTCACCTGTACGCGACCATGGTCACCAGCGCCCTCAAAGTTAAGTACCACGCCATCGCCGAATTTAGGGTGAGTGACGCGCTGACCCAGCGTAAAACCGCTGTCCTGAAACGCTTCGTGAGATGCCGCGCGGCTAAACCGGTTATGTACGGGCCTGGATACCTGACTCTTAAGGCGGACTTCCTGCACATACTCAGAAGGGATTTCACGAATAAAGCGCGATGCCGTATGAAATTTATCCTGCCCGTAAACGCGCCGGCTTTCGGCGTAAGTAATGAACAGCTTCTTCATTGCACGGGTCATTCCCACATAACAAAGACGGCGCTCTTCTTCCATTCTGCCGGGCTCATCATTGGTCATCTGTGACGGGAACATGCCTTCTTCCACACCCGCCATAAAGACCAGCGGGAACTCCAGCCCTTTGGCGCTGTGAATTGTCATCATCTGCACAGCGTCCTGCTCAGTATCAGCCTGGGTTTCACCTGCTTCAAGGGAAGCATGCGCAAGAAAAGCAGATAGCGGGGTCATTTCATCCGCCTCTTCAGGCACGATAAACTGTTTACACGCAGTAACCAGTTCTTCTAAGTTTTCCAGCCGCGCCTGCGCTTTTTCACCACGTTCGGCCTGATACATGGCGTACAGGCCTGAATCTTTAATCGTTTTGTCGGCCTGTTCTTCCAGTGACAGGGATAAAACGGTCTGCTCCAGTTCTGTTATAAGCGATGTAAAACTACGAAGCGCATTGGCAGCACGCCCGTTCAGAGAACCTTCTGATAGCAGCAGGTTACTGGCCTGCCACAAAGAGCAGTTGTGTTCACGGGCGGTCATTCTGACCTGGGTTACCGTTTTTTCTCCGATGCCCCGGCTGGGTGTATTTACCACCCGCTCAAATGCTGCGTCATCATGAGGGTGATTAATCATTCTCAGATAACCCAGCGCATCCTTTATCTCCTGTCTTTCAAAGAAGCGCAGGCCGCCATAAATGCGATAAGCTATGGCCTCGTGCAAGAGTGCCTCTTCCAGCACCCGGGACTGCGCATTGTTGCGATATAAAATGGCGCATTCTTTAAGCGGATTACCTTCATCCAGCCAGGATTTTATCTGCGAAACGATGAACCGTGCTTCATCAAGCTCATTAAAGCCGGCGTAGACTGATATCAAATCGCCTTCGCTGTCTTCGGTCCACAGCTCTTTGCCCAGCCTGCCTGCATTATTATCAATTACCGCATTGGCAGCATTAAGAATATTGCCGGTAGAGCGATAGTTTTGCTCAAGACGGATAGTGGTGGTCTGGTCAAAATCTTTTAAAAACTTATGGATATTATCAACATTGGCACCACGCCAGCCATAGATTGACTGGTCATCATCACCCACAATCATGATGTTGTTAGTATCAGCACTGCACAGCATACGCAGCCATGCATACTGGATGTTGTTGGTATCCTGAAACTCGTCGACCAGCACGGCTTTGAAACGGCGCTGATAGTGTGCCAGTACCTCGGGGTTTTTGGCCCAAAGTTCATGTGCCCGCAGTAACAGCTCGGCAAAGTCAACCAGGCCAGAGCGGTCACACGCTTCCTGATAAGCGGCGTAAATCTCGCGCATTTTCTGCGCTACAGCGTCACCATGGGTTTCTATGTGCTGCGGGCGTAAACCCTCATCTTTATTACCGTTGATATACCATTGAACTTGCTTGGGGGCCCAGTGCTTTTCGTCAAGGTTCATGGCGCGCAAAATACGCTTCACCAGGCGATACTGGTCATCTGAGTCAAGAATCTGAAAATTTTCAGGCAGCCCGGCTTCTGAGTGATGGCTTCGTAACAATCGGTGGGCGAGGCCATGGAACGTGCCAATCCACATATTGTGCAGGTTGCGGCCCATCAATGACTCTATTCGACCCCGCATTTCACGGGCGGCTTTGTTGGTGAACGTTACAGCAAGAATGGAAAATGGCGTGATGTTCTCTACTTCCATCAACCAGGCAATGCGATGCACTAAAACGCGGGTTTTCCCACTGCCTGCGCCAGCCAGTACCAGCATATTGGAAAGTGGCGCGCCCACAGCTTCACGTTGTTTATCGTTAAGACTGTCGAGCAGTAAAGAGACATCCATAATTTCCGGCACCTGTATCGTAGACTACAAATGAGCGCAATTATGCCAGTGAACTGTGCGTTTATACAGCAAAGCAGGGATTTTTTTCTGTAAGAGGGGGAGGGGAGGAAAAACAAACACGTGACCAGAGTGGTCACGTGCTGATACTAAAACTTACAATGAATCAACTTCACGTTCGGCTTCTTCACGGCTTTTGCCATAACGTTGCTGGATTTTGCCGATTAGTTCTTCGCGGCGACCGTCGATAACATCCAGATCATCATCGGTAAGCTTGCCCCATTTTTGCTGGGCTTTACCTTTCATTTCTTTCCAATTGCCTTCTAACTTATCGCTGTTCATTGCGTTCCTCCATAAAGAGTGTTGCGATACCTGCTTTACCGCAGGCTTCCATATTTACGAATGCATCAGTCATACCACGCCACAATATATATTTTAGGGTGTTGATAATTAAGGTATTTTGAGGCTTTTGAGCTTAACTGACTCATTTGGCACCGTCACGAGAGAATGGCATTCATACAGGTTGCTTGCAGGTTTTACATGAATTCATGCAATCGCACATATAGTCAGATGAAGCACGTTTAATGGAGCAGCGTGATCAGAACACCGCTATCAGGGGTACAACGCCCCACAGGTGCAAAATATCGCAGATGCACTTTGATAGCTTGAAATTCGCGTTTGCTATCTTCACAGTAACGCATCAGTACTCGTTACATCATGCATCCCTCTACTTCATATCATCGGGAATATCGTCATGCAGGCACTCACCGGAACAAACGATTTTTGGCACTCGCTGAAAAGCGAGGCACAACGCATCGCTGATAATGAGCCACTACTGGCAAGTTATATCCATGCCTGCATTTTAACGCATCATAATTTTGAATCGTCACTGAGCTTTATTCTATCCAATAAGGTTGCTGATGACGTGATGCCTGCGCTGGCCATACGGGAAGTCTTTGACCAGGCCTACCTGCTGCAACCAGAAATTGTTGATGCGGCGATTGCTGATATTGAAGCTGTTTTTGACCGCGATGCCGCGGTAAACGATTATCTGACGCCATTGCTCTATTTCAAAGGTTTCCAGGCAGTTCAGGTACACCGGATGGCTCACTATTTATGGAAAGAGGGCAGGCATCAGCTGGCGCTGTTCCTGCAAAGCAGAAACTCAGAGACCTTTGGCGTCGATATGCACCCTGCCGCCCGGGTGGGCAAAGGTGTCATGTTCGACCATGCGACCGGTATCGTAGTGGGTGAAACTGCGCTGATTGAGGATAATGTCTCTTTGCTGCAAAGCGTCACATTAGGCGGCACGGGGAATGAGTCTGGCGATCGTCATCCTAAAATCCGCCAGGGCGTCTTAGTGGGTGCAGGAGCAAAAATTCTGGGCAATCTTGAAATAGGGCGCGGCTCGAAAGTGGGGGCCGGAAGCGTGGTATTAAGCGATGTGCCGCCTCATACCACGGTAGTGGGGGTGCCTGCCAAAGTAGTAGGTCGTCCGTGTTGCCGTCGCCCCTGTGACTCTATGAGACAAAACGTGCTGGAAGATAATGGCATGTTAGACCAGAGCTAACAGTTCCTCAAACCGGTCAAGCTCTACGTGGGGCAGTATAGGCGCGCGTTCGTTATTCAGGTTCATGGGCCGGTTACAGGCAAACCAGGCGGTTTGCTTACCGGCACAGATGGCGCCGAAGACATCCTTGGTCAGATTGTCTCCTACGTGGAGGATATTTTCAGGTGCAACATTAAGTGTCTGCGCAGCCTCATCAAACATATGCCGGTGAGGTTTCATCGGGCGCTCAAGGCTGGCATGCAAAACCGTATCAAAATAATCATCAACGCCTATTTTCTTTACGTCCACATTGCCATTTGTAATGCCGATTAACGGAATCCTACCTGCCAGCGATTTAAGTGTAGAATGCACATCTTCATGGAGCTCCAGCTCACTGCGCGCAGTATAAAAACAATCAAAACACGCTTTCGCTGCCGCTTCTCTGGCTTTTTCGTCAGAAATATCCTCTCGCAATGCCTGCATCAGGGTACGCATGCGTAACTGACCCATATCTGATGAGAGCGCTGGTGTGTCGGCAAGCAATTGCTGACGAATTTGCTGCCATTGTGCACGACTCAATGCGCTGGTCTTTTTATGATGCGTTGCTATAAATGCCTGCAGTGTTTTTTCTGCTGCAAGGATGACTGGTCCGTTATCATAAAGTGTATCGTCTAAATCAAATGTCATAGCCTGAATCTGATTAAGCGGACGATAAAAGCGCATAAGCACTCCTTATTTTATTTTTTGCGTGCCCGGGGATGGGCTGAGTCATAAACTTTAGCAAGATGCTGAAAGTCCAGATGCGTATAGACCTGTGTCGTTGACAGATTAGCGTGCCCCAGTAATTCCTGAACGGCTCTCAGGTCGCCACTGGATTCAAGTACGTGTGTCGCAAACGAATGGCGTAGTTTGTGAGGGTTTAATTTGCTGTCGATATTTTTTTGCTGCGCCATTACATCCAGGCGATTGGCAACCTGCCGGTTTGAGATACGGTTTTTTTGCTTGCTCAAAAATACCGCTGGTTCGCCTGGGTCAGCAAAGTGTCCTCTGACCTTAAACCAGGCTTCAAGGGCACGTCGGGCCATCTTGCCCATTGGTAACAGCCGCTCTTTGCTGCCTTTACCCCTTACCCGTAAAAGACCGTCAGACAAACAGTCGTTGAGATTAAGTCCCGTTAACTCACTGAGTCGCAACCCGCATCCGTAAAGCAGTTCAAACATGGCTTTATCACGGTAAGCAAGCAGGTCATCATCGTTACCATCCAGTAACTGCTGCATATCATCAACATTGAGCTGCTTCGGTAGTGGCCGGCCCTGTTTGGGCGCCTGAATACCTTCCATCGGGTTGCTGAACAGCTGACCCTGGTCAATTAAATAGCGACAGAAGGTGCGAAGCGCTGAAAGGCGAAGTGCGATACTTCGGGCATGTTTGCCCTGCTGCTTAGAGGTACTTAAGACCCGCTTTATGTCTACCGGCGTCAGCCCCGACCAGTCAGGCAGCGCTAATGTTGTGGCAACGTATTTAAGCTGTCGGCGGTAATTACTGATGGTGTGCACAGAAAGGCCACGTTCAACCTGAAGATGCGTAAGAAACTTTTCCAGCCAGAGTTCGCACTGGGTCGACAACTCTTCCGGAGCTGGCTGAGTCCCACTCATTAGTATTTCAGCAGTCCGGGCAAAACAAAGCTTAAAACCTGCTGAAGCTGTTTTAACAACAGCGTATCCATATCCGGCGTAAAATGGCTGGCATCGTTACTGCCGATTGCAGCAATAGCGAGAGGTTCATCATTGCCGATAAGAATCAGTGCAGCCGATTCAGCAACGGCATCACCAAACAACAACTGGCGCTCATGCTGACTCAGGCGACCAAAGAAAAAGGGTTCGTTTTTAAAGCGCTTCTCTACAAACAGCCGGCGCTGCAACTCGGGCAGGGCATGCGGACCTTTGAATAACTTTAACGCGACAGAGGCTAAATCCAGTTTTTCCTGCAACACCTCTTCAAGGCGCAGCTGAATTTCTGCCACGCTCTGGCAAGTCAGTAGCTGTACATTCAGGTCCGTATAAACCCGGTAAATTTTTTCGTTTTGTTTGGCGATGCTGATGAGTTGGCTCAGCCGGTAATTGAGCTGGCGCACTTTTTTGCGTAACTGTTCACTTTGAACCTCAACCAGTGAGACACTGCCTTTTTGTACGTGAGGAATACGAATGTCTTCCAGCAAGTCTGCGTGGCGGGCAAAAAAATCAGGATGCGCGCGCAAAAAGTCTGCGACCTCTCTGGCACTTAACGTCTTATCTTCGTCATAGCCATTGCCCGAAGGCGTTTTTGCGTGCCCGATTACATCGCTCATAAAGTTAACTGTCCGTCATAAATATGTTCAGCCGGCCCGGTCATTTTCAGCACTGAACCTGGTCCCTGCCAGCGAATTCTCAGATTACCACCAGGCAAGTCGACTCTGACATCTTTCCCCAGCTTGCCCTGCATCTGACCAATGGCGACAGCTGCGCATGCACCACTGCCGCAGGCCATGGTTTCCCCCGTCCCGCGCTCATAAACGCGCAAACGGATGTAGTCAGCGCCCACTACTTCCATGAAACCTACATTTACGCCTTCAGGAAAGCGTTCGTGTTGTTCTAATAATGGCCCGATGGTTTCTACATCCGCGGTATTGATATCATCAACCGATAGCACGCAATGGGGGTTACCCATTGATACCGCCCCGTAAAACAGCGTGTGATTGCCTTCGCGGGTTAGATATACATTTTCCTGTTTATTGGCCTTCATGGGAATGCGTGCCGGCTCGAACTCAGGCTTTCCCATATTCACGGTAACCTGACCATCTTTTTCAAGATAAAGCACCATATTGCCAGATTTAGTGCTTACCAGAATTTTGTTGCGATTAATCAGCCCTTTTTGTTTCACATATCTGGCAAAGCACCGCGCCCCATTACCGCACTGCGCAACTTCAGAACCGTCTGCATTGAAGATTCGGTAGTGAAAGTCCTGGTCAGGGTCGTAGGGCGGCTCAACCATCAATAGCTGGTCAAATCCAATTCCAAAATGCCGATCAGCCAGCGTCCGGATTTTATCCGGAGAAAAAAAGACATTCTGAGTGACGTTATCAACAACCATAAAGTCATTGCCCAGACCGTGCATTTTAGAAAACTGAATATGCATTAACTGCTAATCTGCCTTAGTATCATAGTCCTAGTTTACGGAACTTTATACTCGCCTTTCCAGAGATCTTTGCGTTTTTCTCGTTCTCTGACGACGAATACCTGCTCACCATCAACCAGTAACTCCGGTGGACGGCAGCGGCTGTTGTAATTAGAAGCCATAGTAAAACCGTAAGCACCAGCACTGCGCACCGCTAACAAGTCGTTTGCCTCAACCGCAAGCTCCCGGTCCCGGCCAAGGAAATCGCCGGTTTCACAGACGGGCCCAACCACATCGTATAAACGGCGTGGTGCCTGGGTAGATTGCTCCACGCGGATGATATTTTGCCAGGCTGAGTAAAGCGACGGACGCAGTAAGTCGTTCATGGCTGCATCAACAATGGCAAAATGCTTTTCTTCGCCTTCTTTTATAAACTCAACCTTTGTCACCAGTATTCCCGCGTTTGCGGCAATAGCCCGGCCGGGCTCCAGAATCAGGGTTAACGACTCTCTGCCAGTCATTCGGTCAGCCAGCGCAGCGGCATAATCGCGAGGATGGGGCGGGGTTTCGCTGTCATAGGGCACGCCCAGGCCACCACCTAAGTCCAGGTGCTTAATTTCAATGCCTTTATCGGCTAGCTCATCAATTAACACCAGTAAGCGGTCAAGTGCATCAACAAACGGCGCGAGGTCAGTCAACTGAGAGCCGATGTGACAATCCATACCGATCACATTCAGGTTTGACAGTGATGCCGCCAGTTCGTAGGTTTCTACCGCCAGTTCACGGGCAATACCAAATTTGTTCGCCTTAAGGCCAGTAGAAATGTATGGGTGAGTTTTAGCATCGACATCCGGGTTGATACGTAAAGAAACCGGTGCCTGACAACCCTTTTGCGCGGCCACTTCGTTGATGCGGTGAAGTTCCGGCTCCGATTCTACGTTAAAGCACTTGATGCCCTGGTCCAGTGCATAGGCTATTTCTTCAGGCGTTTTGCCCACCCCGGAAAAGACAACTTTACCGGCGTCACCGCCTGCCTCTATGACCCGGGCCAGTTCGCCGCCCGACACAATATCAAATCCGGAGCCCAGCTTAGCCAGTACGCTTAACACCCCAAGATTGGAATTCGCTTTTACCGCATAGCAAATCAGATGAGGGTGGTCGCCGATAGCATCATCAAAAGCATGCCAGTGCCGCTCCAGGGTCGCTCTGGAATAAATATAAGCGGGTGTACCATATTTGGCTGCAATGTCTGCAACCGGCACATCTTCAGCACAAAGACGGCCGTCGCGATATTCAAAATGATCCATTAGGGGGTTTCCTCCTGCGTGTCAGGTTGCGCAGGGGGATCAGTACGCTGATTGGTCTGTTCTTCGTCCGGAAGATAGAGCGCACCGCGATATCCGCAGGCACCCACCAATAGCATGGTCAGGGCACATAAACTGATGATACGTGATGTTTTTTGCACGATGATCCCACTGGGAGTAACTCAATGTGCCGTTATCATCGCATTGCGTAACTAAAATGCAAGAGACAAAAGCTTCTGACGTGTCTTATCGCCGTATTTTACCTGCTTCCATAACGCGTCACACAGTGTTTGTGTATCGCTCAGGTTACCTGCTTTTAGCCAGTTTATAAGAATAGTAGGGTCGTCAGGAAACGTGATAGCTTCAGTGTCGGGGGCATCAAGCCATTCTTCAACGGTATCAGTATCTAACTGAAACAGGGTCTGACACAACTCAAGCTGGCTTAGGGTCAGTACATTGGAAAGCTGTTCAAACTGTCCGTGGAGGGGTTTTATAAGCAGCTTTTTGCCCAGGTGTAAGGCTTCACTTGAAAGCTCAAAGCCGCCATTAGCGATAACACCGCTGCAACCGGCCAACGCTTGCTGAAAGCCAGATTTAGAGGGCGGGAACCAACTGATATGCCCACAATTAAGCGGGGCCGAAACATCAGGGTGATAGCAGACAAAGTGCTCGTTACTGAGCGGCTCCAGCATCTTCTGGATATCATTAATTTCTTCAAACGGCAGATAAACCAAGACATGCGAGGGTGTGGCATTAGCACTTGGTTTATCGCTGATAAACGGTGGAACAATAGGCTGGTTAAAGTGAAACCAATGGACACCCAGACGAACATCGGCAGGTGCAAAAAAACGTAACAGCAACCTGTCGAGCGCATTATCGCCCGACTTGGGTACCGGATAGGCAAATGCCGCCTGGTGGGAAATAGAGATGGCAGGTAATTTTTGTCGCCGTGCTGCCCAAGCGGTAACCGGCTCGAAGTCATTAACCAGCAAGTCGTAACTGCTGGTATCAAACTGTCTGACATCACAGGCGAACCGACGAAGGTGGTTGCTGCGAAAGGTGGCAAATTTATCCACCTTGCCATGCCGGGTGACGAACGTCAGGCCCTCATAAGTGCGGTAGTTACCAAATACTTCCATATCGAAATATTTATCGGGTGCACGGCCGGTAAATACAAAATCGACCTCGATATCGCGATGCCGTTTAAGTGCTGCAGCCATAATCCGAGCCCGTGCGATGTGCCCATTGCCGGTACCCTGAACGCCGTAAAGTATTTTCATCTTATGCTAATAACCCTATGCTTGAATAGGCGATTGTCAGGCCAAGCGCCATGCCCGCCAGCACATCAAAAGGGTAGTGAACCCCCAGTAAAATTCTGGACAGGCCGATAAGTGTCGCCCAGCTGTAAGCCAGAAGCGCAAAGTCGGGATAAAAATAACTTACTATATAAGCCATCAGCCAGGCCGCTGCGGTGTGACCGGAGGGCAGGCTGAATTTATCCGATGGCGTGACATGCACAAACATGTTGGATAGCAGGTCACACGGGCGGGGGCGTTTAAAGATATTTTTTAATACCAGATACACCGGCAGCTCCAGTGCATATGCCATCAGGGCGGTGTACAGAAAAAGCTCACCATGTTCCCGCTCAAAGCCCCACAACAGCAGGCCGATGACAAAATACAGATAACCATCGCCGGTTTTTGACATCCAGAGCACCCGACGGCACTGACGGTTGGCGGTAAGTCGGTTCAGCCGGTAAAACAAATCCGTATCGTATTCGCCCAGGCGCTTTAATCGCATTGCCATCATTCCGAAGCCAGTTGTTGATTAAATAGCCTAAAAATGGTCTGTGACTGTCCCGTGACAGAAAAAAGAAACCTTTATGACATATCAAAGCGTAGGGAAAACAGAGGAAAACAATCAGATAAAGAGAGCTGAATTTTATACAAAAAGCGACGTTCTGTTTATCGCAAATGATGCTATGCTAAGCAAAAGTAGTACAAGACGCAGACCGCTTATTCGGGTCTTTGACTTTGCGCAACTGACTTCGGTCACCAACCAAAAGGCTTCGTGATGGACTATAACACCTCTGAACTATGTGATTTATTTGCTGACAGCGTCGATGTGGTCGATCCTATGTTTGTCAGCTACGGCGGGCGATATTCTTTCGGTGGTGAAATTACGACAGTCAAATGCTTTGAAGACCGGGGCATAATTGATCGTGTGCTGGCGCAGCCCGGCAGTGGCAAGGTACTGTTAATTGATGGTGGTGGCTCGACACGCCGTGCATTAATTGACGCAAGTTCTGCACAACTGGCTATTGATAATGACTGGGAAGGTATTGTTTGCTACGGCAGTGTGCGTGACGTCGATACACTGAGTGACTTTGATCTGGGAATTCTTGCTATTGCGGCTATTCCGGTAAATGCCGAGAACGAAAGTATCGGTGATGCGGATATTCCGGTTAACTTTGGCGGCGTGACCTTCTTGCCTGAAGATCATTTATACGCAGACAGCACCGGCGTCATTCTGTCGCCGGAGCCGCTGGATATCGATTAGTCTTTTTTCGCGGGCGCAAATACTTCGTTCAGGTAAGCCGCCATTCTTACACCAGCCTGCTGTAGCCGTAATTTTGCAGTGGGCAGGTGGTCATACAGATAATCATACGACATGTCGTTTGCATCCTCCGGATAAACGGTATCGCGGATTTCTGTACTTTCTTCAATCCAGTCAAGGGGATCGGTGGTATCCCACTGCGTTAATTGTTCAGGCGTAATCTTGGCATTGAGCCAGCGCGTCCACTCAGTGAAGGACAATTGCCGCTGGTCCAGCATCTGCGAGTCCCACACCCGGTGAAGATTGGAATCTTCCCAGAAAAATCTTACTTTTACATCGTTCCCGCCGCGATCGGTACCGTTACCTGCATGCAGAGGCTGATGCAGGTCGCCGATAATATGGACAATGAACCGCAGTGCCAGTTGTTTTTCTTCACGGCTCGCGTCATCACTTCTCAGTGTTTCGGTGAATCGCTCAAGTGCCGTAAACGCATCACCCTGTTCAGGTGCTTCGACCTCGGCATAGGTCTTCTGCTCTGGCACTGTTACATAGTGAAAGGGGGGTGATACTTTTTGCCAGAAAGGTTTTGGGTTAGAGCGCATTTCATCTGCGTAAGTGGATGCTTCTGCCAGTGTTTCATTCGGCAGCAACGCTTCAACGGCGGCCGCAGCATGCGGGCTTAAATAGTGCTCAGCAATGGCACCGGTTACCCGGTGGCCAGTCTGACCCCAGCCCAGGGCGGGCAGACTTACCAATAAACTGCTGGCCACACCCAGCGCCAGAACTGCTTTTTTTCGAAAAGACACGGTCATGTATTATTTATTCCTTTGTCGTAGAAGGCTGATATCCCCAGCGAGCTATCAGCGACTGGTCTAACCCCAGGTGGTCCAGAATTCGCGCCACTACAAAGTCAATCAAATCAGCGATAGACGCTGGCTGATGATAAAAACCCGGCGCGGCAGGCATAATTGTGACACCCATTTGTGACAGTTTTAACATATTTTCCAAATGGATAGAGGAAAGTGGCATTTCTCTGGGGACGATAACCAACTGGCCGCGCTCTTTCATAACCACATCCGCGGCCCGTTCAATAAGATTGTCGCTGGCGCCGCAGGCAATAGCGGACAATGTTCCGGTTGAACACGGACAGATAATCATCTGACGTGGTGCTGCCGACCCTGAGGCCACCGGTGAAAACCATTCTTCTTTGCCGCATACGGTGATTTGACCTGACCGGGCGTTAAAACGCTGAGTGAAAAAGTCGGCGGCGGCATCCGGGCGCGAGGGAATTTTTATATCTTCTTCAGTAGCAAAAACAACTTTCGCTGCTGACGATATCAGTACGAATATCTCATAGTCAGCGTTTACCAGACATTCCAGTAAGCGCAGCGCATAGGGAGCGCCGGAGGCACCTGTGATGGCCAGTGTAATGCGCTTATCTGTCATATCGTCTCCTGTTGCCGGGTCTGTTCAAGCGCCTCGAGCAAACGCTGGTGTATACCTTCAAATCCGCCATTGCTCATCACCAGAACGTGATCGCCGGGGCGAACAGTTTTCACAACCTGTTCAATAATTGCCTGAGTTGATGCCAGGACTGAAGCAGGCGTCTGGCTGGTATTGGCTGCATCTTTGAGTGACCAGTTCATTGCCGGTGGCTCATAAAGTAGCACTTCATCCGCCTGTTGCCAGGATTGTGCAAGCGTATCTTTGTGAATGCCCATTTTCATGGTGTTAGAGCGCGGCTCCAGTATGGCGATAATGCGTTGTTGACCCACCTTATTGCGCAACCCGTCAAGCGTGGTTGCGATGGCCGTGGGATGGTGGGCGAAATCGTCGTATAACGAAATATCGTTCACGATCCCCTTAAGCTCCATCCGACGCTTCACATTTTTAAATTGCGAGAGTCCGGCGATAGCATCGCCAATTTGCACACCAGCATGGTGAGCGGCTGCCAGTGCCATCATCCCGTTATCGACATTGTGCTGACCTAACAGTGCCCAATGCACTTCACCCACTTTTACGCCATCCTTGATGACCTCAAACACGCTGCCGTCAGGGTTAATCAGGTTGGCCTGCCATTGCTTACCTAAGAACTGCTGTTGGCTCCAGCACCCCCGATCCAGCGTCTGGGAAATAGCAGCATTATCAGCAGGTGACAGAATCAGGCCGCTTTGCGGCACCATGCGAACCAGATGGTGGAACTGTGTCTGAATGGCCGCCAGGTCAGCAAAAATATCAGCATGGTCAAATTCGAGGTTGTTGATGACCAGTGTTTTGGGTCGGTAATGTACAAATTTGGAACGCTTATCGAAAAAGGCGCTGTCATATTCGTCGGCTTCAATAACAAAGAACGGACTGTCGCCAATTCGCGCCGAAACACCGAAATTCTCGGGCACGCCGCCGATCAGAAAACCGGGATTAAGTCCGGCGAATTCTAAAATCCAGGCCACCATACTACTGGTGGTTGTTTTGCCGTGCGTACCAGACAGCGCAATCACCCAGCGGTCGTTGAGCAGGTTTTCCAGCAGCCATTGCGGGCCACTGGTATAAGGCAGATTACGGTCCAGTACATACTCTACTGCGGGGTTGCCCCGGGACATCGCGTTACCAATGATAACAATGTCCGGCTGCGGTTCGAACTGGGCCGTATCGTAGCCTTCAGTCAAAGTAATCCCCAGCCCTTCCAGCTGTGTACTCATAGGCGGATACACATTGGTATCCGAACCGGTTACCGTGTGCCCCAGCGATTTTGCGATTGCAGCAATGCCTCCCATGAAGCTGCCACAAATGCCCAGAATGTGAACATGCATAGTTATAACTGCCTTACTTAAGAAGTGGCTTACTCTACCAGATGGCGACAGCGGATCGAATAACTCATTTCCCTGTCGTGCGTTTCGCAGGTACAATCATCATCGCCGGTTAAAAAAGAATCGATGCAAGTCATACCATTTGATTTTGTTGGTGAATCATTTGCATACAATAATAAAAGAAGACTGGTTAATCAGGGATATCTTTATCCATACTGATCATATTTATAACCCTACAAAAAGAGACAAGGCTTAAGCATACATGAAACGATTAAACTCACAGCTGCAGCATGACGGTGCACCACTTGAACTGATTTTGTTAATCAGAACATTACTGGCTGGTTGTAAGGAAATTTCCTTCCGTGTCAGTCAGGGCGCTCTGGCAGGCGTACTGGGCTCAACGTTAAGTGAAAACGTTCAGGGTGAGACACAGAAAAAACTGGATGTGATCTCCAACCAAATCTTAAAAGATACGCTGCGCGATTCCGGCTATGTGAAAGCCATTTCTTCAGAAGAGGAAGACACGGTCGTTCCGTGTAATCCCGAAGGAAACTACCTTGTCAGTTTTGACCCCCTCGACGGTTCATCAAATACTGAGATTAACAGCTTAATCGGTACTATTTTTTCAATTACTCATGCGCCTCAGTGGATGGAAGCTGACGATCCGTCTGCTTTCCTGCAGCCGGGAACGCAAATGGTGGCGGCGGGTTATGTCCTGTACGGACCGTCTACCATGCTGGCAATGACCACGGGTCGCGGCACACATATTTATACGCTGGATAAAACCCACGGCGGTTTCCTGCTGACGCATCCGAATGTGAAGGTACCGGAAGAAACCAAAGAATTTGCCATTAATACTTCTAATGAAAGACACTGGGAAGAGCCGGTGAAAAATTATATCGGCGATTTGCTGGCCGGTACTGAAGGTCCGCGCGGTAAAGATTATAACATGCGCTGGGTAGCAGCCATGGTGGGCGATATTCACCGGGTACTGTGTCGTGGCGGTATTTTCATGTATCCGTTCGATAAGCGTAATCCGTCTAAGCCTGGCAAGTTACGCCTGCTTTACGAAGCCAATCCAATGGCATTTTTAATGGAGCAGGCTGGTGGCCTGGCTAACACCGGTCATGGCCGGATTATGGAAGTCATGCCCAAAGAAATTCATCAGCGGGTGCCCACGATTCTGGGTTCGAAAGAGGAAGTGGAAACCTGTCTGACTTATTATCAGACTGATAAATAATCAGTTGAGCGCGCTGATAATAAACAACTGGCTGTCACCAGTTTTTATTTTGCGGCGCGCACCGTATACTTTACCCATCCGCCACGCCAAAGGTGCAAGATCGCGTTTTTGGCACGATGTGGTAAAACGTTTTATTGCATAACTTAAGGAACCATTCATGAGTCTGAACGATGTAACTCCTGGTGACAAAGCACCTGATGAAGTTAACGTTATTATCGAAATCCCGGCACACGCTGATCCGGTAAAATATGAAGTCGATAAAGACACTGGCGCAATGTTTGTTGACCGCTTCATGGCAACTTGCATGCATTATCCGGTTAACTACGGCTATGTTAACGACTCATTGTCAGAAGATGGTGACCCGGTAGATGTGCTGGTAATGACCCCTTTCCCAATCCATAGCGGTTCAGTAATTAAGTGTCGCCCAGTGGGTGTTTTGAACATGACCGATGAGTCAGGTAAAGATGCCAAGATTCTGGCTGTGCCGGTTGATAAGCTATCTACCATCTATCGTGATGTGAAAGAAATCACCGACGTGCCAGAGCTGACTAAGCAGCAAATTGAGCATTTCTTCACGCACTATAAAGATCTTGAGCCTGGTAAATGGGTGAAAATTGATGGCTGGGCTGATGCTCAGGCTGCCAAAGATGAGATCACCAGCAGCATCAAGCGCTTTGAACAAAACAAATAACGCACTGCGCAATTTTTGAAAAGGGCCTCAACGGCCCTTTTTTAATGCGTATTGACAATCTGAGTGAACAATTTAGCCTGAGTATCGATATTAGAATGATTGCCTCGACGCCAGGCCCTGAACAGGAAAGATTATGATTCGAACATTGCTAGGTCTTTTAACGTGTATTGCTTTGGCCGGGATGTCGGCAAGCGCACTAAGCGCAGAACCTCAGGAAGTCTATTGGGAAGATCTGGTGCCGGCAGGGTTTAATGAATTAGATGCCCCGGCGGTAGAGCACGAAGGACAAATGACCCAACTGCAACCCGACGCACCGGTGGTTGAAAAATTCGATGGAAAGCGGGTTAAAATTCCGGGCTTCGTAGTGCCTTTGGAAGGTACGGCAGAACTGACCACAGAATTTTTGCTTGTGCCTTATTTCGGTGCCTGTATTCACGTACCACCACCACCTTCTAACCAGATAGTATATGTAAAATTTGAAGAAGGTGTGGCCATTGATGACCTGTACGACGCGATATGGGTGACAGGAACACTATCAACAAAAGGGTGGAAGGGCGACATCGCCTCTGTTGGCTATCGCTTAACCGGCGAATCAGTAGCCCCTTTTTAGGTAGATGCGTTATAAATAGTGAACGCTATTTTCTTGCCTGACGGGCAAATATAAAAGCGCCCGTCGTAAAAGCACAAATCACAAGAGTAAACAGTAGGTAGGCAATCCCGGCCATCGGCGCGCCACCATGTGTACCGGCGCTACCTTGTGGATGCGCCGGCTGATGCAGAAACTGAGCAAGTAAGCCTGCCGAGATAACCGCGGTGGCAGTCAGACAAACAAACATGCCGGTTCTTTTTAACCTACCCCTGGTACGCGCTACTACGTAGCCATTAAACATCCCGCTCACCGCGCAAAATATCCAAATCAGCACAATATTGCCCTCTTAAAATTCGTTATAGCATCGGTCTTAGAGTAGCTCCGTGAAGCATTTGATTACTTACTTTATTAGCCGCTTACTTCCCTCAATGCTGATTAATACTCAATAGGATGAAACGTTGGTCAGAAATTTGAATGTAGGAGATGTATCTCAATAAATAACCGATTAATAGCATCTATTTTTCTGTAACGACAGCCAAATGGAAACGGCGTAGTGTAGATGTTACACGCCCGATACGGAGAAACATCATGAGTAAAGCGTTAGTTGTAGAAGGCGGTGCAATGCGAGGTGTCTTTGCTGCCGGTGTTCTGGACGTATTTTTACATCGTCAACAGCATTTCGATTTTGCTATTGGTGTATCAGCGGGTGCAACAAACCTGGCTACCTACGTATCGCAAATACTCGGTCTTAGCCGGACCATCATTACCGAATACGCGACCCGAAGAGAGTTTTTCAGTCCGCTTCGCTTCATTCGAGGTGGGCATATGACCGATGTGCACTGGCTGTGGCATCAGTGCCGGCAGCAGCTTGATAGCAAGCTTGGTGAAATAAATACTGCGATACCGCTTTATGTTGGTGTGACCAATGTAGATACCGGCCAGTGTGATTACCTTCGGGCGCAACACGACAACATTGATGATTTGATGGTGGCATCCTGTTCGATACCTATGGCCTACCGTGATCAGCCTAGAATTGGCGACCATCGTTATGTTGATGGTGGCGTGGCTGACGCAATTCCTGTGAAAAAAGCGTACGAGATGGGCGCAAGAGAGATAACAGTCGTGTTGTCGCAACCGCTTGGATTTTCAAAGCCTACAGTAAAATCGCCCTGGCTGTTTGAACGGCTTTATGGCCATCAGCCTGAACTGATGCAAACACTGTTGTCCCGTCCGGGCATTTATAATGAAACGCTGGCGTTTCTTAAAAATCCCCCTTCAGATTTGTCACTGACCATCGTCGCTCCGCCCGCCGATTTTCAGGTCAAGCGATTAACCATGGACAAGAAAAAGCTGACGAGAGGCTACAAGCTTGGCAAAATCGCTGCGCTAAAAATGTTAAAAGCGCAACGTCTTGCAGCAGCCTGAGAACAGGACAGTGAGCTGTGCTACTGACCGCCCTGAGGGGTGTAAATATGTTCTGCACGGCTGAATAGCAGCCAGGAAGTCAGAATATATTTATCGTTACTTTTGGGCATCTGTCCACGATGCGTATGTGTAAAGTACGCGGGTGCAATCACCATGCGGCCGGCTTTAGGCGACACAGAGGTGCCCTGATAGTAAAAGTCAGTCTCGCCACCTTCTTCCACATCATTCAAATAGAACATGAATAGCAGTACACGATGCAGCGCATCATTGTGAGGCAGTTGCGGGTATACTTCTGAGTGCCAGTAGGGATAGCCGCCCTCGCCAGCGGTATAACGCTGAGCGTTGACCTCGCCAATACGAAACAGATAGTTGAGTAAGTTGGCCAGGTTAGGCTTACCGACTTCCTCAAAGTTCTCGTGTGTCAGCTTAACCGGTTCACCGGTTTTAGGATGACGCACCGTCAGTCCGATAGGCCCGACCAGCGCAAAGAAATACTTTTCTATATAATCAAGCAGTGCCTGCCCGGTCTTTTCCATAACCGGTTTAAACAATGGCGCAAACTCTTCGCGCTCACTAAATGACACATCCATACTGCGTTTCTTATCCAAATCGACGCCGCCGCCAGTGCGGCCGGGTGATAAGTTCGGGCTGCTATCAAATTTATCAATAATTTGAGCGCACAGCTTTGGATCTAACACATCATCAATGACTTCAATAAAGTTGTTTTCGTTATTCATCATCAGACTCCAGAAGATGAACGGAAAGCTTATCTTTCACCGCGTCGGAGATGGGCGCTGAACATTGATTCTGATAGTCGAAGTTAACCAGCGTCGTCGTGCCGGTGGCGCATTTCTGGTCGTTTTGCCATACTTCCTGTTGCGTTACAAACGAGCTGCGCCCGATTCGCTTGATGTAGGTCTTGATAGTCACCGGTGTGCCATAGAAAAGCTGATGATGAAAATCAACATGATAACTGGCCAGTATCAGTGGCCACTTTTTAATATCCAGCGTAGGCACGAAATACGCAAAAACCGGGTCTCTGGCTGCTTCGAACCACTGTACCAGTACCGTATTTCCAACATGTCCAAGTGCATCAGTTTCACAAAACCGGACATCGAAGGTTGTTTCTAAGGGATGTGCTTCACTCATAGATGGTCGATTAACCCTTTATTTACAGTGCTTTCACCATAGCATGGCAAAAGCATCAGTTAAAACTACCGCTTCTGCTTTTCAAGCATTGGCTTTAAAAAACGACCGGTATGAGATACGTCTTGTTCAGCCACATGCTCAGGCGTGCCTTCGGCGATGATCTGCCCGCCGCCAGAGCCACCCTCGGGACCAAGGTCCACAATCCAGTCAGCGGTTTTGATAACATCAAGATTGTGTTCAATAACCACCACGGTATTGCCATGGTCACGCAGGCGGTGCAATACAGCAAGCAACTGTTTAATATCATGAAAGTGCAGGCCAGTAGTGGGCTCATCCAGAATATATAAAGTTTGACCGGTGTCGCGCTTGGATAACTCTCGCGCTAACTTCACACGCTGCGCCTCACCGCCTGATAATGTTGTGGCGGCCTGACCTAAACGAATGTACGCCAAGCCGACGTCTTTAAGCGTCTGAAGCTTTCGGGCGATGGCCGGAATAGGGTCGAAAAATTCACGAGCTTCCTCAACGGTCATATCCAGCACTTCATTGATATTCTTGCCTTTGTAATGTACCTCAAGCGTTTCGCGGTTGTAACGCTTGCCTTTACAGACATCACAGGACACATAGATATCAGGCAAAAAGTGCATCTCAACTTTGATCATGCCATCACCCTGACATGCCTCACAGCGCCCGCCTTTTACGTTGAAACTGAACCGGCCAGGCTTGTAGCCCCGCGAGCGTGCTTCCTGCGTACCGGCAAAAAGCTCCCGGATTGGCGTAAATATGCCCGCGTAAGTGGCAGGGTTGGAACGTGGTGTCCGGCCAATAGGGCTTTGGTCAATATCGACCACTTTATCAAGATGCTCAAGACCCGCCATATTTTTGTGCGGAGCAGGTTCATTGGCTGTTGCATTGTTTAGTTCACGCTGGGCAATTCGATAAAACGTATCGTTGATCAGTGTTGATTTACCGGAGCCGGATACGCCGGTAACACAGGTCATCAGACCCACCGGAATATTCAGCGTAACGGACTGTAGATTGTTACCCGAGGCGCCCTCAAGCGTCAGTAATTTTTTCTTATCAGGCTTGTTGCGTTCAGGTGGAATTTCGATTTCTTCCCGGCCAGAAAGATACTTTCCGGTAAGTGAGTCCTCACTGTTAATGATGTCATCTACCGAACCTGCAGCGATGACTTCACCACCATGTACACCAGCGCCCGGGCCGATATCAATAACATAATCCGCCTCGCGAATAGCGTCCTCATCGTGCTCAACAACCAAGACAGTATTACCCAAGTCCCGCAGACGCGTGAGCGTCGCCAGAAGCCGTTCGTTGTCACGCTGGTGCAGACCAATGGACGGTTCATCAAGCACATACATAACGCCCACTAACCCGGCGCCAATCTGGCTGGCCAGACGAATTCGCTGAGCTTCACCGCCTGATAGCGTATCAGCACTGCGTGAAAGGTTAAGATAGTTAAGACCTACGTTGACCAGAAAGCCTAACCTGTCCTGTATTTCTTTTAAGATCTTATCGGCAATCTGCGCTTTCTGACCGACTAAATCCAGCGTTTCGAAAAAGTCGAAGGCATTGGCAATCGACATTTCTGCAATGTCGGGCAGAGTAGTCTGCTGAATGAAGACATTACGGGCTTCTTCTCGCAGGCGAGAACCACCACAGCTGGTACACGGCTGCTGGCTTAAGTATTTGGCCAGTTCTTCACGCACCGCATTGGACTCGGTTTCGCGGTAGCGGCGCTCCATGTTCGGTATAACACCCTCAAACGGATGTTTGCGTTCCATGATATCGCCGCGATCGTTAATATATTTAAACTTCAGCGATTTGCCTTTGGAGCCATACAGCACCACGTCACGCTCTTCTTTGGTCAACTCGGCGAACGGTTTAGTCAGGTCAAAGCCATAGTGGTCAGCCACAGCTTGCAGCATCTGGAAGTAGTAATAGCTTCGTTTGTCCCAGCCACGAATCACACCGCCTGACAGGCTTAGCTCATCGTTGTTGATAATTCTGGAAGGGTCAAAGAACTGGCGAGTACCCAGCCCGTCACAGGTCGGGCACGCGCCCGCCGGGTTATTGAATGAAAATAGGCGCGGTTCCAGTTCGCTCAGGCTGTAGCCACAGTGCGGACAGGCAAAATTGGCCGAAAACACAGCCGCCTCAGCATCAGGATTATCCATGTCCAGCACCCGTGCAGTGCCACCTGATAATTCCAGCGCCGTTTCGAAGGATTCTGCCAGACGCAGCTGTAAATCATCACGCACTTTAAATCGGTCGACTACGACTTCGATAGTGTGCTTTTTGTGCAGATCAAGCTCAGGGGGATCTGATAAATCACAGACCTCGCCGTCAATTCGTGCACGGATATAGCCCTGCGCGGCAAGATTCTGCAACAACTTAACATGCTCGCCTTTACGATCAGATACCACCGGAGCCAGTAGCATCAGCTTACTGCCTTCGGGCATCTCCAGAACTTTATCCACCATCTGGCTGATGGTTTGCGCATCCAGCGGCTCATCGTGTGTCGGGCAGCGAGGTGTACCAACACGGGCGAATAACAACCGCAGATAGTCATAAATTTCGGTAATGGTACCGACGGTGGAACGCGGGTTGTGAGACGTGGACTTTTGTTCAATGGAAATGGCCGGCGATAACCCCTCAATGTGGTCCACGTCAGGCTTTTCCATCATCGACAGAAACTGACGCGCGTACGCTGACAAAGATTCGACATAGCGACGCTGGCCTTCTGCATAAAGTGTATCGAATGCCAGGGACGACTTTCCGGAACCGGAGAGCCCTGTAATAACGACCAGTTTATCTCGGGGAATTGTTAAATCGATATTCTTAAGATTATGAGTGCGAGCACCCTGTATTTCGATTTTATCCATTGAAACCCATAATTTGCCAAAAATTCCAGTATGCCACACTGGCTATTAAAAATATTGTTTAGTTACGCCAGCGTAAGGGGGCAGATCATTTGATGAAAAACGTGTCATGGGCGCAAAAGCTTTTTATGGTACACTGCGCAGCGAAGTGTACTGACAGGATAATGTAAGGTTTTGAACGCGTTAGAGGTACGCGCAGCAGTGTCACTGGCACTGGTTTATGTGCTGCGCATGATGGGTTTATTCATGGTAATGCCAGTGCTGGCCGTTGCTGCAATGGATTATCCTGACTACTCACCGGTATTGGTAGGTCTGGCTGTGGGTGGATATGGTCTGACGCAGGCTGCGTTGCAGATCCCCATGGGTATGTTATCAGACCGGTGGGGGCGTAAACCTGTTATTTTGCTTGGTCTGAGCGTCTTTGCCGCAGGCAGTTTTATCGCCGCAACAGCAGATTCTTTAGCCTGGATGATTGCCGGACGTATTTTACAGGGCGCGGGTGCCATTGCCGGCGCAATTATGGCACTGGCTACCGATGTCAGTCGCGAAACGCAACGCGCCAAAGTCATGGCTATCATTGGTATCGCCATTGGTTTCTCCTTCTACCTGGCGGTGCTTGCCGGCCCGTTAATTGCCAATAGCTGGGGCCTGGCGGGTATCTTTGCACTGACCGGGGTGCTCGCTATTTGCTGCATGCCACTGATTCAGTGGTCAGTACCCAGTGTGCCGATGCAAACCAGTGGTGATGTACTGCCGCAGCGCGGGCAGCTTCGTCGTCTTTTATTCTCCTCTCAGCTTTGGCGACTTAATGTCAGTGTTTTATTACTGCACATGATGATAACGCTGTTGTTTGTACAGCTGCCTGTCACCCTGGTACATTTTGACCTGACACTCGAAAGCCATTGGATGCTGTATCTGCCGGTGCTGATAGCTTCTGTCATAGGGCTGATTATTCTGATGGGAATCGGGAAAGGGCAGACCCCGCGAAAAGTCGTACTGGTTGCTGCGTTGTTTATGACGGTAGCCTTCGCCATGCTGGGGGCACAGGACCATCACCGCTGGGTGGTTGTGGGCGCGGTGATTCTTTTTTTCACCGGGTTTAACTATCTCGAGGCGAGCTTTCCTGCGTTAGTATCGAGTATTGCGCCTGCCGGGGAAAAGGGCACCGCCATGGGAATTTATGCCAGCTTTCAATTCTTCGGTGCTTTTTTAGGTGGCGTTCTGGCCGGCATCGTTGCTGACCACTGGACCGCTGAAACGGCGTATTTCGTTGGTGCTGTGGCCGCCTCATGCTGGCTGCTTATCTTGCGTGGATTGAATGAAGTGAACCGCATCAAACGGGTTGCGTTTAAATGGCAGGGCACCAGTGAGGATTCATCTGCGTTGTTGCAGGCGCTGAGCGAACTGACCGGTGTTCAGGAAACCACAGTTTCCGTGCCCGATGGCATGATTTACCTGAAAGTAACAGGTCAGTTTGATCGCGAAGCGGCTAATCAACTGTTGCGCCGTTTCTCCGGCCGCGCGGCGTAAAAACGCTGCTGCGAAGTCCGGTACCACTTCACAGATAACAGGATAGCTATGATAGATTTAAGTGCGTATCAGGGCATTATTTTTGATATGGACGGCACGCTGGTGGACTCCATGGGGTCGCACCTGGTGGCCTGGGAAAAAACCTGCGACAGATATGGCTATCCCTATGACAAAGAATACATGTACAAACTGGGCGGTATTCCCACGCGCAGAACCGTAGAAATTCTGAATGAAGCGTTTGATAAGCAGCACGATATTGATGAAGTGACAGCCTACAAAGAGGCGGCCTGGAAGCAGCTTGATCATACCCCAATCCTGATTGATGACACGCTTGCTGTACTTAACTATTATTGCCCGAACATGCCGGTCAGTATTGGTACAGGTGCGCAGCGGCACGATGCAAAGGCGTTGCTGCAACATCACGGGTTGTCAGATAAAATTAAGTCACTGGTTACCGCCTCCGATGTGACACAGGGTAAGCCCCATCCGGAAACATTTTTAACCGCTGCTGCTAATATGGGGATTGCACCTCAGAAATGCGTGGTCTTCGAGGATACCCGTATCGGGCTTGAAGCTGCACATCGGGCCGGTATGGATTGCTTTCTGGTCGAGAACGGCAAAATCAGGCAACCTGTGCTTGCTGCCCGGCTATCTGAACAATAAATCAAAGCAGTTATTAATGGTTTAAACAGCGTATGAACATTTTGTCTTTTCGGCTCTGGATCCTTTGGTTTTCAGTTCTTTTGGGGGGATGTGCCATTGACGTCAGTTCGGGCTCATTTGTTCATCAGGACTCTACGGTGATGCCGCTGGATACCACGCAGTTGCATCAGCGCGTCAATGAAGACGAAGCAGAGGTTTCCATCACTACGGTAGAGCTTACCAATGCTCAGGGACTCACGCTGAAAGGTGTTGCCGTCTCGTATCCGAATCCAGTGGTTAACATCGTATTTTTTGCTGGCAACGGCATGAGTATCTCCAACTCATCGGGTTTGATGCATCGATTCGGTCAGATCCCTGCCAATATTCTCTGGGTGGATTATCAGGGGGTAGGCGCCAGTCAAAAAGCAGCCAGTATGCGTATGGCTAACCTGAAAGCCGACGCGCTACAGGTATACGATTACGGCAGAAGTGTGTTCCCCTCACACCTTCCCACGGTGGTGCACGGTATTTCTATGGGAAGCATCGTTGCCAGTTATGTCGCTTCGGTTCGTGATGTGGATGGTCTGGTGCTGGACGGCCCCATAAACCGGGTAACTGACGTAGCGCAGAATATGATCCCCACCTGGACTAAGTATTTTACCTACCTGGAAGTATCTGCTGATTTGGCGCTGGTGGATAATGCTGATTATATTCGCAATTATCAGGGCCCACTGATGATTCTGACAGGCCGGGACGATGAGCTCACGCCGGTTAAATTCGGACGTGAGCTTTACGATATATCGCCCAGTATGAATAAGGAAATTATCATTGTGCCTGGCGCGAAGCACGCCGAAACCATGGAGCATCGGCGTGTTATTCCAAAGTACCGGGAATTCATCAGCTCTTTTGACAAGTTCCCCGGCTATTAAGCCGTAGGGCTATTTTCTGAAATCAACACCACTGTCGGTAGCAAACAGCGCAAACATGCTGTAGATAGCGGTGTTAGTTTTCAGCGCCGCTTTATCGACCTTATCCAGCGTGTCGTTTTCAGTGTGGTGAAAGTCGAAATAATCACTGCCATCGGGATTAAAATTAACCGCAGGCTGCCCGGCGTTGCCCAGCGCGCTCATATCAGACTGGCCTTTCGCATTGTTGGTGCTTGCCATTTCTACACCCAGCGGTGCCAGCAACTGCGCAAAGGCACGCATATCATCCAGCGCTTGCTGTGACACACCAGGTGCAAGCTCATAAATCTTACCGTTACCAAAGTCCCACTCTGCGCCGATAACATGGTTGTCCATCTCGTCGCGGTGTTTTTTGACATAGTCTTTGGCACCATGCAGACCAATTTCTTCGGCAGCGAACAGAATAACGCGCAGCGTACGCTCAGGACGTTCTTCCAACTGGCTTAGATAGTGACCAGCGGCAAGCGTAATACCAACACCTATGCCATCGTCGACAGCGCCGGTACCTACATCCCAGCTATCCAGGTGCGCGCCCAGCGTGACCACCTGGTCGGGATATGTCGAACCGGTGACTTCCCCAATCACATTCGCGATGGTCGTGGTTTTGCCCTTTGTATCAGCATTATCCATGGTAATAGAAAATGTTACTGGCTCATCGCGGGTTAGCATTGCCTCCATCAGGTCAGCATCAGGATTGGACAGAGCAATTGCAGGAATTTTCTTTACATCATCCTGATACATTTGCACGCCCGTATGAGCAAAGCGATTAGTATCAGTACCAACTGAACGCATGATGAAGCCTACCGCGCCTTTTTTGGCCGCTTCTGAAGCACCGGAAACCCGGGCGCCAACTGCTTTGCCATAGCCGTGGCCATCGCGATGACGCTCCATCTGATAGGTAACGAATGCAATTTTATTATCCAGTGAGTCAGCAGGGGCTGCCTTAAGCGCCTCCAGGTTATCGAACGCCACCACCTCAGCAGATACTGTTTCACCACCGGTGCCAACACTATTGCCCAGCGCTAATGCTTTAACTTTTTGCGGGTAGGGCGCCGTAATTTGAGCGTCCAGCGTACCGCGTTCCCACAATGTCGCTTCGCTTTCTTCCGTCCAGACCTTATCAAAGCCCAGCGCCTTCATTTTATTTACAGCCCATTTTACCGAAGCCTTTTCAGCCGGGGTGCCCACCATTCTGGGGCCAACCTCTGTGGTCAGCGATTCAATAATTTCAAAAGACAAATCATCATTCAGCGCTTTATCTTTTATCGTCTGAATTTGTTGTTTAGTCTCACTGGCAAGCTCGTCAGCCCAGGTGACAGACGTCGTCAGAACGAGCAGCCCGGCCAGCGCCGATTTTAGGGGAAAAGGAATTAGCATGTGATTTCCTGTCGTTATTGTTTTATAGCATCTTCGGCGTTGCCAGCGGTGATGAACAGCGCTGAACGACCAAGCTAATAGAAAAAACGACTGATGTCCGATCAGTCGTCTAATTGACTGGGTGCGTACCCCACCTGGGTTTTTGCAACATAGTCATGAAGGCACCGCCGCGATTTACCAAAAATAAAAAGCGGATCGGCGAGGGATATGAAAGAACCAATAATTGGAATTGAGTAAGCGACCGCCATGGGCAGATAGCGCAAGAAAACATACCGCGAAAATGTTGCTTGCTGGCCGTTTAAGTCTTCCACACGGATATTCAAAAAGTGTTTTCCAACGGTCTGTGCGTGGGTGGCAATAAAGTAGCCGTGAATAATGATAAACGCACAAATGCTGTAGACGACAGCGGTTACCATCATTGAGATATCGGGCTGCTGGAGACGGTCAAGGCCGAAATATAGCCAAAGAGGAATGCCAGAAACTATAGCGATTAATAAATCAATAAGAAATGCCGCAAATCGCTCGCGCCGACGCGCCAGTTTGTGACGCTCGATACCGTTGATAGTATCCAGCTCTTCTTCCTCGCGATTTCTGATGTATTGAGAAAGCAGCGCTGCACGTTCAGGGTGCGCGTCTTTATCCAGGTGGTCGTAGGCTTCATGAAGCTCTGCCAATGAATAACTTTCGTAATCGAGTGCCTGCACAATAATTCACTTTTTGTTTACGTTAACCGCAGTGTAACGGGCAAAAAAGAAAACGCCAACAGCACGAACGGTGGTTATACCGACTCTCTGTCCTTTGGCAGGCTGCAGATAAAACCGGCAATAGCATTTGGATGGATAAAATCGATGGTTTAAATTTTTTCTGCATGGCGTATAACAGTGCAATCTTCTTTAGATCTGAGCCGACTATGACTGCCTTTGATCCCGCGACACATCCGCATCGCCGGTACAACCCGCTTATTGGTGAATGGGTGCTGGTCTCACCTCATCGTTCAAAACGCCCCTGGCAGGGACAGTCCGAAGCGCTGGCCCCTCAGGTGTTACCCGATTACGATGAAACCTGTTATTTATGCCCCGGTAACGAGCGGGCGAGTGGTCATAAAAATCCTCAATACACCAGTACGTTTGTTTTTGACAATGACTTTGCTGCACTAAAACCCGATACGCCGGCACATGAAAGTGGTGATGCGCTATTCCAGATGCACACTGAGCAGGGCTGCAGCCGGGTTATCTGCTTTTCGCCTCATCACAATAAGTCATTACCTGAGCTGACAGATGCGCAGCGTCTTGCTGTGGTGGAAACCTGGATTGCGCAGACTTCCCAGCTGGGTGAAAGCTATGACTGGGTGCAGGTTTTTGAGAACAAAGGAGCTGTAATGGGGTGCTCGAATCCGCATCCTCATGGTCAGGTATGGGCCCAGAAGCATCTGCCCACCCAGGCGATGCGAAAGCGTCAGCAGTTTGAAGACTATTATAATAAACATGGTCGCAGCTTACTGAAAGACTATGCGGAGCGTGAACTTTCCTATGGCGAACGTGTGGTTCGCAGTAATACAGACTGGATTGCCGTGGTCCCTTATTGGGCCGCATGGCCTTTTGAAATTCTGCTTCTTCCCAGGTTTGAGGCTCAGTCGCTTACACAACTGGATGATGCTACACAGCGTTCGCTAAGCGACATTATCGGGCAAATCACTATTTGCTATGACAACTTGTTCAATACTTCCTTTCCCTATTCGATGGGCTGGCACAGTGCACCGTTCGACCGTGAAAATCAGCCAGAGTGGGGACTTCATGCCCATTTTTTCCCGCCACTGCTGCGATCCGCTACTGTGAAAAAGTTTATGGTCGGGTATGAAATGATGGCTGAGGCTCAGCGTGATTTAACCCCCGAGCAGGCGGCACAGCGGTTAACATCACTGCCTACTCAACATTATCGGGAAGCCAAAAATGAAAAGTGAAGCACTGGCTGACAAATTCCTGCGTTGTTATGGTCACGCGCCTGCCAGCGTTGCACATGCGCCGGGACGGGTGAATCTAATCGGTGAACATACCGACTACAATGGCGGCTTCGTTCTACCGGTTGCTATCAACTTCGGCACCACTGTCGCGGCCTCAGCGCGTGAGGACGACCTTGTCGATATTGTCGCGCTGGATATAGACGAGGCGCGTAATCAGTTCGAACTTGACAATATTACCTATGACGACACGCAAAGCTGGGCTAACTATGTACGTGGTGTATTTAAAATATTACGTCATCGCTATCCGGCTGTGCGCGGCGTAAACCTGATGGTCACCGGAGATGTGCCACAGGGTGCAGGCCTGAGCTCGTCGGCGTCCTTTGAGATAGCGTTGATTCGCGTGCTGACCCAGTTATTCAACCTGCCGGTAGATGGTATTGAAGCAGCGAAAATCGGGCAGAAAGCCGAAAACGCTTTTGTGGGTTGTGCATGCGGCATCATGGATCAGCTGATCAGTGCAAAGGGGAAGCAGGGCCATGCGATGCTGCTTGATTGTGCCGCGCTGAGTATAGCGCACACGCCGGTCCCCGAGTCGCTGGCGATCATAATTATCAACTCTAATGTACGGCGCGGATTGGTGGACAGCGCGTATAACACGCGTCGCAAGCAGTGCGAAGAGGCGGCTGATGTTCTGGGCCTGACCACATTGCGAGACGCATCGATGACGATGCTTGATGCTAGTAAAAGCAGGACGAGTGAAGTTGTATATCGTCGTGCCCGCCATGTTATTACCGAAAACGCACGTACTGAAGCGATGTTTGAAGCGCTGCAAAGCGAAGATATGACGGTAATCAGCGAGTTAATGGCACAGTCACACAATTCGATGCGCGATGACTTCGAGATCACGGTACCAGAAATTGACTATTTGGTGGAGCTGGTCGGTGAGCAGATCAAGGAAAGTGGCGGTGTACGCATGACCGGTGGCGGTTTTGGTGGGTGTGTTGTAGCGCTGGTACCAAAAAATCGTGTATTAGACGTGACTAATGCTGTTAATAAATTCTATCATGCACGCACGGGCCTGAAACAAACTGTTTACGTTTGTTCGGCTGAAAGTGGGGCTTTCGCCTGAATGACTCACATTATGAAAAAATAAAACAACAACTTGTGTTGGGAAAGCTATGAACATCGAAACACTGGATCTGGCAGTATTCGTTATATACGTTATCGCCCTGATTGGTATTGCCTGGTGGGTATCCAGAGAAAAAAAAGGGCATGAAAAAGACACTAATGACTACTTTCTGGCTGGCTCCAGCCTGCCGTGGTGGGCTATTGGTGCCTCATTAATTGCCGCCAATATATCCGCCGAGCAGATTATCGGTATGTCCGGCTCCGGCTATGAGATAGGTCTGGCAATTGCCTCTTATGAATGGATGGCAGCGCTGACCTTAATCATCGTAGGTAAATACTTTCTGCCTATCTTCCTTAAACATAAAATTTATACCATGCCGCAGTTTCTTGAGCAGCGTTACGACCACCGTGTTCGTATGCTCATGGCGGTATTCTGGCTGGCGGTATACATATTTGTGAATCTGACAGCAGTACTGTGGCTGGGTGCCCTGGCGATTAATACCATTGCGGGTGTTGAGCTGATGTACGGCATGATTTTCCTGGGGCTTTTCTCACTGGCTTACTCACTGTATGGCGGTCTTAAAGCAGTAGCCATGACCGATATTATTCAGGTGGTGCTGCTGGTTATCGGCGGTCTGTTCCTGTCTTTCACCGCCCTGGACATGATAAGCGGTGGAAATGGTGCGTGGCAGGGCTTTATCGACCTGACCGAACGATTACCGGGCAAGTTCGACATGATTCTGTCTGAGGATAATCCACACTATAAGAGCCTGCCGGGTATTTCAGTTCTGATTGGTGGTATGTGGATAATGAACCTGTCTTACTGGGGCTTTAACCAGTACATCATTCAACGTACTCTGGCCGCCAAAAGCGTTAGTGAAGCGCAAAAAGGTATTGTATTCGCAGCATTTTTAAAACTATTGATGCCACTTATCGTTGTTCTGCCAGGTATCGCAGCGATTATTCTGTCGCCTGAGCTGGATAAAGCCGATCAGGCCTACCCCTCCATGATGACCCTGATGCCGGTAGGGCTTAAAGGGCTGATATTTGCAGCGTTAGTTGCTGCCATTGTGTCGTCGCTGGCCTCAATGACCAACAGTGTCTCGACCATTTTCACCATGGATATTTATAAAGACCGTCGACCGGACAAAAGTCAGCATCATTACGTTACGGTGGGCCGGATAGTCAGTTTCCTGGCTCTGGTTATCGCGATGCTGGTGGCAAAACCGTTATTAGGTAACTTTGACCAGGCGTTCCAGTATATTCAGGAATTTACCGGCTTCTTTACACCGGGTATCTGTGCACTGTTTGTGCTGGGCATGTTCTGGAAGAAAACCACAGCAAACGGCGGTCTGGCTGCTGCACTGGGCTCGTTTGTCTTTAGTTTGCTGTTCTGGATATTCTTGCCGGAACTGCCGTTTATAGATCGCGTCGGAATTGTGTTCCTGTTGTGTGTAGGTGCTGCTGTTGCGATTTCACTGGTGCAAAATAAAGGCGCGCATCCAAATGCTGTGGAGCTAAAAGAAGTGCAGTTCGGCACCACAAAAGGATTCAATTACGCATCTATAGCCGTGGTTGCGATCTTAATCGCGTTTTACGCCACCTGGTGGTAGTTCTGACAAGGGCGATGGAGGCGCTCATCGCCTTAATCCGATCACAAAGACAGTTTACCTGTCGGGAGTAGCGATTATTATAAGTAAATCAGAGGCCTGATGAGAGCAGCGTGAGAATTTTCACGCAGTGCCTCTGTTTTTCGTTATAATAATGTGCTTTGATTTGTGCACAAAAAACGAATCATAACTCATTACCATATTTGTTTAGGCTTAAACGCCTGACAGTAAAAGATAAACAGGAGACATCGATGGCAAGTAGAGGCGTGAACAAGGTAATCCTGGTCGGGAACCTTGGTAATGATCCTGAAGTAAGATACATGCCTAATGGTAATGCCGTAGCTAACCTGAGTCTGGCTACCAGTGAAAGCTGGAAAGATCAGCAAGGCCAGGTGCAGGAGCGCACGGAATGGCATCGGTTAACCATGTATCGCAGACTGGCCGAAGTGGCCGGTGAATACCTTAAAAAAGGTTCTCAGATTTACGTAGAAGGAAAACTTCAGACGCGTAAATGGCAGGACCAGCAAGGTCAGGATCGTTACACCACAGAAATTATCGTTGATCAGATGCAAATGCTGGGTGGCCGGGGCGAAGGCCAGGGTCAGGGTGGCGGTCAGCCGCGCCAGCAAGGTAACCAGAATCAAGGCGGTTATCAGCAGCAAGGCGGCTATCAGCAAAATCAGAACCAGAATCAGGGTTATGGTAATCAGCCTGCCCAGCGTCCTAATCAGGGCGGTCAGGGAAACCAGGGTGGTCAGAATACCAAGCCACCAATGGCTGAACCTGATTTTGATTTCGACGACGATATTCCGTTTTAGCGTTTACCTGAGACATATTTTGTAAAGAATTTTAATTAAGCCCTTTTTCTAAGGGCTTTTTTTTGTTCTTAAAACAAAGTGTAAAGTTGGCTACTCTGGTATTCAGATGTAATCGGTACGCTGGAAAATGCATTCATGTGTCAGGCAATATACCGATAATGGACAAGTCGTAGCGTCCGCTCAGGGTCATTTAAAAGGAAGTAAGTTTGAAAGTTATTGCGGCTTTTTACCTCATGCTAATCAGCTCTTTTGCATGGGCTACCAGTGAATCTATGGTTGATATCGCCATCGAGAAGTCAAACTACGGGGAGTGGACGGTATCGTACAAAATGCACAGACCCGCAAGTCGTCTGAGCTTTATCAGAAACCCCGATGATTCCAGAACTAAGCGCTGGCACCCTGAAATATCAGAGTTTGAAATTGTTTCTATCGGAAACCACGAGTATATCGTCAGGACGGATGGCAAAGACTTTACAGAAGTAAGTATGCGGCTGACGCCAACATATACGCACCTTCCAAAAGATTACGCGCCTTTTTCTCCTTATTCAGAGCATGGTGTACTGTTTCACACCGGGCGGTTTTTCGCCTGCATCGATGAGTGCAGTGATAACGTTAACGAGTGGTTTTTCACTTTAAAAGTGCCAGAAAACGAACATATGATCGTGAACGGTAAAGTGCTTAAAGACGCTGCCAGCTGGAAAGACAGCAATAATGGTATGAATATCTATGTCGGCTCTCAAGAGCCTGTCGAAACGCAGAATGTTATATCGGTAATAGACAACGGTTTGCCTGAAAGCATGAAGCGTTCACTGAATTCCGTTATTCCTGAGTTGATGAATTATTATGAGTCGCGGCTCGGAAAGCTTGATGGCGCAAAGCCAACACTATTTGCTTCATATGCCAATACCAGTGGGCACTCAACACAAGGCGGTACGTTGCCTAACCAAATATTCATGCATTGGGACCTGAATAACCTGCATGGCAAAGCAAACGATGATGAGTTTCTTAACGACACTGTTTGGTTTTTTGCCCATGAAGTCGCGCATCTGTATCAACGCGCCGATAACAAAAGCATCAGTGGTAAAAAGAGTGAATCCTGGCTTCACGAAGGCCACGCAGAGTGGTTAGCAGCTTTAGCCCTGCTAGAAGTATTTCCTGATAAGAAAGAATATGTGGCTAATAAAATAAATAGGCTAAAGACGGATTGTTCAAGTGGCTTAACTGACATTTCGCTCGTTGAGGCAGCCGATAAGGGACGCATTGATTTACATTATTCTTGTGGCTTGCTGATTCATCAGGCTATTGATACGGAATTAGAGAAAAGTGGAAAACGAGACATTTACTCGTTGTGGGTGGATTTCCGTGAGCGAGCGAGAAAAGGTAACGAAGAAGCCAGTGATGTGTTTTTATCACTCACAGAGACCTGGACATCGAAAACATTTGTGAAAAACATCGAACAGATTCTTGAAGGTAAATTAGTCTCACTGGAAGAATCACTTAGTCTGTAGTGACTCATATTTGATTTGACATTTTTGTTAAAAAGACCAGACCCGAGCTAACAGTTAGTTAGCGCGAAAAGCGGTTGCTCGACTTCCCTTCCAATGAAGGTCCGCTGAAGACAAGGAGCGGTCATTCGTTCGACGTATTCTCAATGACGCTTTTAGACAACTTATAGTCAGACGTTCGATGGTTGATTATAGACTGCCGATTAGTGCCAATTTCGGCCACACAGGTATAACTCGTTTCTGCCCCAAAATCATTTAGAGTTAATGCTCATCACACTTTCAGAAAAACGTACTTGCCCCAATTTTTATAATGAGTCAGAAATTGAATGGTGAAAGGTCGCTCGCTAGACACACATAGTCATCACTATATCGGGTCGCGACGGCATTGCCCTGGCGTCATTCCAAATCTTTTTTTAAAAATCTTGCACAAATAACTGATATCCTTGACACCAACTTCATCTGCGAGTTGCGCAAGGTCATGGCCAGAATGTGTCAATCGCCAGTAGACATGTTGTAAACGTAACTCTTGCCAATAATGACGAGCGGAAACACCGAGCTTTTGCTGAAATAAGCGGTCCAATTGTCGTCGACTAATGCCGATGAGCGCAGCAACCTGTTCTACGGTTATTGTCTGTTCTAAGTTTTCTTGCATCAAAGAAACCGCTCTATCCATATGACGATTCCTGTATAGCCCTTGCTCTGACGATTTCAGGCGGTGTTGCATACTGCGATTTTCATCAATCAGCATATCCGCTAAGCCTTTTTCTGCTCTTGTCTGACCAACATGGTTTTGCAAAATCGCCACTGCAAGATCGATAGCTGCGCTTCCACCAGTACAACTGATCAGCTTGCGATCAAAATGATAAAGCTGTTCATCTCTTACGACTACTTTTGGGTAAGTCGCTTTGAATTCACTATGATGTCGCCAATGAACCACGACTTGATGACGGTTCAGTAGCCCCAACTCTGCAAGGGTAAAGCAAGCGTTATCGATGCTTACTATTGGTATGCTATTTGCGGCAACGGTTCGAATAAAAGAGCGGTAATAAGCTGCCTGTTGCTGTGATTCAATCGCAGTGCGACTACCAAAGAATACCACATAGTCAAAATTCGCAAGCTGCACTTCACTAGGTTCGAGAGCAACATTTATTGGGATCCCACTACTAGAAACAACTAATCCCCTGGTGTGAGATAAAATTTTCCATGAACAATACCGCTGTTGACTGTTATCGGCTTCATCTGCTGAAAAACGGAGTTTATCCAAGAAGCCACCAAACGGAAGCATGTTAAAATTATTTAGAGGTATCAATAAAAAGCGGACACCATTTTCATCATTCATTTGTCGCACACCTTTTGTCTAAATGGTCGCATTTTGCGTCCAGATAATACCATAGATAATGTTAAAGCTGAGAGATACTAAAGCCAATTAAGTTTCTCAATTATTTGGTGAGTTATGACGTTTGAAATTTGGTGCGTCTTTGCTTTATCTGCTCTGGGGCTTGCTTGTGTACCAGGCCCTAACTCACTATTGGCACTAAGCCATGGTGCTCGATATGGTTATAAAAAAACAATTTGGACGATATGCGGAGGTATTAGTGGTTTCTTCATATTGATCACGATAGCAATGCTCGGATTAGGCACGCTATTAGAAACCAATCCTGAGTTAATGATTGGTCTTCAATGGCTGGGCGCATTATACCTCGCATGGTTAGGTTTCAATTTGTTTTTCGCGTCTGCAAGTAGCATAGAGCAAACAACAGTGGTTTCTATTTTGCCTAAAGAGCTATTTAAGCAAGGTTATTTGGCAGCATTGTCTAACCCGAAAGTCTTGCTATTTTTTACTGCATTTTTAGCTCAGTTTATAAACCCAGACGAGGCATTTATTCCGCAGTTTCTGGTGATAACAGTGAGCTTTCTTTGCATCGAATTCGCCGTAGAGTTTAGCGTGGCGAGGTTAGCTTATAGGGTTAAAACGCTACTTTTGGCCAATGGGCGAATTTTCAATCAGTGTTGTGGTGCGCTATTCTTGCTATTAGCAGTAATGGCAATTGTGAATGGCAAAGCTGCTCTTTGGGGGAATTAGCTTTGTCTATTGGTGTCAATGTCCGCTTTACGTACTTTTGAGTCCTAAAGAGAAGATATCCTGGATTATAATGCTATTTCATTCAGTTTTAAGAAGCGCCAGCTATTATCTGCTCCCTCAACTATATAACTGTAGTGATTATTGCCATTTTTAGTTTTAGTTCTTATTGAAACTTCGCCCTCAAAGTTTCTTTTAATACTGATTATTTCATGGTCACTCAAATCAAAAATTGCCATCAAGTAGTTTAATATTGCCCTTTCTTCAAGCTCTGTAATAAGTGGTTGCCCATAAGCTCCATAATTAATCTGGGGGTTTAATTCAGCGGGAGAGTGCCATTTAATACCATAATTACCTTTCAGAATTTTTTTCTTTTGACCCCAAAAAGCATGAACAAAATCAATATTTCGGGGTACGTTTCCGACTTTTCTCTCAGCGAGCCTATCAGCCTCAGCAAAAATGGAAGCTAAATTAGGATCCTGCTCTTGGGCGTCGAATACTTCTCCATCAACCATAGGCCTAGAGTTTCTAATTTTTGTTTCTTGGTAGATAGGGTCAGGTTGGATTGCTTGTTCAGCCAATAATGAACTGGAAAAAATCATGCAGAAAAGTGCTACTAGGTATGTGTTACCTATCTTAATTAAGGACATATCAAAGCTACTATGGTGTTTATAATTTTCCAAACAATAACGATATCACGTCATCAACGAGATGAAAATTTCAGTGTCCGGAAGCAGCGCCTTTCAAGATACTAAATCTTTCAAAATACGACCGGCCGCAACACGTTCCTCCTTAAATAAGGATAGCGTTGCATTCACCAATTGAACTCAAGGTACAGAGCAGCCCTACAGCGTGACTTCACGGGCATTAATAGACAAGGAACGGTCGTTAGGATTGTGAAATCAAACCTCTACTATCAGCGAATAACGCAGATTACCTAAGTTTTAGGAGTGGTATAACTGGCTCTTAAAGCTGTTTACAAATATAACGTTCAGCAACTACATCAAAGATGCATGGCATCGTTTTTATGCCTTCTTTTGGTTGAGAAGGGGGGCGTGCTTCACGCGATGAGGTTAATTCCAGCAGGAACAGAGCCATAGATGACGCAGAGTGTTTCACGAATATCAAATCTGAATTATCAAAGTCGAGAAGCAAAGAGCCTAAGGGCCCGTCAGTTTTAGAGTTTAATAACAATCTTCGAAATTTATGTTTGTTATTATCTGTAGTGTTAGTAATCACAACCGGGAACCGGACTTCGCTTAAAACAGTCTGACCATCATACTGGTAACCAAAATGCTTTGTAATAAGCTTGAGGAGGTTATTAGTCGGAGGTCCAATACTTTTTATGAGAATACTTTTTGAGTCCCTGATATTTTCTCCGTTAGCGGACAAAGGCTTTTCAAACTCAACTTGCAAACCCACCTTAAGAGATTCTATCTCTGTCTTTGCGATGATAGCGTTATCTTCCACTGTGAATGGCAAAGTGAATGAGTCTTGAACCAGCCTCGACGGGTGTTCTCCTGAATGAACAGTGTGTGCCTGTGCCCAGGAAGTCAAAGAAACGTACATCACAAACCAAAAAATCAACGCATTCAAATTTTCAGCCAAATCAATCCCATACTACATATATTAACCACCAGAATGATTCTACTAAAACTCAAGACGTAATCAATCGGGAGAAGGTGAGCGATTTGCAGTCGTTGGTTTGTAAAGTTATATCAACTGCGCTAGACAGGGAGCGTTCATTAGAAATATAAAAGATTAAGCGCTATCGACTATTCATATTCCTCGAACAAAACTCTTGCAAATAATAGATTGAATTTTAATCAAACATAAGACAAGCTGCACTCAATAAAAAACTAGCATCATGAGCTAAAAGGATTTTACTAATGAAGTTTTTTTTCAAGTATTTTTGTATCGTTATAATAATCCTCATATCGACTGGTCTTGTTTATCAAACAAGCTCTCAATATATCGATAATAGCGCCTTTATCAAAACCGGGAAGATGATTGAGGTTGGTGGTTACAGCCTTTATACAGAAGAGAGTGGCACGGGACGTGTAAATGTAATATTTGATTCTGGTATGGGCGATGATTTGTCTGTTTGGAAAAAGGTATCAGATGAAGTCTCGAAATTTGCCAGAGTAATAACTTACGACAGAGCAGGACTTGGCTGGAGCGACGAAAGCCCGAAAGAGAGGACCAGTGAAGAAATTGTCCACGAGCTTCACTCAATGCTGGATAAAAAGAAATTTACAGGGCCGATCATTCTTGTTGGGCATTCCTTTGGTGGCGTCAACATGCAGCAATACGCGCTAAAGTATCCCGATGACATAGCCGGTTTAGTATTAATTGACTCTGCTCATGAAAGCCAAATAGATGAAATGCCTGAGCCTAGTTTTATACAAAAGTACCTTTTTAAATTTGGTATGTGGGCTGCGCCAGTTGGGTTGCCAAGATTATATCTTTCCAATTCTAACCCTGAAGAAAAGGCCAAGAAAAGTACAACTAAGCATCAATATACTAGTCTGGATGAAGCGCAATCATTCCATCAAAGCCTTAATCAGCTACAAGCATTGAAACCTAATTTTGGAAATCTACCGCTGGTAGTGATTGCGCGGAATAAGCCATCCTCTGAACAACCTGCTTCAGATACACGAAATTATGTGTGGGCTGAGCTGCAAGAAAACATCGCAACTCGTTCGTCCAACAGCACAATTATCTTCACTCGTGAGCGACAACACTCTATTCACAAATCACAACCTGACATTGTGGTTACTGCGATTCGCAGCCTAGTTGACAACCTTTATTGAACGAAGCTGGAATAGTCGCAGATTTTGTTATTACTTGAATTTTTTATGGCCACAGTCCGCTCATAACAGCTACGAAAGTTGGATTCAGCCATCGGCCGTTTTTCGAACGGTGCAGCCTGTCAGGTCTGAAAAGGCTCTATCTTTAAAAGTCTCCAATTAAGTTGAAACTATCCCCTTAATTAGCTTTTGAAATGAGACTTCCGTTAATTAAAAATTATTCTCGCCAGTTATCCCATGGGGCAACTGGCGTTACAGCATCGAACAAAAAGGTCATAAAAGCACTGACCTTTTGCACGCCCAGACTTCGCTGAGGTGTGAGTACGTAAAGATCGCGATGTCCGTCAACCACTTCTGCTCGCCATTTTTCAAGCAAAGGAACAAGGGTTCCCTGGGCAAGCTCTGCGGCTATCAGCCAGGTCGGAAATAACACAATGCCCTGACCCAGCAACGCTGCCCTGACCAGACTTTCCGGATCGTTGCTGTAAAGGTTACCGGTAACGTCATAAGGTGTGGGTGTTGTCTCATCCGGACTTTGAAAGTACCAGCGCTGACGTCCCAGTTCGCCCTGATACAACAAGCAATTGTGAGATATAAGATCTTCGGGCTTTTCAGGCCGGGAGTGGTTGTTCAGGTAACCAGGTGAAGCAGCCACTATATAATTCATCGGTGCCAGGCGGCGACCTATAAGCGAAGAGTCAGCAAGATCACCTACCCGAAAAGTAACATCATGTCCTCCACGCATAGGATCTATTATCTGGTCGCTCAGTAACAGCTCAGCGTTGATAGCAGGGTAACGGTTCTGAAATGCATGCAGCAGCGGCACAATCTGTCGCTGGCCAAACGCAGTAGGGGCGTTGATCCTCAACAGACCACTAGGCTCAGGACTCGGGTGTGCCAGTGCCTCGGTCGCAAGGTCCAGCCGTTCAAGAATATCGCGCACCTCCTGATAGTACCGCATCCCCGCTTCAGTCAGCGCAACGGCGCGTGTGTGCCGGTACAGAAGCGGTTGCCCAACGGATTCCTCCAGGCTGCCAATTTGGCGAGAAACAGATGAAACCGCGCGATGAAAATGGCGCGCAGCAGCAGTAAAGCTGCCGGTAGCGGCAACTCGCTCAAACACGCGTAGTGCATTTAAATCCAACGTATTAATATTCATAGAGTTGCGCCTAGTGCAATAGACATTTGCAATAATTACGATTGTAGCAACTTATCATGGTCACTACGCTTTATGTATCTTCAGTTCTCAATACAAAAGGAGAAAGGCTGTGCAAAAAGGTACTGCACTTGTTGTTGGCGCGACGGGCTTAACAGGGGGAAACCTTGCGTCCTATCTGGTAACAAAAGGCTGGACGGTCTATGGCCTGTCACGAAGTGGCTCAGCTCAAGCAGGGATTATTCCTGTAAATGCTGATTTGCTGGATAGTGAGGCAACGCAAAAAGCGCTGGCAGGTTTATCTGTATCGCATGTGTTCTACTGCACCTGGGTTCGTCGTGATACAGAAAAAGAGAATGTATCGGCGAACAGTACGATGATGCGAAACCTGTTTAATGCGCTCGATAGCGATAACATCAAACATGCCTCACTGGTAACAGGCACCAAGCAGTATCTCGGGTCGTTTGAGACCTACGGTAGTGGAAGGATTGAAACACCATTTCGTGAATCTGAACCGCGGGTACCAGGCGACAACTTTTACTATGCGCTGGAAGATGTACTTTTTGAAGCAGCCAGGCAGCACAACTTTACCTGGAATGTTCATCGGCCTCACACGGTGATTGGCTACGCCAGGGGCAATTTGATGAACATGGGTACCACAATTGCGGTTTATGCATCTATTTGTAAAGCGACAGGGCGGGCGTTCACCTTCCCGGGCTCTAAAACGCAATGGAACGCACTTACCGATATGACTGACGCCGGACTACTGGCCCGCCAGATAGAATGGGCTGCTACGATGCCAGGTGCTGCAAATCAGGCATTTAATACGGTAAACGGAGATGTTTTCCGCTGGCGTCGCATGTGGCAGGAGATTGGTGAATATTTCGGCCTGGACGTAGCCCCGTGCCCTGAAACACCCGAGCCGCTTGAGAGCCAAATGGCTGATATCGATTCGACGTGGCGTGATATTGCTCAAAAGCATGATCTTGTTGAGCCAGATGTGACCCGGTTGGCATCCTGGTGGCACACGGATGCTGATTTAGGACGGGAACAAGAGTGTGTCAACGATACCACCAAATCCCGCGACTTTGGCTTTGATGGATTTCGTGAAACACGTGGTGCTTTTTTTAATCTTTTTGAACGGTTGCGGGCAGAGAAAATTATTCCCTGATATGAGGGGAGTTAATTAAATGGTCTGACGTTGCTCACAAAGTAGCAAACATATTCAGTGCATAAGCACTGGGAAAATACAGCTGTATGATTAAAAGCAGCCCCGCATTTGCGGGGCTTTTTTGTTCGATTCGGTTTACATGAATACGTATGCAATATGTTTATAAAATGATTCTCAAATGTAAACATTATGTTTCATTTAATAATGAGGTCATACATGCACAAGTCATCTACCCAACGTTTTCTTCGAAAAACGCTAACCGGCCTGGCAGTATCAGGCGCTATGCTCTCATCAGCAGCGCAGGCTGATGTCATTCTTCACGCTTTCAACTGGCAGTATGATGAAGTGGCTGCCAAAGCGCAGGAAATAGCTGATTTAGGCTATAAAAAAGTGTTGGTATCGCCAGCGTATAAGTCCACCGGCAGTGCATGGTGGGCGCGCTATCAGCCGCAGGATTATCGGGTAATAGATAATCCTCTGGGTGATACTGACGACTTCAAAGCAATGGTTCAGGCGCTAAAAGCGCAGGGTGTAGAAACTTACGCTGACATCGTTTTTAATCATATGGCTAACGAGTCGGCCCAGCGCAGTGATTTAAACTATCCGGGGACAGCAGTACTTAATGAATATGCTGCCAGCGATGCGTATTACGACAGCATCACGATATTCGGTGATGTCAGTAACGGTCTGTTTTCAGGGAATGACTTTCACGGCACCTACGACCCCGACGGGCCGCAATGTATCAGTAACTATAATGATGTCGGTGATGTGCAGTACAACCGATTGTGTGGCGCGCCGCCGGACACAGGTCTGCCAGATTTAGACCCGAATAACTGGGTTGTAGAAAAGCAGCAACAGTATTTGCAGGCGCTTAAATCTTTCGGTGTCACTGGATTTCGGGTTGATGCCGCAAAACACATGACTAACTATCACATCAATCAGGTCTTCACAGACAACATCAAGCAGGGCACTCACGTCTTTGGTGAAATAATCACTACCGGCGGGGCTGGCAGTGGCGACTATGATAACTTCCTGGCACCGTATATCAGCCAGACCGGGCACGATGCCTATGACTTTCCGCTCTTTGCGCAAATCCGTAGTGCATTTAGCTACGGTGGTTCGATGAACGCGCTGGTCGACCCGGGCGCTTATGGTCAGGCGTTACCAGGCGATCAGGCCATCACGTTTAGTGTGACACACGATATCCCGCTAAATGACGGGTTTCGCTATCAGTTGCTGGATCCTGCTGATGAAAAGCTGGCTAATGCCTATGTTCTGGGGCGTGATGGTGGCGTACCTCTGATGTATTCAGATCATAACGAAAGCGGGGATGGGCGCTGGGATGGGCTCTATAACCGTACTGATATAGAAAATATGATTACCTTCCATAACCAGACGCAAGGCCGCAGTATGGAAGTGATCAACTACAGCGATTGCTTTTTACTGTTCAAGCGGGAGCATGTAGGCGTAGTTGGTATCAACAAATGTGATGCCGGTCAGGATATTTGGGTGGATACCAACGCAGAAGGCCTGTGGTGGTATCGTAATTACCGCGACACACTGTCTTCAGATGTACAGTACATTTCCAGCCAGTGGCACAACTTCTATGTGCCGGGCCGTTCAGCCAGAATGTGGCTGATGGAATAGCTGTATGACGACCGCTGCAACTGTTTTACAGTGCAGCGGTTTATTTCATCCGACGTGTCTGGCAGAAATTAAAACTCTGCTTTGGTACGCTTGATAAATTTTTGCCAGGTTTCATTAGGCTGCCAGGTCTTTTCCAGTGCAGCTCTGGCCTGGGCTTCAGGAACATCTAACTGCGTAACCTGGTATAAATAGGTAAAAACGGCGCCGCGCCAGTTCTTTCTGCAATGGGTGAGCACTTTGCCCTTATCTGCTTGCGGAGCGGAATCCATAACATCCACGTAATCCGCAAAATTTTGAACTGTGGGGTTTTCCCAGTCCACAGGAATATTGTGATAGGTCATTCCCAGTTCGGTAACAATACCTTTTTCTTTGCTTCTGTCACCGGGAATCAAATCGATTACGGTGTGCACGCCCTCATCCTGTAGTAACTCGAACTGCTTTTCAGACGGCAACCCTGAGCTCATCATTGTCGGGCCATCGGTACGAAGATTTTCGAGGGTTTCAAGTGTCTGACCTTCAGGCATTTCGTGCTCATGTGCACCGCCATGTGCAAATACAACCGAGCTGACAGACAGAGATGCCAGCATGAGTAAATAAACCATTTTTTTCATGAGTGGGGTTCGCAGAGAAGTTTGATTTTTATACTAACCGGTAAGCATCTTAAGTGCGAAATAAAAATGTATCCGGATGTGTATCAGGCAGTTATCACCTTTTTATATAGCGATAGCCCGTGATCATTGCCTGAATAAGATTACGCCGTCCTACGATGCTCGTAATTATTACCGCGGCAATATGAATGCAGGCCAGTACAAAAAGGGTATCCGCAGTGACTGAGTGAATAAATTCAAGCTCGCTGCTACCAAAGAAGTAATCCGTTTCCTCAAGCAAAAATCCTGTTGTAGCTAAAACTGCGAAGGCACAAAATACCGCATAGACCATCATCCAGCCAAACGGGTTATGGCCGGTGCGTGCGGGTATGTTGCGCTGTTTCAGATGGGAAAAGTGCGAATGAAACGACGCTTTGCTGAACGCCCTTCGAGAGAACCGGGCAAAGCCACGGCTTTTAAAACCATACCAGCACCGGACAAGCACACTGAAGATGGCTGCATAGCCGACCCACTCGTGTATATCGCCGCCCGGTGAAAGTATGAAGTAATTAAAAGCAAAGAGTAAGACCAGCGCCCAGTGTACAACACGAACTAACAGGCTCCAGACATAAACTCTTTGCTCAGGCACTAGTCATTTTCCTCTTTGACTACCTCACCATTTACCGGGTTGAAGTAGATTTCTACATTCTTACCATTGGCATCTTTGCCATAGATTTCGTAACACTGACCGTCAGTCACTTCGAACTTATCAATGGTATAACCTTCGTCTTTCAACTGGTTCTGGAATTCATTCTCATCCATCCAGGTGTCTTTAGCCTGCGTCGTACACTGCGGATCGGAACTCACTCCACAACCGCCTAAAGTAATAGCTGCGCCGACAAGCGCCAGTGAACATAACTTTTTCATTGTATCATCCTTATAAGGTTTCTAGGGTATTGACGTAAAGCCTATGCTCCCGTCATAAGTACAAAAGCGATGAATCTACTGCGCATGACTTTTCACACGCTACCTGATGGAGTGCAAAAAGTGCATATGCTTTTGATAGTGTTCCACGATGTCATGGATCACTGCTTCTTTGGGCCAGCCCATAATATCGTAATCCTGACCCCCTTCTTTGAGGTGCACCTCGGCCCGGTAGTAAACGTCTTCAGCCTCGTCGTCATCATCATCCTGACCATAAGCTGGCCTGTCGTAAGAATACCGGCGAACCTCATAGTGAAAATCATAGGCTTCTTCCAGCGGGACAGATAAAATAAAACGCCCCGACTTCACCTCTTCTACACCGGCCTCAACATCATGCTTAGCCAGTTGCTTTTTAACCTGCTCCATGGCTTCTTTAACAACCGTGTTGATATAGTCGTTAACATTCTTCTTATCCGGGTGGTCCAGAATACTGGCAAGACGTTTTTCCCATGAAGACTCATCCGGGTTGCCAACAGTCGAAGGGCGCATGTTCATCTGTAAGCTTTCCCGTTTAACAACATCGACCCGTAACGCTTTAATCAGGCCGTACGTTGCAACCAGTAGCACTACCGCAAAGGGCAGCGCGCTGGCGATGGTCATGGTCTGCAGTGCGCCCAGCCCGCCAGCTAACAGAAGTACCGCTGCAACAACACCTTCAGCGCTCGCCCAGAAGATACGTTGCCATAACGGCGTATTGTCACTGCCGTTAGAACAAAGCATATCGACGACCATCGATCCGGAATCTGATGAGGTTACAAAGAATACGATGACCATACACGTACCGATGAATGACAATACGCTGGAAAAGGGAAAGTTTTCCAGAAACGCAAACAGGGATATAGCCTCGTCCTGGGCGACAGCGTCTGCCAGGCTCGCCACCCCCTGGTTCATGATCAAATCGATAGCAGAGTTACCGAATACCGTCATCCATAACAATGTAAAGCCGCTGGGAATAAACAGCACACCCATGGCAAATTCGCGAATTGTACGGCCTCTTGAAACACGCGCGATAAACAAGCCTACAAACGGTGCCCATGACATCCACCAACCCCAGTACAGAATGGTCCAGCCACCCAGCCAGTCTGTTTTTTCATAGGCAAACAGGTTGAATGTATTTCTGACTAAATCTGCGGCATATCCACCGGTGTTCTGCACAAAGGTTTGTAACAGGTATACGGTCGGGCCAAGAATCAGAATAACCAGAAGCAAAATGACCGCAAGGCCCATGTTGAGCTCGGACAGCCTTCGGATGCCTTTATCAAGACCAGTAGTGACCGAGATAATAGCCAGTAACGTGACGCCAATAATAAGAACTATCTGAGTGATGGTTACCACAGGCACGTCAAATAAATAATTAAGCCCGGAGTTAACCTGCAGCACACCATAGCCCAAAGACGTAGCAACACCGAAAACGGTACCGATAACCGCGAAAATATCGACAGCATGACCGATAGGGCCATAAATTTTATCGCCGATGAGAGGGTATAATGCAGAACGCAGGGTGAGCGGCAGGCCGTGTCGATAACTGAAAAACGCAAGAATCAGCGCCACGACCGCATAAATTGCCCATGCATGCAGACCCCAGTGGAAGAAGGTCAGTTTCATAGCCTGGCGTGCAGCCTCAACGTTTTCACCGTCACCCACGGGCGGGCTCATAAAGTGCATCACTGGTTCGGCGACACCAAAGAACATGAGGCCTATCCCCATACCCGCTGAAAACAGCATAGCAAACCAGGTAATATAGCCGTAATCCGGGGTGGAATGATCAGGCCCCAGCTTGATATCGCCAAACCGGGATAGCCCAAGATACACAACGGCGATCAAAATCAGCGCAACAGTAAGTACATAGAACCAGCTGGCATTCTGTACAATCCCTGATTGTAAGCTATTGAACCAGTTTTCTGCCTGATTCGGCATCAGACTGGTCAGAAGGACCAACACGCCAATCAGTGAGATGGCGGTGTAAAATACGGGTGGATTGAGTTTTCCCTGCGGTTTGCTATTTTGCATAAAAGCCCCGAAATTAAGCGTGAATTATTATTTTCTGGTCGCAACGGCTTATTAGCGACACTTATTTTTCGTCAAAGACGCTTAGTATAAGATAAGGTCAATATGACTATTCACAGCTTCTTACGCAACGAAACGAGAAACAGCGCTATTTGTTTTTATTGCAATTAATTTTGAAAATACGGACGCGGAGGGACGTCACCCCGGGTCACGCGTGTGCCCGGGTAGTTCCTCTGACGATGAGGTCGGGGGAGAGGATATGGGTCAGTGACTGGCGGGCATCGCCATAAGCCTGATTTAGGATCCAGCGCGCTGCCATTTCACCAATTTCTCTTACCGGATAATCGATAGTCGTTAATTTGGGAGTCAGGTAACTGGCATAATCGATGTTATCAAACCCAATGACAGAAACATCTTCGGGAACATTTTTACCCAGATTTCTCAGCGCGTTGATGGCACCGGTTGCCATTTCGTCGTTACCGCATGCGATGGCCGTGTAGTGGGCGTTTCGTCGCTGTAATTCATTTACACAGGCTTCACCGGAGTGCGCCTGGAAATTACCTTCCACAATAAGCGAATCGTCTACCGGCAAACCGGCCTCTTCAAGAGCACGCTTATGCCCGTTCAGACGATTAATTCCATCCGCCTTGAACAACGCGCCGGCTGCATACGCAATCTCTGTATGCCCCTGATCAATCAGGTGCCTAGTTGCCAAATAACCGCCCGTCTCATTATCCAGACTGATGCACTGTTCGCCTATTTCCTCAATGTAGCGGTTTACAATAATCATAGGCACTTTTTGTTTTGCCAGCTGAATCAGGTAATCATCACTAACCGCCTCAACATGAAGAATCAGCGCATCACAGCGACGGCTTAACAGAGCATCGATTTCGTTTTGTTCCAGCTTATCGTCACTGTGCCCGGCCACCACAAACATATGCTTGTTTGCTTTGCGTAATATGTGCTCTGAGCCAGCTACCATTGCCCCAAAGAAAGAACCATGCAGTTCAGGCACCACATAGCCGATGGTATTGGTTTTATTTGATGCCAGAGAGGCGGCGATAACATTGTGGCGGTAGCCAAGTTCTTCCATGGCATTAAGTACCAACTGACGCGTCTTTTCCTTAACGGTGTCAGTGTTGTTAATCACCCTGGATACAGTTGCAGACGATACACCTGCTTTTTCACTTACCTGTTTTATTGTAACCATATTGTCCTGTCCAGCGAATTAGTCATGGCTGTGGGAAACCGGGCGTTCAGGGTAGGGGGACTGCGCCCCGGATGCCAGTTTCTGCTGAATTTCATCCAGTCTGTTGTTGTTCAGTGCATATCCGCGCATCAGATAAGCCACTGCTAAAGAAGCCAGCGCAGGACCAAGGCAAAATGACATAATAATTCCCTGCGCTACCTGAGTATTGGAGATTCCTGGCTGATAATTATATAGCGCCAGCAACCAGCCTGCGAGCGCCCCGCCTGTAGCCAGGCCTACTTTAATAAAAAAGACGACGGTTGAATAGGTAACACCGGTCATTCGCACGCCGGTTTTAAACTCTCCATAATCAACCACATCCGCAATTTTTGCCCACAACAACGGGGTAGACATCTGAAAGACCAGGCCCCAGATAAACTGCAAGGTAATGGCGGCGTTCGGGGCATCCAGCGGTATAAAAAAATTTGAAAGACAAATCAGCGCACTGGCAACCTGCAGCCAGATATACAGTCTCACCTTGCCTATTTTCTGGCTACACTTGATTGCCAGCGCACAGCCGACAATGCTTCCCAGCATGCCTGCCGTGATAAATGGGGTAACCAGCTCAGGCAATCCTAGGGCATACTTCACATAGTAAATAGCCATGGTATTGCGCAGCGCTACGCCTGTAAGTACTAACATGGCTACGGCACACAAAATCCGGCACTGATCATTTCGCCATAAAAGTCTGATTTGCTTAGTCAGAGAGGGCATATTCGGTTCTGCCGGTTTAACCCGCTCGCGGGTGCCGGCAAAACATAACAGAAACAGCACCATGCCGACGGTGCCCATCAGTAACATGGTTAACTGATAGCCGCGTGCGGTGTCTCCCTGACCGAGCAAGTCAACCAGAGGCAACATAAACGCGGTAACAATGAGCCCGCCGACCATCGCAAAAACAAAACGGTAAGCCTGAATGGAAACACGCTCGCTGGCCTGGGCGCTCATGACGCCGCCCAGTGCGGAATAAGGTATGTTGATGGCAGTATAGGTCAGCATCAAAAATGCGTAGGTCGCGTATGCGTAGACAAGCTTGCCGCTGTCGTTAAGGCCCTCCGGGGAGGTGAAAGCCAGAACACTGGCCAGTGCGAATGGCAGTGCCAGCCACATCAAATAGGGGCGGTAAGCGCCCCAGCGGGTTCGGGTAGCATCGGCCAGCGACCCCATTAGTGGGTCAGTGATAGCATCCATGACACGGATAACCAGAAACATCGTGCCTACAGCAGCGGCGGGAATGCCGACAACATCGGTATAGTAGAACGTTAAAAACAGCATGACCGACTGAAAAATAAAGTTGCTGGCAGTGTCTCCCAGTCCGTATGCGATTTTTTCGCGAGCACTTACCATTAATGTCATACCGCCGTTATTAATCCTGCAGCTCTGCCTGAGCACTTCGTGTTGCGAGCATCGATCTGAGGGCTTTAGCGCTTTGTTTTAACGTGCGCTGCTGGGTGGGGTAATCAACATATACAATGCCAAACCGCTTAGTATAACCAAGTGCCCACTCAAAATTATCCAGCAGGCTCCACACAAAATAGCCGGTAATATGCACCCCTTCGCGGGCCGCTTGATCCACTGCGCCCATATGGCTCTGTAAATATTCGATGCGCTTTACATCTTCTACTTTGCCATCAATCAGGGTGTCATCACAAGCCATTCCGTTCTCAGTAATTAATACCGGAGGCAGGGTAAAATCGCGATGAAGCTGCAACAGCAAATCTGTCAGGCCTTGTGGGTAGACCTCCCAGCCCATAGCCGTGGTCTGCACTTCCGACGCGGGCTCAAGTATTTCAAAACCTCTGTCATCACCATGGCGGACCTTTGCGCGGGTATAGTAGTTCACGCCAAGATAGTCGTTTTCAGCACTGATAATTTGCATATCGCCCGATACGATTTCCGGTTTTTCTTCTTCGGGTAAGTCGTCTAGTAAGGCAGGATATTCACCGGTAAGCAGAGGCCGCACATACCAGTCATTGTGATGGGCATGGGCCAGTTTAACGGCGGTCTTATCCGACGGGCTTTCTGAGGCCGGATAGTAAGGTGTAAAATTCAGAACGATACCTGATTCTGCGTCCGGTGCGCACTTTCGCAGTATGGGCATTGCCAGACCATGGGCGAGCAACAAATGATGAACGGCTTTCTTCGAATAAGCCCGGCTTGCTTTACCCGGTGCATGGACGCCCGTTTCGTAGCCGAGATAGGCGCTGCAAAAAGGTTCGTTCAGGGTTGCATATGAATAAACTCTGTTGCCAAACGCCTTTGCAACCACTTCAGCATAGCGGGCAAATTCACGGGCGGTATCCCGGTTCAGCCAGCCTCCGCGATCTTCCAGGTATTGAGGCAAATCCCAGTGGTACAGCGTTACATAGGCTTTAATATTGTGGGCGTTCAGAAAGTCCAGCAGTTGCGTGTAAAACGCCAGCCCATCCTGATTAACGCTGCCATCATTGCGCATAATTCGTGGCCACGATACTGAGAACCGATAAGCATCCACGTTCAGTGAGGCAACCAGCGCCATATCTTCCTGCCAGCGATTTACATGATCGCATGCCACCAAACCATTACTGTTATCAGCAATGGCACCGGGCTGGCGACAAAAAGTATCCCAGATGGAGGCCTCCCGCGCGTCTGCCGCGCCTTCAATCTGGAAGGAAGAAGTAGCTACTCCGATAGTAAAATCGGGGGATGCGAAGATAGAGCCCGCAGGCACAGATAATTTCATGTTGCTCTCTGACAATACATTCTGCGTGCTGCTATTGGCAGAAACGCTTGAGATATTCCTCGTGAGGGGGGAGTTTTTCTACCGTCCGGCGGATTTGCGATGTAATTTGCGTCAATAGCGCCTCAAGTTCATCGCGACTCATTGTATCGACTATCGGATGGTAACTTTGCGGCATCAGACCCTGACCAATCATCACCTGCTGCCAGGAGTCATCAAACAATTCGCTGCCTTCTCTGAATATCCGGCCGGTTTTTACGAACAGGTCGATTCTGTGGCGTAACGAAGCCGGCACATCCATCTGTCGGCAATGGCGCCAGAACGGGGTATCGGTTCGATTGGTCACATGATAATGCAAGATGATGAAATCGCGAATATGTTCAATATCAAAATCAGCCTGTTGATTAAACTCATTGATATCTTCCTGCACCACGCCGGCTTCCGGGAACATCCGAAGAAAACGTACAATTCCTTGCTGAATCAGGTGAATACTGGTGGACTCAAGGGGCTCAAGAAAGCCACTGGCAAGGCCCAGCGCCAGACAGTTGCGGTTCCACTGTTTGCGTCGCCGCCCGGTTCTAAAATGTATAACACGCGGGTCGTTAAGCGGTTTTCCATCAATGTTGCTCAGCAGCTTATCAATGGTCTCATCATCAGATTGATACTGACTGCAATAAACCATACCGTTACCCACACGATGTTGCAGTGGAATACGCCACTGCCAGCCAGCTTCATGGGCTATGCAGCGGGTGTAAGGTAAAGGCTCACTGGTCGACTCGGTTTGCACAGCAACAGCGCTATCGCAGGGCAACCAGTGCGACCAGTCTTCATATCCGGTGTGCATGGCTTTTTCGATAAGCAGCCCCTTGAACCCGGTGCAATCAATGAAAAAGTCGCCCTCTATGCGCTGTCCGTTGTCTAAATCCAGGCTTTCAATAAAGCCGTCCTGCTGGCGCAGATTAACATTATTAATCTTCGCATCGATGCGGGTCAGGCCCTCTCTTTCAGATAGCTTGCGCAAAAATTTTGCATAGCTGGTGGCATCAATGTGGTAAGCGTAGTTCAAACCGTTATTCGGTAAATGGGCAAATTTGTTAGCCTCGGCCGCCTGTCGCTCCAGGCAGTAATCGCCAAAGTCACCACTTAGGCCTTCCTGCAGACCGCGCAGCCAGAAATGCTGAAATCCCGCAGCCCAGCAATCTTTACCTGTCACGCCAAAAGCGTGCAAATAACTATGATTAAGATCTTTCCAGTTCTCAAAGTTAATGCCCAGCTTATAGGTAGCATTGGTCTCAGACATAAATTCCTGCTCACTGAGTTTGAGCAGCTTGTGGAAGAAAACCAGCGTAGGGATAGTTGCCTCACCTACGCCCACCGTTCCAATCTCTGAGCTTTCTACCAGGGTGACATCAACCTTGTTTTTCAGTACACGCGTCAGCGCTGCAGCTGCCATCCAGCCTGCAGTACCACCGCCGGCAATGACTACCCGGGTTTTTTTTGAGCCTGATTCATTTTATTCACCTTTTACTGCTTTAAGTGATTCGCCAGCCAGGCACGAAATTGCCTTTGGGTTTGCTCACTTTGCTCGCCCAACGGGCCTTTTAGCGCATCGGGAATATGGTCAAACCGGTTCTGATCCTGACCAAATACATAAAAATTAAACATAGATTGCCACGCCTGACGTTCCTTATCAGGCAGTGATTTTAAAGCTAACAGCGCATGATAAAGCGCGTTCTCACTTCTTCCCAGATGCGCCGGTGCGTCGCGCCACCAGAAGTTTACTAACATGTTCATACTTTGTTGCCCCTCTATGTGGTGCCACCACATAGAGGGTATGAAGAGGGCATCACCAGGAAGTAGCTCAACCGTCTGCGCGTGTTCCAGTGCCTGTGAAAAACGTGGAAACTTCTCGAAGTCCGGTTTATGGAAATCTACCAGACTGACCGCCTGACCGGCCGGTGTAATGTGCAGCGGACCAACATACAAATTCTCTACCTGTTCTGGCGGAAACAACGTAACTTTGCGTTTACCGGCCGTAACACAGATTAGGTTATCCGGCGCATCATAATGTGCGGCAATACGACTTTTATTGCCTATCCACAGCGTTGCCAGCGGCTCGGCGTCGTCCAGCGCGATGGGGTTTTCGGTCAAAAAGCCCGGCAGGCATTGTGCGACACTGGTAGAACCTACGTAGAGCGAATCCGCATCCGGTGAATGCTGACGCTCAAGCAATGTATGCAATGCCGTAATAAACGGCTGGCGCTTGCGCGAAAAATTAAAGCCGTCCATTTGTTCATTATAAAACATCCGGCCATCGTATCTGGCATCCAGGTGCAAGCTGTCAACCACCGTCCTGTTATCAAACCGGGCCAGATAATCAACGAGCGCTTCGTTGGACTGACCCGCGGCTTTTACCACCGGCCATTGTGCCACCAGGCCACGCATTACCTGCGGCGTTGACTGTTGACGCAAATGTGTCAGAAGTTCGCTTTCATCCGGACAGGGGGCGATGGCTACAGGTTGCATATCAAACGGCTTTTTTCTTACGAATAAGTGAAGACAACTGCGAGAGCGAAGCCAGCATCATGTAAACCGACTCAAGGCAGTCAGCATTGCGCAGGTCGACAATTTGATCGTTCGTCAGGTTGGCAAAAGTGTCTTCGTTGATAGTAAAAAAGCCAGCCAGGCGATGGGTGCCTGAGTCTTCCATATCGATATCAAGAACAAAAGGTTCGATAAGGGATAAGGACTCGCATTTTTCAATGAACGTCTGATGCGCCTGCTGGCCTTCGTGCAGCGCGCTTAAAACATTACTGATATTATCTGTATATTCAGTAGTGCCACCGTGCGGAAGGAATACCGACTCGCCATCTTGCTCATTGACTCTGTCATCGTCCATATCAATATGAATAGAAAGCTGGTCAGGCTGCTGATCGTTGCGGCCAATCAGAAACGGACCTTTCTCAATAACCAGCGGCTTGTAACTTGCCATCCACTCGTCACCGTTTAAAAACAAATTCTCGCCCTGCTCAAATCCCAGCAGCGCAACCATCTGATAATTTCCCTCTTTGTCTTTTGCAAACATCAGCGGATAATGTGCCTGCGCAAGTCTCATCTCGGCGGGAAATACAGGTACACACATTTGGTCTTCATTATATTTTTCGCCATGTACCTGACGGATTTTTAAGTTTTTATGCTCAACATTATTAAGCAGAACATGATTTGCCATGGTCACTCCTGTTTACCCGGCGCTTTTATGCCGGTACTGATTGAGGGCATTCAGATAATCACGGTTTGAGGGCAAACCCGCAAGTAATTGTTGCTTTCGTTTTTCGTTTTGCTGAATGAACCGGTTTGTGTCGTCATTGTTTCGGTGAGGGGCTGACTGAGCGAAGCCCATCCCGTTCAGAATATATAAATAACTGGCCTGAGGAAAAACCTCATCCTGATACAAAAAGTCATGCTGGTTTATTGGGCGCCTGTGCCATAGATGCAGCCAGTCTTGTAGCTGATCAGAGGCACTGTCCAAGCTGCCCATTGCCCGCCAGTATTCACTGTCGGTACGCGCACTTAATACATAATGCAGTTTCAAAAAGTCGATGATCCGCTGCCATTTAGTGGCAAAGCTGCGATTAAACTGGCGACTAACGGGGGCCATATCTTGTCTGCTTTGAGGCAACTGGCGTGCGATATGTAAAGCGGCTAACTCTGTCATCACCAGCGCCGATGCCTCTAATGGCTCGAAAAAGCCTGCCGATGTACCAACCGCAACGCAATTTTTAATCCACGGTGTTTCGCGGTAACCGGGCGTAAACGATATCTTTCTGATAGCATCAGCACTCACCGGTGAGGTGACTGTGTCGTTTTTAAGATATGACAGCAGAGTATCTTTTGCTTCATCGTCACTGCAGAAATCGCTGCTATACACACAACCCACCCCTTTGCGATGGGGCAGGGCGATATCCCAAATCCAACCATTGCGGTGCGCGGTAGATACAGTGGCAGAGGCGATGTCACAGCCAGCATCCGCATAGGGTGCCTGGACCGCCATTGCCGTGTCATTTTTCAGTACATGCGAGACGCTTTTAAAGGCGCTGCCATAGTGCTGGCCAATCAATCGTGCTGCAAAACCGCTGCAGTCGATAAACAGATCGCCATGGATTTCGCCCGCATCGGTGCGCAGCGCTGTGAGGTAGTTGTCTTTGTCGCGTTGGATATCCTGCACATGGGCGCTGATATGTTTAACACCTAAAATGTCAACACAGTGTTCACGTAACATGTCAGCGAATTTGCTGGCATCCAGGTGATAACCATAATTTGCTACCGCCGCGTAGGCGGGAGTTTGAGGTTGTTTGGGCGCTTTTGAAGCAGAGCATAAAGCGGGCTGCGCGCAAAGCATATCTGCAAAGGCAGTTTCAGGTTGCTCCGCCGCCCACCAGTGAGCCAAATCACATTCGAAAAAGCCCGTAGGTAAATCAAATGGATGGTAGTAGGTGTCATCACCGTTGGTGCCGGTCCACTGTTTAAAACAAGTGCCCTGTTTGAAGGATGCATCGCAGCGGACAAGAAATTCAGTTTCACTGATACCAACTCTGCGCAGGGTGTCGCGCATGGTCGGCCAGGTGCCTTCACCCACGCCTAATGTTTTTACCTGCGGCGATTCGACTACCGTAACAGTCAGGTCTTGTCGTTTGGCGATATCATGTTCAGCAGCAATAACGGCGGCCGTCAGCCAGCCCGCAGTACCACCGCCAAGCACAATGATGGAATTAACTGAGTCAGACTGATGCACGGTAAACTCCTGACATGATAACGAATCGCAATCGCCGGATTCATAAACAAAAATAACGCTGAGTAAACTACCGGTATCGGGTAACTTACTGAGCGTTACTTAAAGGGCATCGCCGGAAGACCGACGATGCCACATTAAGAGACGTTCTGCTAATTAGAACGCGTAACGTACACCAATATTATAACGTGGTTCTACGTCAGCGATGTTAACCAGCATATTCGGATGACGTTGGTGAGAACGCTGATACTCACCTGTCACGTTGATACCTTCAACAAACACTTCCAGATTTTCGTTAACCGCATAGCGAACGTTAACATCTAACTGGTCGTAGGCTTCAACATATGTTGGGTTCTGACCACCGTTACCATCAACGGTTGCTGCCAGGCGCGAATTCAACTCCGAAGTGCACCACTCGCTAAATTAGGCAGCCTTGCGTAATTCATTGAATACCGCAACAGGTTGCCTGAAGCCGAGGCACTTTCTCGGTCTGGCATTTAATGCCCGCTCTATTTCACTAATTTGCCTATCCGATACCGTCCGTAAATCGGTGCCTTTCCGGATGTACTGGCGCAGTAAACCGTTGAAGTTCTCATTCAGTCCGCGTTCCCATGATGAGTACGGATTCGCGAAGTAGATATTGGTTTTGAGCTTCTCAGCGACCAGCGCGTGGTCACAGAATTCGCTGCCGTTGTCCGCTGTGATTGTTCGGACATGACCTCGATATTTCCAGAGCATCCCAACCATGGCTCGGGCCACGTCTGCTGCGCTTTTCGCTGGCACTTTGCGTATCAGGTAAAGCTTACTTTTGCGCTCGACTAAACTAACAATCGCGCCCGTTCCTTGCTTGCCCAGAACCGTGTCAGCTTCCCAGTCACCGAACCGCTTTTTCTTGTTCACGATAGCGGGACGATGCTCAATGCCAACGCGATTCGGGATAATTATCCGCTTCGCACGGTCACCTTTACGATACCTTCTGTGACTCTGGCGCAGCTGTTTGTACAACCTACCGCCACGTAATTTATCACGCTGGACGTAGCGATAAATCCATTCGTGACTGACGTGATGACCGATGATTTTACCTACACCAGCAATCTGCTCAGGGCTCCATTTCTGGTTCAGCCCGAACTCAACAAAGGTAATCGTCAGTTCAGATATCCTGAACTTTGCGGCCTGGCTGCGGCGCTTCAGTGCTTTTGCCTGAGCGACTTCCGGCAAATAGTGGTTATCCCGAATTCTATTGCGATTTACTTCCCGGCTGATTGTGCTGTGACTCACGCTCAGACGTTTTCCGATCTCCCGATAACTGAAACCCTCGCGTAAGTAGGCCTCAATCTGGTATCGTTGTCCCTCGATCAACTGCTTGTAACTCATGGTAATACTCTAATTGTTTGGCGACTTTAGAATACCACCAACAGGCAGTTGATCATCTATCACCCGTTAACCATGAGTGGTGCACTTATTATCTGAATTCGGGGGAACTTGTCACGCCAGTTCCACGCTGCACGCACTTCCCATGCATCCATCTCGTAGAACAATACCGCGTTAGCAGTGTCGCTCAGACCTAACAGTACGAACTGTGTTTCAGTGCTGTAGTTATCATATTCCACATCACCGTCTACCATGGTGTAGTTCACGATAGCGCCGAAACCAGTATCACCGAAGATGTGCTGTACCGCAAACTCCATACCGTCTACTGAACGGCTGGCGTCAGAGTTAACCGGCTGAGTAACAGTAATTGGCAGAAGCGGATCTTCACCATCCAGACCAATAATTTCACCGGCTTCGTTGGTATAACCCTGGCTGATGAAATAATCACGGATTGCACCTAAATCGTCACCTACCGCTGCTACAGCTTCGTCGTAACGCGGACCACCGATTGGGGTTGCGATATCGAACAAGGTGTCAGTATACGTGTCAGTACCGATAAAGTTGTCTACTTCTTTGTCGAAGTAAGCAACAGATACGTAGCTGCCTTCACCGTAATAATATTCAGTAGAAATATCGATGTTAGTTGATTCGAACGGTAGCAGGTTCGGGTTACCCGCGCCGCCGGTACCGCCATTGAATCGTGCAAGCTGGTTTACAGTCAGACCACCCTGGATATCTGCGTAGCCAGGACGCGTAATAGTTTTGCTGTATGACGCACGTACAAACCAATCTTCCAGTACTTCAACTTTGAAATCTACAGAAGGCAGGAAGTGGTCGTAGCCACCATCCAGAGAGGTGAACTGATAGTCTCCTGGTACCAGACCAAATTCGTTGGCACCATCCCAACGCAGGTAGGCAATTTCCGGAACCTGTGCAGTAGAGTCTACAGTTGTATCTTCATAGCGTGCACCGATAGACAACCAGGCTGGCATGTTGCCAATATCGAACTGCATGTTAGCCTGCAGGTAAGCAGCCCACTGTTCTTCTGTCGTACGACGGTCAACCTGGTAGTTAGGGTCCATACAAAGAGTTGTGCCACACGGACCAAGGTTGTCGCCATTTTCAACAGCAATTGAAGAAATTGCACTGATCAGGTCGCCCAGGTTTGAACCATAGTAGAACGGCTCAAGGTCGGCACCATTGCTGCCCAGTACATCGTCGAAACGACCAGGCAGATTTTCCTGCATGAAGATATCATCCGGATAATCTTCCGGTGTACCGTAGCCGCCCCATGTATCGCGCTGTGCAACAGAGTAAGCTGAACGGTTTTTCACTTCGATGGCAGATAAACCAAAATCGATGCTGGTGATTACGCCTTCGTCCAGGTAGTAATTACCGCGGAACTGAAGCTGATCAATTTCAGACTTCATATAGCTGTTACGGATAGATGTGCCCGATGTCAGCATACGGTCTGCACTTAGACCATTTACGCCGTCAGCATAAGTGATGTCCATCACAGGGAAGTCCTGTGAATAGTCTACTTCAGTCAGTACACGGTCGAACTGAACCGCGGAAACAACGTTGTTGCTGCCCAGGTTATTCTTGGGACCGGCTTCTGCGTCAGATACGTGGTAGTCCACTTCCAGCGTTAGGTTATCGGTCGCCATCCACTCAACGTTCAGACCGATGGAGTTGTTTTCGTTAACCGCAGTGTAATCGCTGGTACCCAGACCGATATCACAGCAAGTTGAATCAGCATAAATTACCGGACCCATTACTGAGCCTTCGGTATTAGTGCCTGGCGTGTATTCACCGTATGCTGGCAGGCCGTTAAACCATGTAGACAGCTGCTGACGCATTGTGCGCGTTTCAAGCTCTGAGTATGTGTAATCAAGTGTCGCTGTCAGATCGTCGATAGGACGATATTGCAGAGTCAGCTGACCATTGGTACGGGTACGACGGATTTCATCGAAGTTGTACGCCAGGTTACGTGGTACAGAGTACAGGTCGTTCGGACCCGGGATGTTGGTGAAACTGCCGTCACGGGGTAGTGAACCCCAGTCACCGCCGTCACCGCGAATGGTATACCAGCCATTACCGGTTTCAGCGACTGCTGCACCGGCGTCACGGTCCTGGTAAGAACCAATTAACTGGATACCGAATGTATCATCAGCGAATGTCTGGCTGTAGATACCAGAAACTTCTGGCGTAATAGTGCTGCCGGTTTCTGTAGAGTTGTCTATAACACCTTTGGCGCCAACACTGGCTTTAAGACCAGGGTTACTTAATGGCTTAGCTGTTACCAGGTTTACAGTAGAACCGATACCACCGGTAGGCTGCGACGCCAGGCTGGTTTTAAAGACTTCTACTGCAGAAACGCCTTCTGACGGCAAGTTGGCAAAGTCAAAAGAGCGAGAAGATGATGCGCTGGTCGCTTCAATATTTGCCGCCGGCATTTGACGACCATTCAGCGTTACCAGGTTATAGTCAGGGCCGAAACCACGAACGGTAATACGGCTACCTTCACCGTTGCTTCTGTCGATTGCAACACCGGTGATACGCTGTAGCGATTCTGCAAGGTTTGTATCCGGGAATTTACCAATATCTTCAGCTGAGATAGCGTCTACCACACCTGATGCTGCTCTCTTTGTCAGCATTGCTTTGGTCAAACTTTCACGGATACCGCTAACTTCGATTACCTCAAAGTTACCTGCTTCAATTTCTTGATCATCGGCTTGCGCTTCCTGAGCCATAGCCTGATGCGATAACATCGCACCCATCGCAAGCGACAAGCATGTCGCAATACGTGTTTTGTTAAATGTAGTAGTTTTCATGTGTTTCCCCAGCCTGATTAACAACGTCCGCTTTCTTGTAAGCGCTTACAGGTAAAAGTACTCTGTTACGCCGGTTTTCCCTTTGGTCCCTGTTACAAAATGAACGTAAAACGCATTTATCACAAAAAGCCACCTTCAGCGGACATGGGTAAAAGAAAGCGCTTACAAAAATGTATCTTACGCTTTGTAAGCGCTTTCAGCGTAATGTACGAATATCGAACTTGTAATGCAAGTGTTTTTAAGTTGTTAATTAAAAAATCACCAACCCAAAATGTTAATAATTGTGTAAAAAGCCAGCGCGAATAGACGAACATTTAAACACCATAACCCCGCAAAGATCCTTCTAAGTCTAGTTAAACGCACATATTTTGCGCTCTCCTGAGATTAAATTATCGTTAATGATGATGCTCTGCTTCTTATCGATAACTGCGTATAACTAAGTTAATTCAAAATGTAAGCGCTTGCATTTTATGTGCGTAACTCTATACTGCCCAACAAACCATTAACAAGTGAAGCAACGGTATTAACTTAGGGACGCAACCTAAGCTTTTGCCACTACAGCACTTTTTACCTAATTATAAGGTTCGTTGTATGAGTCACCAGTCACAGGCAATTGCATCTGATAGGCCCTCGACTTCACAATTCGCATTGTGGGCACTAACTTCTTTATTCTTCATGTGGGGTTTTATCACCGCCATGAACGATATTCTTATTCCACACCTTAAAGCGCTGTTTGCGCTTAGCTATACCAAGGCAATGTTGGTACAGTTTTGCTTCTTCGGTGCCTACTTTTTAGTGTCTATTCCCGCGGGTAAACTGGTAAGTAAAGTGGGTTATCAAAAAGGAATCGGCGTCGGGTTGATTACAGCCGCTATCGGTTGCGTCATGTTTATACCGTCGGCTTTTTTAACTCAATACTGGATGTTCCTGGCTTCACTTTTTGTGCTTGCATCAGGTGTAACCGTTCTGCAGGTTGCTGCTAATCCGCTGGTTACGGTAATGGGCGACCCGGATACTGCATCAAGCCGTCTGACTATGACTCAGGGCTTCAATTCCCTCGGCACCACCGTGGCGCCCATCATTGGCGGCATGTTGCTGTTCTCCTCGCACGATGCAATGGAGACTCAGGTGCAGGCGGACTCAGTGGTGTTGCCCTATCTTGCACTTGCCGCAGTGCTGGCAATCATGGCCGCGATTATGGTGAAAATCTCGCTGCCCACACCTCAGCATGATGATGTTGAACTTGCTACCTCCGCCGACAGCTCCGTGCTGAAACACCGTCATCTGGCGCTGGGAGTTGTGGGACTGTTTACCTATGTGGGTGCCGAAGTAGCTATTGGTAGCTTTTTGGTCAACTATCTGGGTTTGGAAAATGTAATGGGCATGAGTGAAGCACAGGCTTCTTCTTATATTGCTTATTATTGGGGCGGCGCAATGGTCGGGCGTTTCATTGGTGCTGTTATTATGCAAAAAATTGATCCGGGCAAGCTGCTGGCGTTTAACAGTTTGCTGTCGTGCGCGTTGATTATTATCTCTGTAATCAGTGACGGCTCGGTCGCAATGTGGACCATTCTGGCAGTAGGTCTGTGTAACTCAATTATGTTCCCAACAATTTTCAGTCTGGCCCTGAAAGGGCTAGGCAGCCAGGCTGCCCAGGGTTCGGGTATGCTGTGTCTGGCTATCGTAGGCGGCGCGATAGTGCCGTTGGTGCAAGGTGCATTAGCCGATGCCTTCGGCCTGCAGTTATCGTTCCTACTTCCGGTACTTTGCTACCTGTATATCGCGTTCTATGGCGTGATTGGTTCAATACCGGCAACCAGCAAGGAGTCACATTCATGAAACCAGTCTATAAACAGTCGCTGAGCCTTATTGCCGCGGCACTAATAATAAGCGGCTGCCAGCAAAAAGAGGCTGAGACAGCAACTGGTAGTGCTACAAAAACCGCATCGGCGACAATGCCGCCATCAGCAGATGCAAAAGTGCCTGACTACTGGCCTGAAATCACTTTTGAGACAGAAAACAGTGATGAGGTTGAGGCGAAAGTGGAAGCACTATTGGCTGACATGACACTGGAGCAAAAGGTTGCGCAAATTATGCAGCCGGAAATTCGCGATGTTACCGTTGAAGACATGCGCAAATATGGCTTTGGCTCATATCTCAACGGTGGTGGTTCTTTCCCTGATGGTAACAAGCAAGCGACGCTGGAAGACTGGATTACGCTGGCTGATAAGATGTATGAAGCCTCAGTAGATGACTCACTGGACGGCAGCACCATTCCTACTATGTGGGGAACGGATGCGGTACACGGACACAACAATGTTATCGGCGCAACATTGTTCCCGCACAATATTGGTCTGGGCGCAATGCATGAGCCTGAACTGATGAAGCAGATCGCCACGGCAACAGCACGGGAAGTACGAGCGACCGGCATCGACTGGATTTTTGCACCGACAGTGGCTACCGCGCGGGATGACCGCTGGGGACGTACCTATGAGTCCTACTCAGAAGACCCTGAAATTGTAGGCCAGTATGCACGGGCTATTGTCAGTGGTCTGCAAGGTGACATCAGCGATGGCAACATTGATGAAGAGCATGTGGTTTCGACAGTTAAGCACTTTGTAGGTGATGGTGGTACCGATGGTGGTGACGATCAGGGCAATAACCTGGCGGATGAAGAAACCCTTTATCGTATTCATGCCCAGGGTTATGTGCATGGCCTGAATGCCGGTGCTCAATCTGTTATGGCATCTTTTAATAGCTGGCACGGCAAAAAGATTCATGGCAGCAAGTACCTGCTAACGAACGTGTTGAAAGAAAAGATGGGCTTTGACGGCTTTGTTGTGGGTGACTGGAATGGTCACGGCCAGATAGAAGGTTGTACTAATGAAAGCTGCCCGCAGGCAATTAATGCCGGGCTTGACGTTTACATGGTGCCAACCGATGCATGGAAGCCATTATTTGAAAACACAGTAGCGCAGGTTAAAAGCGGTGAGATTTCGCAAGAGCGTCTTGATGATGCTGTGCGTCGTGTGCTTCGCGTGAAAGTAAGGGTTGGCCTGTTCGATTTGCCATCTCCGGCCAACAGAGCGCTATCAGCAAAATCAGATGTTATTGGCTCTGATGAGCATCGCGCTGTTGCCCGTGAGGCGGTCAGAAAGTCTCTGGTTATGCTAAAGAACCAGAATAATGTGTTACCGCTTTCTCCTGACATGAATGTGTTAGTTGCCGGTGATGCGGCCGATAATATCGGTAAGCAGTCGGGCGGCTGGACCATTACCTGGCAGGGTACCGGTAATAAAAACAGTGATTTCCCCGGTGCTACCTCTATATATGGCGGTATTGAACAAGCGGTAAAAGCTGCCGGCGGAACGGCGACATTGTCTGAAGATGGCAGTTTTGAGCAAAAGCCTGACGTGGCTATCGTCGTGTTCGGCGAAAACCCTTACGCAGAAGGTAACGGCGACTTGTCGAACCTGGAATACCAGCGCGGCGACAAAACTGACCTGGCGCTTCTTCGCCAGTTGAAGTCTCAGAATATTCCGGTGGTTTCAGTATTTATCACTGGCCGACCGCTATGGACCAATCCTGAAATAAACGCCAGTGACGCATTTGTTGTTGCCTGGTTACCTGGCTCAGAAGGGCAGGGCGTTGCAGATGTGCTGTTCACTGATAACAATGGTGACGTTGATTATCCGATGCAGGGTAAGCTTTCATTCTCATGGCCTGCGAAGCCAACGCAAATCGTGAACAAAGATGATGGTCAGAAAGCGCAGTTTGACTATGGCTATGGCCTTCGCTATGGCGAAGAGGACCCCATCGATGCACCACTTTCCGAAGAAGCTGGCGCAGATGAAGACCTGGTGCTTGCGCATGAAATCTTTGTGCGTGATATCCAGAAGCCGTGGCATCTTGAGGTACTGGATGCAGATGGCCAGCATGTTATGACCAGTAACACGATGTCAGTAAAAGGCGCGGATGTTCGCACCACTGATCGTAATGTGCAGGAAGACACGCTGGAACTGACCTTCAAAGATAAAGCAACAGTTCGTTTTGCTGCTCAGTTCCCCGAAGATCTGCGTGACTATCTCACTGAGAGTGCAGCTATCCACATGGCGGTTCAGCTATCAAAAGCCGATGCCGATGTTCAGGTGAGCATGATGTGTGGTGAAGACTGCGAAGGCAGCGTTGCACTTAAGGATTTTGCTCAACAGAGCACGCAGTGGCAGAAAGTTGCTATTCCTACCCAGTGTTTAAAAGATGCTGGCGTAGCCTTTGATGAGGTTTTCTCAGTACTTGGCTTCAACGCATCAGCCCCGGTAACACTGAAAGTTTCTGATATTCGTATCGAACCTTCGATGCAGGATGTACCAACCTGCCCGTAACAGGCATGTTGTTATTTCGCTAAGTCAAAAGCTCCGACAATGTTCGGAGCTTTTTTTGGGCCTGAAATGATAAACTTGTCACCGATAAAGTCTCCGGCTGCACTGACAAGACGCGCAGGTAAACGATTAAAAGCTGCATTCTGCGAACATATCCGTAGAATACTGCGCCTGAGAATTTCACTGCCCGGGACATAATGCACACTTCACCATCATCATCAGCCACTTCTTCTGGCTTTCCGTTGTTTTTGTTTTTCGCCATTATGATGGTGGCAGCTAATCTGCGCGCACCGTTTACCGGTGTGGCGCCGCTACTGACAGATTTGCAAACCAGCTTATCCATCAATGCCAGTACCGCCGGCCTGATGATTACCCTCCCGCTGATAGTCTTTATGGTGGTATCTCCGCTTATTCCACGCTTGTCCAGACGCTACGGCATGGAGCGAATGTTGTTGGCAGCGTTAGTGCTGATTGGCATTGGTATAGCAGCCCGGTCGGCAGGGGGACTGTTCTGGCTGTTTTCCGGTACCGTTATTATCGGGGCGGGCATAGCTGCCGGGAATGTATTGCTTCCCGGGGTAGTAAAGTCACGCTTTCCCAACCATATTGCCTTGCTGACATCTGCCTATGTGCTGGCTATGGGGATCATGGCGGCGCTATGGTCTGCACTTGTCATCCCCATTGCGGATGCCTCATGGGGTGACTGGCAAATTGCGCTGCTGGCGATGTTAGTCATGCCTGTTATTTCAGGCATATTGTGGCTTACCCAGCTAAAGGGTACCCGTAAACCTGAACCGGGCAGTGTTAAAAAGCCGGGCCGTTCTATTTTCAGATCGCTGCTTACCTGGCAGGTGTGTGGTTTTTTTGCCTGCAATTCGTTTTTATATTATTCGGTGGTCAGCTGGTTACCGGCCGTGGTGGGTGAAGCTGGCTTCAGCGATGCCCAGGCGGGCTCAATTCATGGTGTTTTTCAGTTTGCAGGCGCCTTACCTGGTCTGGTGATTGTACCGGCAATGGCGAGACTGTCAGATCAGCGGGGATTAAGCGCAACCATGACGGCAGTGAACCTGGCTGGCTTTGCCGGCATCATGGTGCTGCCATCTTTGGCATATCTTTGGGCTGCGCTACTGGGCTTTGGTATTGGAGCGAACTTTATTCTTGCGCTGTCATTTTTAGGCTTACGGGCACGCAACGGCGACCAGGCGGCTTCTTTATCCAGTGCAGCGCAAACGCTGGGCTACTGTATTGCTGCCACCGGCCCGTTACTGCTTGGCGCTATTTATGATGCGTTAGGGGAATGGCAATTAGCGTTATGGGTCTGTGTCATTTTCAGTATTGCGCAGGCACTGCTGGGCACACGGGTCGGAAGAAACGTTTTGTTACCGGCTGACACTGCGGCTGGATAGCAGGCGCGCGCCGGACAGGGCAGGATGAACCTGCCCGCGCTTACCAGAGTATCAGTTCTATCTATTTTTGACCGGTGATGTGTATAGCGTCACGGCACGATGTCTGGTAGTAAATCCTTGAATTTCCGATACGACATTAACGGCCTCAGGGCTATTGCGGTTATTGCCGTTGTAATCTTTCACTTTGATCCTTCCTGGCTGCCGGGTGGCTTTGCCGGTGTCGATGTCTTTTTTGTCATTTCCGGCTTTTTGATGACAAGCATCATCTTTCGCGGCTTTGAGAAATCTTCGTTTAGTCTCATCAAATTTTATATCGCGCGGGCTAACCGCATTATACCCGCGCTGGCAATGTTGTGTCTGACGGTTGTGCTTGCCGGTTGGTTTCTGCTTTTTCCAGAAGAATACGAAGCGTTAGGTAAGCACGCTGCCAGCAGTATTACCTTTATCTCCAATTTTGTTTACTGGCAGGAGGCCGGGTATTTTGATGCGGCATCTCATGAAAAGTGGCTGCTGCATACCTGGTCGCTGGCGGTAGAGTGGCAGTTCTACCTGATTTACCCGCTGATATTACTGGCTCTTAAACCTCTGCTGGGAATTGATAAACTGCGTCATGGTGTACTGGTAATGACACTGGCGCTTCTGATATTCAGTATTTCAACATCAGCCTTGTGGCCCAGCGCCTCCTATTACTTACTGGCAACCCGTTCCTGGGAGTTGCTGGCCGGCGGACTGGTATTTCTCTATCCGGTTAAACTGCACAAAAACGCCGCCCGGGTTGTAGCCTGGACAGGTATCCTGCTTATCGGTCTGGCCTATGCAATCGTCGATGCTACCTATGCCTGGCCTGGTACGTGGGCAATCGTGCCTGTGCTGGGAACTGCAATGGTCATTATGGCGGGAGTGCAGAATAGCTGGCTGACCAATAACTGGCTGTTCCAGCCCCTTGGGCGATGGTCTTACTCTATCTACCTGTGGCACTGGCCGTTAGTGGTTTTCGGTTATCGCTACGATATTGCGTACTGGTGGGTAGCTGGCATTATTCTCTCTGTCGTGTTCGGATTTCTCAGTTATCGGTTTATTGAGAATATCCGCTGGCAGCGCATTGAGTCGCTTACTGCTGTATGGCGCGCAAAGCCAGTATGGATTGGCGCACTGGCGATGGTAGCAGGGCTTACAATAATGACTCAGCAGGGACTGTCAGGCCGGTTTACACCTGACATGCAGTCTTTGCTGGCCTCAATGAGCCCGAGCCCCTATCGCGAAAAATGCCATATCGATGAATACGATAACCCTCGCGATGCCTGTGAGTATGAAAATGAGAATGTTACCTGGGCGGTATTTGGTGACAGTCATAGCGTTGAATTGGCCTATGCGCTTGCCAAGCGTCTGGATGAACAGAACGAAGGGATAAAGCACTATACCTTTTCCGGATGCGCACCGTCACTGTTGCAGGAAAACGGAACCAGCCGGTGTACCCGCTGGTACAAAGAAGCGGTAGCAGACATTATCAGCGATGACAGAATAGACAATGTGCTTATTAATCACCGTTATTCCTGGACCCTGTTTGGTGACCATATCCCTGATTATCCGGCAGTACCGGCGGATGCTAACCCTGAACGCACCGCGCGTATTCTGCGCTCGTTTGATGCCGCAATAAATAAACTTGCCAGCCATAAGTCGCAGGTTGTTATCATGTATCCGGTACCGGAGATTGCCAGGACCGTGCCGCTGCTGGTGGCATCGAAGGACCTGTTCAATGAAAGCACCGACCAGGTCATAGGCACATCCAAAGCTTACTACCAAAAGCGCAACGCAGTGATTCTTAAACACTTAAACAGCGCCAACTATCCTGACAGTGTGAAGGTTATCCGCCCCGGGGATACCTGGTGCGATGAAGCGAAGTGTTACGCTGTTAATGGCGGTAAGGCGCTGTATTTTGACAGTAACCACCCTTCGGTTTACGGAGCGCAGGCTTTGATATCCCTGATGCCTCAGGCGTGGCTGGATAAACCCGGGTCAAACACCGGCGCGTTATAAAAGCGGCTGTTGGCTGGCACTTGCTGTGCTACAGCACTGTTGGCACCGATAATAGCAGCAGCCCCGATCCGGGCGCCAGGAAGTAGCAGACAGTTAGCGCCAATCCACGCGTGGTCCTCAATAATCACCGGTGCGGACGATGTTGTATAATCAGCTATCGGACCGCTACTGATAATGACATTGGGGCCTATGAACACCCCTTTGCCAATGCAGATGTTCTGGTAGCCCAACAACGCACAGTTATGGTTAAAGAAGGTGCCTTCATCAATAGTGACGGTGTCAGGCGCTTCGCAAAAAAAGGCAGGCTCAATAAAAAATGTGGCCGGGTCGGTAAATAAGTGACGAAACGTGGTACTGCGCTTATGTTCGCCCGCCTGGGCTATTTCTTGTTCCAGCGAATGGTGCCGGTCGACAATGGGTTGGTTCTGGCTGATAGCCTGAAAATAGCGGATATCGCCATGACGACGTTCTGGTTGCGCTGTTACGTTGCTTTGATTATGGTGCATAACGAATCATCCGCAATATATCGATAAGTGAATGTCTGACAGGGAAATTGTGCTGGTCCGTCATGGGCGTCCGGCGTCTGAAAATAACGACAGGTTGTCCAGCAGTGGGTTCGCCCGCTGGGTAAAAAACTATAACCGCTGCGATTTACACCCTGACAGCCAGCCACGGTGCCAGCGTGACTTTAGCCAACACTATACCATTTCCAGCGCACTGCATCGTGCCCGATTGTCGGCACAGCGTTATACCGGTCAACCCGCAACAGAGTCTAACGCTGCGTTTAATGAAATGGACATTCCCCGCTACCGGTTACCGTTTACGCTGAACGCATGGACGTGGGTGTATCTGAATCGTGCGATGTGGATTGCCGGCCGGCGCGGTCCCTTTGAGTCATTTTCCCAAGCCAGACGCAGGGTCGAACAGGCATGTGAATTGCTTGTCGAGAGAGCTGAAACGCATCACAAGGTTGTGTTATTTGCCCATGCGATGACCAATCGCTTTTTGAGTCGCTATTTAACGCGCCGTGGCTGGCAGGTTATCGAAAAAGATCATCGTTACTGGGGGGTTATTATCCTGCGTGAGCCGGCGAGCCGGCAGTAAAGTATGCTGTCCTATGACATAGTATTAAACTTATGTGCCAGTAACGCCGATACATAGCCTACTATAGCTGATAGAGTGAAGTTGCCATTGGTTAATAACAGACAATTTGGTTTAGCATCTGCACAGGGTGGTGTGCAACTGAATGTGATCATCGCCATTGTCTTTGCAACGGTTCTGGCTGGGCTTATCTGGTATTTCGACCAGTCTGATCCGGGCTTCCATCGCCAGGCCCTGAAGAAAATGGCCACGCGGTTACAGCATAATGCTGGCTACGCTCACTGGCAGTGGCAGTCAGAAAAACAACCACCACGTATAATGATGGTTCATTATGATGCGCAGGACAGAGAAAAATCGAGACGTCCCCTGGCCATGGCCAGCTTTGGTTATCCCAGGGTGGCTGACGAAGACGACGCCTGCGATACACTGTGGTTGCAGTTACTCGATGAACCAATGGAAGTAGAAGGATTCAGAGTGAAAGGGCGCTATGTGCGCGGCGATCTGGAAAATGGTGAGGCCGTAAATGCATATTGTCGATTTTCTATTAGCTCTGGCGACCGGTTTGATTATATTATTCGCACCGGAAAAATCGACTGGTAGCCGTAGTTTTACCCGCATGGTAAAAGTTAACAAAAATTTGGCCCGGTCTTAATTTGCTCGCTGTCTGGAAAGGTAAGTTGTCACTAGCCTGAGACGAAGCAAATTTAATGGGGAAAAAAGTGTGTTGAGAGTGGTCTTGACTTGCCCAAACCACCCCCCGTTGTTAAAGTGTGGTGATAATTAACGACGTCTTTGCTGGTGCGTGCTCACCTCACCTATCACCGCGACCAGCGTACAGTTACAGGAATTTGTATTTCATGTTTAAAAAGCTTCGGGGCATGTTTTCTAATGATTTGTCCATCGACCTCGGAACAGCTAATACGCTGATCTATGTGAAAGATCAGGGCATAGTGTTAAACGAACCTTCAGTTGTTGCTATTCGGCAAGAGCGCGCCGGTGGTCCGAAAAGCGTGGCCGCAGTGGGTGCGGAAGCCAAGCGTATGCTGGGTCGTACACCTGGCAACATTCGCGCTATTCGCCCGATGAAAGACGGGGTTATCGCTGACTTCTTTGTTACAGAGAAAATGCTTCAGCACTTCATCAAACAAGTTCATGATAACAACTTTCTGCGTCCCAGCCCTCGTGTACTGGTCTGTGTACCCTGCGGGTCAACCCAGGTAGAGCGTCGTGCAATTCGCGAATCTGCACTAGGTGCAGGCGCCCGGGAAGTCTATCTGATCGACGAGCCTATGGCTGCGGCGATTGGTGCCGGGTTACCGGTTTCAGAAGCCACAGGTTCGATGGTTGTCGATATCGGTGGTGGTACGACAGAAGTTGCGATTATCTCACTAAATGGTGTGGTGTATTCGTCATCAGTTCGTATCGGTGGTGACAAATTTGATGAAGCCATCATCAACTACGTTCGCCGTAACTTCGGCTCTTTGATTGGTGAGGCAACAGCCGAGCGTATCAAGCATGAGATTGGTGCTGCGTATCCGGGCGAGGAAGTACGTGAGATTGAAGTGCGCGGTCGTAATCTGGCAGAAGGTGTACCTCGCGGCTTCACGCTTAACTCTAACGAAATCCTTGAAGCGCTGCAGGAACCGCTCACTGGTATCGTGTCTGCGGTGATGGTTGCGCTGGAACAGTCGCCACCAGAGCTGGCGTCAGACATTTCAGAGCGCGGCATGGTGCTTACCGGCGGTGGTGCATTGCTGAAAGATCTGGACCGTTTGCTGATGGAAGAAACCGGTATTCCGGTCGTGATTGCCGATGACCCGCTGACCTGCGTAGCCCGCGGTGGTGGTAAAGCCTTTGACATGATCGACCTCCACGGCGGCGATCTTTTCACTTACGAATAACATCAGGCAGGCAGCAATTACGCTGCCTGTTGGTTCTTAATGGATACCATATTTACCCGCGGCCCATCGCTGAACAACCGACTTGCGCTTGCTATAGCCTTGTCGGTTTTGTTGATCTTTGCAGACCACAAACTTGATGCTTTTCAGTCTACCCGGGTGTACCTGAACTCCATCATGAGTCCGCTGCAATACATAGCGAATTTGCCTAAAGTATTGCTTAACGAAAGTGCGCAACGCCTCACCTCCCATCAGGCCTTACTGGCCGATAATGAGCGGCTGACCAATCAGAACCTTAAAATGAGTGAGCAGCTTCAGCGGTTCAATGTGTTACAGGCTGAAAATGCTGAGCTGAGAAAACTGCTGGATGTGCCGGTAAAACCCCAGGTGCGTAAAATGGTGGCCGAGCTGATGGCGGTGGACAACAATCCGTTCAGTCAGCAAATCATGATCAACAAGGGTGCGCTGGATGGTGTTTATCTTTCACAGTCGGTTTTAGATGATCGCGGTATTGTCGGGCAGGTAATGGAAGTAGGCACAACGAACAGTCGTGTGGTGCTAATTTCTGATGTCACTCACGCTATTCCGGTTCGGTCATTACGTAACAACATTCGCTTTGTTGCAACGGGCAACGGCGCGTTTGATGAACTGTTTTTAGAGCACGTCCCCCACAGTGTCGATGTTCAGGAGGGCGATATGCTGGTGTCATCAGGCTTAGGCGAAGTCTTCCCGGAAGGCTATCCGGTCGCCCGTGTTTCCTCCGTTGTGCATGATGAGGGACGACCATTTGCCACTGTTACTGCACAACCACTTGCCAGACTCGACCGCCTCAAACATCTGTTGTTGCTATGGCCGCAACAAGAGCCTGATACCGAAACTGAACAGCAGGCGCAAGAATCATCACGTGCTGCTACGCAGCAGGGAGAGTAGTCACCATTATGTTGCGGGCCCGTCACTACGTTATTACATCAACCATTCTGGTTGCCCTGGTTTTACAAATTATGCCGCTGCCTATTCAGGCAGATTTATACAGACCTGACTGGGTGCTGATTGTACTTGCGTACTGGACAATGGCGTTGCCACACAGGGTGAATGTTGGTGTTGCCTTCTTAGCTGGTCTGGCTATGGATATTCTATTGGGGACTGCTTTAGGAATTCACAGCCTGGCATTAAGTGCCTCGGTGTATGTTTTGGCGGCCAATTATCAGCGTTTGCGCAACTATTCGGTCTGGCAACAGGCGATCATCATCGGCTTGTTATGTTCTTTGTATCACCTGGTCTTGTTCTGGCTGCAACACTTGTTGACGGACATACCGTTTCAGTTTGCCTATTTATGGCCAATTTTCAGTTCAATGATACTGTGGCCCTGGATATTCTGGCTGCTGAGAAAGTTACGCCGACAGTTAACAATTACCTGAATCAGGGACTCGTTTATCATGACCCTCATCCTTGCATCCGCGTCACCCCGCCGAACGGCGCTGTTAAATCAGATGGGATTTACCCATACTCAAATGCCGGTGGATATCGATGAATCTGCTAAAAGTGGCGAGACGCCGAAAGCGATGGTAGAGAGGCTGGCCGCAGAAAAAGCGTTGACCGCCTTTGGTCGTTTAGGTGATGCGCAACGCCGTGATGCCATCATACTGGCATCAGATACGCTGATTGCCTTTGAGGGAGAAAGCCTGGGCAAACCAGCAGATGAGGAAGATTGCATCGCCATGCTACAGCGACTTTCCGGTCAGGTGCATGAGGTACTGACGTCTATCAGCGTGATGGATGCACAGCGCCAGATTACACAAACCATAACAACCGAAGTGCATTTTGCGCCGGTTAGTGAAGCACAGTGTCGTCAATACTGGGCTACCGGCGAACCGGCAGACAAAGCCGGCAGTTATGCTATCCAAGGAATAGGCGGTCAGTTTGTAAAATCTGTTAAAGGTAGTGTAAGTGCAGTGATTGGTCTGCCATTATATGAAACACGATGCCTGTTAAACGAATTCGGGGTGGATGCATGAGTGGTGAGTTGCTGATAAACGTCACACCATCAGAGTCGCGGGTGGCACTGATTGAAAATGGCATATTGCAGGAAATACACGTAGAGCGACATACCAAAAAAGGCCTGGTCGGTAACATGTACCGCGGTAAGGTCAGTCGGGTATTGCCGGGCATGCAGGCGGCATTTGTTGATATTGGCCTGGAAAAAGCCGCGTTTTTACACGCATCAGACATCGTTCTGCATAACGAGATTGTCGGTGAAGTGACTGCCAGCCATATTCAGAAGCAGGACATCCGCGAACTGGTGCGCGAAGGGCAGGAAATAGTGGTGCAGGTGGTTAAAGATCCTATCGGTACCAAGGGCGCACGCCTGACCACTGACATTACCATTCCCTCAAGGTATCTGGTGTTCATGCCCAGTGTGACCCATGTGGGCGTGTCTCAGCGCATCGAAGATGAGAACGAACGCGAACGCCTGAAAACATTGATGGAAGAATTTTGCGACGATGACGGTGGATTTATCCTGCGTACCGCGGCAGAAGGCGTAAGTAAGACAGAGCTGTCTCAGGATGCGGCGTTCTTGCGCCGGCTGTGGAATAAAATTCAACAGCGAATGAAAAAGAAAAAGTCGAATGTGCTTTATGAAGATCTGCCGCTGGCAAGACGGGTTATCCGCGACTTTGTCGGCACTGAGCTTGACCGTATTCGCATCGACTCAAAATTGTCCTTTCATGAGCTTGAAGAATTCACCAAAGAATATGTGCCTGAATTAAGTAATAAGCTGGATTATTACCGCGGCGACCGCCCTATATTCGACCTGTATGATGTTGAAAACGAGGTGCAGCGCGCGCTTGAGCGCAGAGTCGATTTGAAATCAGGTGGCTACCTGATTATCGACCAGACCGAGGCCATGACAACCATCGACATCAATACCGGTGCTTTTGTCGGTCACCGAAACCTCGAAGAAACTATTTTTAACACCAATATCGAAGCCACGCTGGCCATTGCTCGGCAGTTACGGCTGCGAAATCTCGGCGGTATGATTCTTATCGACTTTATCGATATGACTGAACCTGATCATAAACGACGGGTCTTACATAGTCTGGAAGTGGCTACCAGTAAAGATCGCGCCAAAATAAACATCCATGGCTTTACGGCATTAGGGCTTATTGAAATGACCCGTAAACGCACCCGTGAAAGCCTTGAACATGTGTTATGTGGTGACTGCCCGGTATGTAAGGGCCGTGGTACCATGAAAACGATTGAGACTATCTGTTTTGAAATCATGCGCGAGATTGTGCGGGTCAATCGTGCTTATGATGCCGATAAGTTTGTTGTTTATGCATCGCCGCATGTGGCCGAAGCACTGTTAGGTGAGGAATCGCACATGCTGGCCGAGCTTGAAGTGTTTGTTTCCAAGCAAATCAAAGTGCAGACCGAGCCGCTTTATAATCAGGACAAATATGACGTTGTCATGATGTAGAGAGTGTCTGGCTGACATCATCTGTCAGCTCATTAGCAGTAAGTGAAAGAGTCGCGTGGGAAAGAAAAGAGAAATCGCAGGTAAAGCCGTCACCTGGACGGCGAAAAAGCTATGGCTGGGGCTGGCGGTCTTTCTGGTACTCTTTGCTGTACTGCTGAGCGTGCTGCGCTACTCATTACCTTACCTGGATAATAAGAAGCCGTTACTGGAAGAATATATCAACCAGCAATACGGCGTTGCGCTTTCCATTGGTACCCTGAAAGCTGACTGGCTGCAAAGCGGCCCGAGCATTGTTCTTGAGGATGTTAAACTTCAAAGCAACGCTCAGTCTCCTATTGCAATGGATATCGACAATATCGATATCGAGCTGAATTTCTGGCAGTCACTGACAACCGGGCAGCTTTCCTCGAAGCAGTTTAATCTGGATGGCGTAGCGCTGATTGTTGATACCACTCGCCTAAACAGTGATGAGCAGCCTTCCGACTATCCCGTTATTGATGCCCTCCACGATTTGTTTCTGGAACAGCTTGAGCGTTTTTCGCTGCGTGATGGTGTAGTGACGCTGTTGAAGGAAGATACTGAGCAGGTCATTGAAGTCAGCGAACTGTCCTGGCTGAATCGCAACGGGCAGCACCGTGGTGCAGGGGCATTCCGTGTGCAGGAACTAGCCAGTAATGCAGCAACGTTTCTTATTGATCTTGATGGCGGCAAAGACAACCTTCGCGGCACGCTTTATGCGCAAGCCGAGGATGTTGATATTTCGCCCTGGGTGAGTGGCAAGCTGCAAACCCGACGGCCACTTAAAGAAAGCCGCGCTAATCTGGAAGCCTGGGCAGAAGTAGAAAACAGTAAAATAAGCGCGGTATTCACACAGATTCATGACAGTCGCCTGACCTGGGGCGGGCAGGATAATGTTACGGTCAGTACTGGTATTCTCGGTGGGAGCTTTCAGGCTCTGCCTAAAAATGATCACTGGTATTTTCGGATTGACCAGTTAGAAGTCGTATCAAATAAGCAGCGCCTGGTAACCGATTTGGTTGGTCGCTGGTCACAGGGTGACGGGCTCCTGATAAACACCGTTAAGCCGACCCCGGTGAATCCGTTTCTTGTTCTATTGCCTTTGTTCACTGACGATACCGCGGATGATGATGTCAGGGACTTCGCCCCCACCGGTCAACTGGCTACTCTGCAGATGAAAGCTGGTCAGGCTGGCCTCGCGGTAACGGCTAAATTACTGGATGTCAGCTGGCAGCAGCATGACGGGATCCCGGGGCTGCAGCAGCTCGATATTGATATTAACTGGAATAACAGTCAGGGGGCTGTGCGTGTTCAAAGCCGCGATGCGATGCTGCTTACTGATACGCTGCTACCGGAAAATATTGGCCTGAATCAGCTCGATGCCAATATCTATATCTACCCGCTCCAGACGAACGGACAACAGAACTGGATGCTCAGTTATGATGACCTGATACTTGATACGGCAGTGGCAAAGGTAACCCAAAGTCTGCGCTTGAATCTTTCTGATGCTGATCTCAGTCTGTTTACCACGGTGAGTGATATGCCGGTTGATAGCGCGAAGAAGCTGTTTCCGGCAACCCTCATGGGTAAAAACACCGCCGACTATCTCACCCGTGCCCTGACCGGGAAAGGAGAAGTCGCCAATACACGGATCCTGTGGCACGGGAAACCCGGCAACTTTCCGTTTTCTGATAACTCCGGGGTTTTTCAGGCTTACACCTTCTTGCAGGAGAGCGCGTTTGACTTCTCCAAGCAGTGGCCTGCGCTCGATGACATGAATATGGCATTAGAGTTTGAAAATAACGGGTTGGTAATGAAAGCGCCCGCTGCCACACTGGCTGGCATTCAGCTTAGTGATTTAGAAGCTTCTATTATTCCGCTGTCAGGTACCGCGAATCTCAACATTGCCGCCACAGGCAACGGCACCGGCGAACAATTAAGTGCGCTGATGATGCAAAGTTCACTTTCTGAGTCATTAGGCAATGTGTTATCCGAAGAGGTACAAATCAGCGGGCCTGTGAGTACAAACCTGACCCTGACTATTCCTCTGGATAGCGCCAATGTCGTGGCCAAGGGCACCGCCAGCCTCAATGGTAATGTGGTCAAGCTGCCACGACTGAATATGACGCTGAATGACGCCCGTGGCGACATTGCCTTTTTAAATGAAAATATCAATACAGAATCAATGCAGGCCTCTTTGTTAGGGCAGCCGTTGTCGCTGGCGGTTACCGGCGGGAAAAAAGATGACGGCTACGGGGTCGATATCGGCGCTAAAGGACACTGGGACCTTGGTGCACTTTCCAGCCGTTTTAGCGACAAGCTTGGCGGCTATCTGTCGGGTGACAGTGACTGGCAGGCCAATGTATCGGTACAGCTACCGGCTGAGGGTTTTACCTATACGGCCAGCATCACCTCAACCCTTGAAAATACGCAGTCTGGCTTGCCCGCACCGTTTGATAAACCCGCTGATACCGTCAAACGGTTTGCCATTTCCAGCGTAGGGGATGCAAAAGCGTCAACGATAAAAGCCTTACTGGGTGACGATATTGCATTTGACGGCATTCTGCCTCATCAGGAAATGCAGTTTTCCCGGGCTCATCTGGCACTGGGTAAAAGTGACTTTACCGGTCGCGGTATTGGGTTAAGCGTTTCGGCGAACTTGCCTCGCATCGATGCCGGTAGCTGGTACTCCGTCATTGACGAGCTTATCTCAGAACAGACAGACACCGAAGACGAGCAGCCAGCACTGTTTGCGGTACCTCAGCGGCTTTTTATAATGACTGATGAGCTCATCGTTGCGGGCCAGACACTGACCAATGTTGATATCACCGCCAAGCAAAACAGTAATAACTGGTTGCTGGATATTGATACCAAGCAGGCGCGGGCAAATGTCAGTATTTATGAAGATTTCCTGAAAAGAGGTATCCGGGTAGAAGCTGATTATATTAACTTACCCGAGTGGACAACACCTGAACCGTCAGAAGAGGCGACTTCGGTTAAGTGGTCGGCCGAAAGTCTGCCGCCGGTTTATGCGTTTTGTCAGCAGTGTACGTTGCTGGGCAATGCCCTGGGGCAGGTAACCCTGGATGTGGTGCGCGGCGATAACGGCATGGTGATTCGCCAACTCAGTACCAGTAACAAACATACCCAGATTAATGCCACCGGTAACTGGAATACACAAACACAAACTACAACCCTGACCGGGACACTTCAAAGTGATGACGTGGGGCGTATGCTGCAGGACCTAAACGTCAATTCCGGTATTAAAGACTCGGCCGCCTCAATCGCGTTTAGCCTGGACTGGCCCGAGTCGCCCATGGACTTTTCCGTTGAGCAGCTAAATGGCGATATAAACTGGCGCCTTACCGACGGATACCTGAGCGAGCTCAGTGACAAAGGCTCTCGCATATTTACTTTGTTTAGCCTTAACTCGCTGGTTCGCAAGCTCAGTCTGGATTTCAGAGATGTTTTTGCCAAAGGCTTTTTCTATGATGATATGAGCGGCACCTTATCGATTGCAGATGGCCGGGCAACGACGGACGATACTGTTATTGATGGTGGTGCAGGCGAAATTACTATCAAAGGGGTGACGAATCTGGCGGCTCAAAAATTAAATTATGATGTGTCGTTTACCCCTAATGTGACCGGTAACCTGCCGGTTCTGGTCTATTTTCTGGCATCGCCGCCTACTGCACTCGCCGCGCTGGCTATCGACCAGGTGTTGACGTCGGCCAAAGTAATCTCCAATGTTAATTACAAGGTAAGAGGTACCTGGGACAATCCTGAATTCACTGAGGTTGGGCGAGACAGTAAAGAAGTGACGTTGCCGGCAAGACAAAAAAATAAGAATGAAAAGCCGACGCCGCTGTCAAAACCCGACCTGGAAAGATTAAATCTGGAGGTACAAGATGGTTAATCTGGTCGCCGTTCAAATGACGAGTCAGCCTGATATTGACGAAAACCTGGCATACGTAGAAAAACAGCTGGATACGCTGGATACCAGTGAGCCGACGCTGGTGGTATTACCCGAATGCTTTGCACGCTTTGGTACCCGCGACCGTGAATTGCTGGATGTGGCTGAGGCGCGCTATAGCGGTAAAATCGGCCAGGCTATGCAGGATATGGCTAAAAAGTATGGCGTTTATCTGGTGACCGGTACCTTCCCGCTGGTTTCTGAGGAACCGGACAAATTTACTGCGTCCTGTCTTTTAGTCGGGCCGGATGGCAATGTTATCGATGAATACAAGAAAATTCATATGTTTGACGTAGCCATTAAGGACAATACTGGTAGCTACCAGGAGTCTAAATATACCCAGGCGGGTGATCGGGTCGTGGTTTGCGATACGCCGATAGGGCGAATCGGGCTGGCAGTGTGTTATGATGTACGCTTTCCAGGGCTATTCAATGCTATGGGTGATGTCGATATTCTGGTATTACCTGCTGCATTTACCCAGCATACCGGCAATGCGCACTGGCATACACTGGTCCGGGCACGGGCAATTGAAAAACAATGCTTTGTTGTCGCGCCGAACCAAACCGGTGAACATGCCAACGGACGCCAGACATTCGGGCACAGTGTTATTTATTCGCCGTGGGGTGATACGCTGGCCGAACTAGGCGCGCAATTAGGTACCGCTCAGGCACGGGTTTCTGTCAGCGACAGAGAAGAGCTCAAAATGAGTATGCCGGTAAGCCAACATAACCAATTCAGGAGCGATTTTGTCAAATAACGTAGCTAGCCATTTACTGACTGATTCGGGACTGGACATGTCCGCGCTGGAAAAGGCGCTGGGCCAGATTCACAGTCATGACACCGATTACGCTGACCTGTACTTTCAGTCTAGTCAGCACGAAAGCTGGGTGCTGGAAGACGGCATCATTAAAGAAGGCAGTTATAACATTGAGCGAGGCGTGGGTGTAAGAGCCATCAGTGGTGAAAAAACCGGTTTCGCGTACTCTGATGAAATCAGCAATGAAGCACTAACCAAAGCCTGCAAGGCTGCACGAACGATTGCGCCGGCTGGTGGCAAAACCGCTGTAAGCGGGTTTGGTGAACAGCAATATCCGAACCGTTATCAGGCTGACAACCCTCTGCTGGGTATGGAAGAGGCCGAGAAAGTCGCGTTACTTAAGGCGGTTGACGCGTATGTCAGACGTCAGGAGCCTGAGATTAACCAGGTTGTGGTCAGTCTGACAGGGGTGTACGAAGAAGTGCTGGTGGCTGCCAGCGACGGCACCTTTGCCACTGACATCCGACCGTTGGTGAGGCTAAACTGTTCTGTGCTGATGGAAAACGGTGACCGTCGGGAGCGCGGCAGTTCAGGTGCAGGCGGACGGCACACCTATTCGTTTTTCCAGTCTGACGACAACGGCAGACCCGTTTACGAGCAACTGGCGGACGATGCGCTGCACATGGCCCGGGTTAATATGCAGGCAGTTGCATCACCGGCGGGCACTATGCCGGTGGTACTAGGCAGTGGCTGGCCTGGTGTGTTGTTGCATGAGGCGGTAGGTCACGGCCTGGAAGGTGATTTCAACCGCAAAGGTGCATCTACGTTCAGTGGTAAAATGGGTCAGCGGGTCGCCGCTAAAGGCGTGACCATTGTGGATGACGGCACCTTGCAGGATCGCCGTGGCTCACTGTCAGTAGATGATGAGGGTACACCGACGCAGCGTAATGTATTGATTGAAGATGGTATTCTTACCGGCTATATGCAGGATAAAATGAACGCGCGTCTGATGGGTGTTAAGCCCACCGGAAATGGTCGTCGTGAGTCGTTTGCGCACTTGCCAATGCCGCGCATGACTAATACTTACATGCTGGCCGGACAGTACGATCCTCAGGAAATTATTCAAACCATCGATAAAGGCATCTATGCACCAAACTTTGCCGGTGGTCAGGTAGATATCACATCCGGTAAATTTGTGTTCTCAAGCGCAGAAGCGTATCTGATTGAAAATGGCAAAATTACCGCGCCGGTAAAAGGCGCCACGTTGATCGGAAATGGTCCTGAAGTAATGCAGAAAGTGTCGATGATTGGTAATGATGTGGCGCTTGATCGCGGCGTTGGTGTTTGTGGTAAAGACGGCCAGTCAGTACCGGTAGGCGTTGGTCAGCCAACACTGAAAGTCGATGAGCTTACGGTTGGCGGCACCGCCTGATGCAAGACTGATTATCAATTAATAAAAAGCCCCGCAGTGAATACTCCTGCGGGGCTTTTTTTGTGATCAGCGTCAGGGTGATTATTCTGGTTCCATATGTGCTTTCAGATACTGGAACAATTCCCGGTATGCTTTAGGTGGCGCGTTTTTTTCACGCTCTTTTTTAACCTGTCGGTGTAGCTGACGCAGTTTTTGCCGGTCCATTTCAGGGTAGCTTTCAAGCAATGGCTGAATAGCATCGTCGCCCTGCTCAATAATGTCTTCACGGGCTTTCTCCATGGCGTGGAATGCCGCATTGGTTTCCTGATGCTGGTGAGTAAGTTTGTCCATTGCCTCATTGATAGGCGTCACATCCCGCTGACGCAACAGCTTTCCAATGTACTGAATTTGGCGCCGGTAGCCTTCCTTTTTGCGATTCATCGCGCGCGCCTGCATCACGGCCTCTTCCAGCTGTTCGTCCATTGGAATGGTTTGCAGGTGAGCCGGTGACAACAAAATAAGTTCTTCACCGCGCTTTTGCATAAGCGCCGACTGACGCTTTAGCTCAGTTTTACTGACCCACTCCTCAGATTCGTCCGCCTGAATATCATCAAAGTCAGAATCTTCGGGTGAATGATGCTTATGGTCGCTCATTGGTATCTCTAAGTGTTACACTGATAATACTTATAATTGTGACACACAACTTCGGGATAGCGAAACTGACTATGCAAATTGACCAGCAAATCGCGGAAATACAAAATATTGTTGATGATGTACTTACCATGGCGAAGGCAAAAGGGGCGACCCAGGCTGAAGCGAGTATGTCGAAGGTGCAGGGTATTGCGGTTTCATCCCGAATGAAAGAAGTAGAAAATGTCGAGTTTACTAACGATGGCGGACTGGGTATCAGTGTGTATGTGGGTAAACACAAAGGCAGCGCATCAACCGCAGATTTAAGCAAAGATGCGTTAGCCCTGACGGTGGAGAAGGCCATCGATATTGCTCGCTACACCAGCGAAGACCCGTGTACCGGTCTGGCTGACGCAGAACTCATGGCGACATCGTTTCCGGACCTTGAGCTGTACCATCCGCAGGAACTGGACCCGCAAAGAGCTATGCAGATTGCTATTGAGGCAGAAACCGCGGCATTGGATTTTGACCCCCGCGTAGTGAATTCCGATGGTGCGAATTACAACGCCAATCATGGTATGCGGGTATATGGTAATACGCACGGTATCAACGCCGGTTACCCGAGCAGTCGCTACAGCTTAAGCTGCATGACTATTGCCGCAGAAGATGACGATATGCAACGTGACTATGCGTATACCGTCAGCCGTCGTCCGGATGGCCTGAAAAGCGCAGTTTCAGTAGGTGAAGAGGCTGCAGATAACACGGTATCCCGTTTAGGCTCACGTAAAATAAACACGGCCAATGTACCTGTGCTTCTGCATAAAGATGTCGCCTCCTCGCTGTTTGGTCACTATGTCAGTGCCATTAGTGGCGGTAATCTGTATCGCCGGTCCAGCTTCCTGCTTGATAAGCTGGGTGCACAGGTCTTTCCGAAATGGCTGAATATTGAAGAATTGCCGCACCTGAAAGGCGGGCTGGCCAGTTCAAACTTTGATGCCGAAGGCGTTGCTACCCGCGATCTGCAGGTTGTGGAAGATGGCAAACTAGCGCATTACCTTTACACCACCTACTCAGCGCGCAAAATGAAAAAGACCCCCACCGGACACGCTGGTGGCATTCATAACTGGGTAGTCGGGCATACCGGCCATGACGACAAAGCGTTACTGGAAGAAATGGGCACCGGTTTACTGGTAACAGAACTGATGGGGCAGGGCGTAAGCGTCGTCACGGGTGACTATTCGCGCGGCGCAGCGGGTTACTGGGTTGAAAATGGCGTTATTCAGTACCCGGTACATGAGGTTACAATCGCTGGAAATCTGAAAGACATGTTTGCGAATATCCGCGCAATTGGTAAAGAACGTGATGTACGCGGTGGCGTTCAGACCGGCTCTGTGCTTATTGACAATATGAAGGTTGCCGGAAGTTAGTGTTTAGCTAAGGCCAAAAAAAAAGCGCAGTAAATACTGCGCTTTTTTATGTGTACCGAATATTAACCATCAACGGAACCGCAGAAGCGATAACCTTCACCGTGAATGGTTACAATCAATTCCTCATCGCTCGGCTCAGACTCAAAATGCTTACGGATACGACGGATTGTTACATCAACCGTTCTGTCATTCGGGCGTAGCTCACGTCCGGTCATTTCCATAATCAGCTGTTCACGGGTAAGAATTTTGCCCGGATTGCTCAGGAACAGATGCAATGCTCTGAATTCACTGCGCGGCAGGCGAAACTCTTTACCATTAGGTGAAATCAGCGAGCGACTGTCACCGTCCAGCGTCCAGCCATTAAAGCTGACACGGCTTGGTAAGTCGTCATCTTCCGCTGTATTGGTAGTACGAGACAGCAGGTTGCGTGCACGAATAGTCAGCTCACGAGGATTAAACGGCTTGGTCAGGTAATCATCAGCACCGATTTCCAGACCCAGTATACGGTCAACATCGTTATCTCTGCCGGTTAAGAAAATTAAGCCAACATTTTTACGGTCGCGTACTTCCCGGGCCAGAATCAATCCATTCTTACCTGGTAAGTTAATATCCATGATGACCAGATTGATGGAGTGATTCTCGAAAAAATCATGCATTTGGTCGCCATTTTCGGCTTCAAAAACGTTATAGCCTTCAGCTTCGAACAAGCTTTTGAGGGTGGTACGGGTGACCACTTCATCTTCAACAATTAATACATTTGGCGTCTGCATGGTGTTTCACACTCTTTTACAATCGGTTAAAGCAATATTCTGGTTTAAGTGTATTATTCGTTACTTTCTTTTCAAGTTTGTTACGAATAAAACCTGACCTACGGTATAAGGGTTTGTAACTAAATTACAAGGTCCGGACTCTCGACTATTCAGTTTCATTTCCGGCATTTGCTGTTTCGACAGGAAAAACTATCAGAAATTCCACGCCTTTTCCTTCTTCACTGGAAAGTGTGATAGACCCGTTCAATCCCTGAGTGACAAGATTGTACACCAGGTGCATACCCAGCCCCGAACCGCCTTGCCCGCGTCGGGTAGTAACGAAGGGGTCAAAGATACGCTTACGTATCTCGTCCGGAATTCCCTTGCCATTATCTTTATACACCAGTTTTAGCGTACTGGCTGTCATTAGATCCGCCGTGATATCTATCGTGCCACTTTCTGTATCGTCAAAGCCGTGGACTACGGAGTTTACAATCAGGTTGATCAATATCTGGTTTATCGGGCCTGCTTTTGTTTCAACGTGTAAGGTAGGGTCGCAGTGTACGTTGATTTTATGATGATGCTTTTTAAGCTGAGGCCTCAGCGATAGTAGTATCTCATTAATTAACTGTGAAACGCAAAAAGTTCGGCTGGATTCAGTGGTTTGATCTACAGCAACCTGCTTAAAACTGGAAATCAGTTCAGCAGCCCGGTTCAGATTCCGGTAAATAATATTCAGATTTTCCTGGCTGTCGCTTAAGAACCTGTCCAGCGCGCTGGCTTTAAGCGTTCTGTTTTCAAAATCCTTCTGGATATCGCCAATTTGGTCCAGCATCATGGTTGATGCTGTTACGCCCAGGCCGATTGGTGTATTTACCTCGTGCGCTACGCCCGCCACCATGTCACCCAGCGACGCCATTTTTTCATTCTCTACTATCTGGCGCTGATACTGGTGTAGTTTTTCCAGTGTCTGAATCAGCTCCTGGTTGGCATCTTTTAATGCTACGGTGCGCTGGCTTACGATATCCTCAAGACTGGCATTCAGCTGGCGATGCTGTTCTTCAGCTTCGTGTTGCTTTTGCACATAGTCCTGCATGCGGGCCAGTAATACGTTAACCGCATCGGTGAGGATATTAAGCTCATTTATGCTGGAGGTGGGCGTGCGCGCCGAATAGTCTCGCAACCGGGCGGTTCTTTGTAAAAAGTCTGCCATTGACTCAATAGGCCCGACAATAACGCTCTGTAGCCGCAACGCTAATATGAATGTTAGTACCATCATCACAAACATCACGCCCAGGTTCAGCAAAATAGCCTGGCCTACCAGACTATTAAATTTAGCTGCAGATGCGCTTAAATAGATATATCCGACATAATTATCGTTGTAGGTGACGGGGCGCGCTACTTCAACAGTGGCATCGCCCATAGAAGGGGTTTTAAGTAGGTGTATCCGGCGCGATTGATCCTGAATGGGCGGCTCACCCACTTTGTGATAACTGGACAAAAAGCTTAAATCATCAGAGCGATTCGGGTTATACCAGTAGGCATGCACGTGGGTGACAATTTCAGATTGTGCGGCGCTGTTAAGGTGGCGCATCGTCGCCTTTTCATCACCGCTGGCGATATCCTGCGCCGCATTTTCGCTGATGATATTGGCCAGCATAACGACGGTTTCCTCAAGATCCTCCCGGTACGAGCTGATTTGCAGATACAACGATAAGCTAGTTGCCAGAACCAGAGTAATAGTGGCAATCGCCATGATTACCCACAGAAACAAACTGCGTATGGAAAGCCGTGCCGATGTGGCTGTCATTCTTGTTGTTTAACCGCGTCTGAGTGCAAAGCAACGAATATATCTATAGTGGCGCAATATGTCTGAAAAAGAAAGCGCGCACCCTGGAAAGTGCGCGGGATTCTACTGTATAAGTGCCTGATACAATTTACTATATTCGTCAGCTGCTGTTTGCCAGGTAAAGCGTGTTTGCATACCGCGAACCTGCATAGATCGAAAGCGCTCGGGATGTTCATAATAAAACAGCAGGGCCCGGCGTATGCAGGATAATAAGGCGTCAGGCGTAGGCTCGTAAAACACGAAGCCGGTGGCATTGTCACCATAATTTATTGGATCATAAACGGTGTCTTTTAATCCACCGACCGCCCTGACAACTGGAATGGTGCCATAGGCCAGGCTATACATCTGGTTTAAACCACACGGCTCAAATTGGGAAGGCATTAGAAAGAAATCAGCGCCGGCTTCCACAAGATGAGCATGCTCAGTACTGAAGCCGTTAATAAATGCAAACTGGTCAGGGTGGTTGTGTGCATACTCATTGAGATCCATACACACTGATGGATCACCGGTACCCACGATGACTAACTGAATATTATGATCCATCAGGTCATTCAGAACAGGTAGCAGATAGCCGAAGCCTTTTTGCTCTGTTAAGCGGCACACCATCCCCAGCACAGGAACGTGGTCTTTTTCAGGTAAACCCGCAACCTTTTGAAGCGCCGCTTTGCAGCGAGACTTCGGCAGCAGGTTTTCGCTATCAAAATTTTCCGGCAGGTAACTATCGGTGGCCGGATTCCATTGCCCATAGTCGCAACCATTTAAAATGCCGACCAAATCCTGCTGGCGGCCAACCAGTCTGTCGTGCAGACCGTGACTGCCCAGATTGGTCAGCAGCTCCTGCGCGTAGTTCGGGCTAACCGTGGTAATTTTATCCGCATACTCAATGCCGGTTTGCAGCATGTTGATATACCCGCCATGTACCTGGCTTAATATCGCCGGATGATGACGTAAAAACGGAATGTCATCTAGCTTGTTGACCCCCTGGAAAGCGGCGTTGTGTATCGTAAAGACAGTGCGCGTATTGTCGAAATAGCCACTTTTATCGCTGCGCAACATAAAGGGCAGCATCGCGGTATGCCAGTCATGACAATGCACCACGTCCGGTTCCAGTGCCAGTGACTGGATAGCCATCAGTGCAGCGCCGCAGAAGAAACTGAAGCGTTCGCCATTATCCTGATAGGCTTCGTAGGCATTGCTGTAAAGACCGTCACGGTCAAAGTATTCAGGGTAATCGATAAAGTGAATGGTGATGTCATTCCAGCTAAGCTGCCGGACTTTGAAGTGATACACCTGACTTTCTGCAAACAGGGTTTGCTGTGGCAGCGACTCAGCCAGCTTGTATTCTTCGGCTATCGCTTTGTAATAGGGCATAACGATACTCACGTTATGACCTGATGCTTTTAGGGCGAGAGGCAGCGCCTTGCCAACGTCGGCAAGCCCACCGGTTTTAACCAGCTCTTCTACTTCTGATATTGCAAATACAATGTTCACCTGGCTTCACTCCATGTTTTGGCAGGATGGTGCCACCAAAATCACCGAATACTGATAACACAATCAGCGGCCTGTTTTGTCATGATAAAAATCTAACACACCCGGTCCCCTGCGGCTATCAGACCAGCGCAAGATAGACCGAGAATTGTGAAGTTTGTGCCAGTGTCCGCACCTGCCCGAAAGTGTCTGAGAGCAGCCCCGGATAAGGCAAAAAGCGGTTTGCAACCATGTACATACTGCCCCGGGTAGTTAATACCCGCTTGGCGTCTGTGATAAAACGCCGGGTGATGCTGTAATCGGTTTTAACCCCGGTATGAAAGGGTGGGTTAGTCACAATATGCTGAAATTTGTCATTAACACCGTGTAGGCCGTTTGCCGCAATTAACGTAGCAACCTGATCGTTAGCATGCAGTGTTCGGGCAGCACAGAACAGTGCCAGCGCGTTAACATCCAGCATGGTCAGTGACAGATGCGGGTACTGCTTCAGCAAATTCGCACCGATAACACCGGCACCACAGGCGAAATCCAGAATATCGCCGCGCAGGTTTGAAGGAAGCTTTTCCAGCAATAACCGGGTGCCGGTATCCAGTTCTTTATAACTGAAAACCCCCGGCATGGAGGTCACTTCCCACTCGCACCCGTCTAATTCGTATGTCTGGGCATCAAGCCACTGGTCAATGTTAAATTCGCCGCGCTGCTCAACATGAATGTTAATCAGGCTGCAATGGCGGGCAGAATCAATCTTGCTGACAGTGCCGTATTTTTCTGCCAGTTTCCCCGCGCTTTTAATGCCGCCCTTGTTCTCACCGACCAGATAAATTTGTCCGTCGGCGGGTAACACCGCACTGGCCATCTGCAACAACATAGCCAGGTGTGCCTTAGATTTGGGTAAGTAAATCAGGACGTGCGAGTATGATTTGGTCGTATCTACAAATGGTGAGAAAGTATGTAAGTGCTTGCTTACTTTCTGCTCTATCGAAAAACCTGTAGTCTTAGAAGCCACATCGCGGCTATCTAATTCGTGAGACTGAATCACCTTGGCGCTTTCCGAAAAGATGTCAAAATACTGATGCAGAATGTCGGTTTCTTTATCAGCAATCAAATCGCAGAAATACGCATCTGTCGGATTGATAATTAACCACTGACCATCATCAAACAGGGAAAGGTTGCGCTCCAGCAACTGGCTTTGTGCAGATAACATTAGCTAATCCGTTCGTAAATTAAATCCCATACCCCATGACCCAGCTTCTGTCCGCGGGTCTCAAATTTGGTGATAGGGCGGTAATCAGGGCGGGGTACATAATTGCCTTCATCAGCCGTATTTTTGTAGCCGGCAGCACTGTTCATTACCTCGGCCATATGCTCAGCATAGTTTTCCCAGTCGGTCGCCATGTGAAAATGTCCGCCAATAGCCAGCTTACTTCGCACAGTTTGGGCAAACTCTGGCTGTACAATACGGCGCTTATGGTGACGCTTTTTATGCCACGGGTCTGGAAAATAAAGCTGAATTCGCGACAGACTGCTATCAGGCAGCATGTTATTGAATACTTCTACCGCATCATGCTCCATCACTCGCAGATTGGTCAGGCCCTGTTCGCCGGCTTCTGACAAACAGGCGCCGACGCCGGGGCGATGTACTTCAATCCCGATAAAATTCATATCCGGCGCATTGGCAGCCATCTCTACCAGAGATTTACCCATACCAAAGCCGATTTCCAGCACTACTGGTGCATCGCGTCCGAATACCTGCTTTAGATCAACGGGCTCACCGGTATACTCGATGCCCATCGTCGGCCAGAATTCCTCAAGCGCTCTGGCCTGTGCTTTGGTGGTTCTGCCTTCACGCTTAACAAAACTTTTTACTTTGCTGACGTAAACACCAGCCGCTTCTGCTTCTTCCTGACTTTTATACTGACCCATATCCGCACCCAACAACGGTTAATATATAAGATGGCGCGCATTATCCAGCCAAATTGCAACTTTGCAATTAATTCGCCGGGCGCGAGAGTATTTTACACCGATTTGTGCAAAATGTGTTGCAGCGCAGAGGCTGTATCCGCAGGTTTTTCCAGCAGCATCATATGGCCGGCATTTTCAATGGGATAAAGCGTGCAGTCGTTAAGCTGTGCAGCAACAGCGCTGACAACCTCAAAAGGTGCAATCATATCCTGCTTTGCCGCCAGCATGTGAGTGCGAAAAGGCGCATTGCGTAAATCTGCAACCAGGTCTTCTCGCGGCGTGGTGGCATGGGTATGTGCTAATAGCGTACCTTTGCCCAAATCTTCGCCCATGTCGGCGACAACACCGGCGACATCATCACGGGATAGTGCATCAGGATGCACAAACTTTTGCAGATATTTAGCACTGCGTGGCGTAAAGGGGCCATTTTTCAGGAAGGTGAGCAACTGCTTGCGGCGCTTGAGTTCTTCAACGCCCAGCCCCTGAGGGTTATAACCGATAAGAGTTAGCGAGGCGACACTGGACGGGTTTTGTAATGCCCATTTGCTGGCAATGTATCCACCCATTGAATACCCGACAAGATGCACCTTCTCATCAGGCAGTACGCGATCCGCAGTGAGTGCTAGCATATCATCAAGGGAGGTCGCCCATTGCAGCGGCACGTAGCGGCGCTGGGCCAGCGACAGCTGTTTCCAGACCGGTAACCAAACGCGCTCATCACAAAGGGTTCCGGGTAAAAATAAAACCGGCTCGTTAAACACCGCTTACTCCGTTCTTGTTAACTGTTTATGCAGGCATGGTATCATACCGCTTCTTTACTTCAGTGATACAGGTTTTGCGATTCATGAGCTCATCGTTTGCCGACAAGGTACTGGCCTGGTTTGATTTACACGGACGCAAACATCTGCCCTGGCAGCAACAGGTAACGCCCTACAAAGTCTGGGTATCGGAAATTATGTTGCAACAAACCCAGGTAACCACCGTTATTCCGTACTTTACCCGCTTTATGGAAAGCTTTCCGGATGTTCAGGCGCTGGCAGCAGCTGGTCAGGATGAGGTACTGCATCACTGGACGGGGCTGGGCTACTATGCACGAGCCCGTAATCTGCATAAAGCCGCGCAGGCTATAGTGGATAATCACGGCGGCGAGTTTCCGACAACGCTTGACGAGGTAATGGCGCTACCGGGGATAGGACGTTCGACGGCAGGTGCGGTACTTTCACTGGCGTGCGGGCAGGAGCACCCTATTCTTGATGGCAATGTAAAGCGTGTTCTGGCTCGTTATTACGCGGTGGAGGGGTGGCCGGGCAAAAAACCGGTAGAAAATACCTTGTGGGATTATGCGCAGCGCAATACGCCAGCTAAGCGATGCAACCACTATACGCAGGCGATGATGGACTTAGGGGCGATGATTTGCACGCGCAGCAAACCCGATTGCGATCACTGCCCGCTACAGGATAACTGCCTGGCGTACGCACAGGGCAGGCAGGCAGAGTTTCCGGGTAAAAAACCTAAAAAAGTATTACCGGTAAAAACAACCAATATGTTTGCCGTGCTTAACGGACCGGCAGTTATGCTGGTTCAGCGGCCATCACAGGGCCTGTGGGGTGGCTTATATGGATTAGTGGAAAGCGAAAGCCATCATCAACAGGTAGCTGCAGAGCTGGGAGTAGATGATTATCAGATAGAAGCCCTGCCAGAATTCAGGCACACTTTCAGTCACTTTCATCTGGATATATCACCGTTTGTAATTATCGGTGCGGCAGCAAAAACGCGCAAGGTCGATGAAGCGCGTCAGGTAAAATGGTTTCCATTACATGAACCCATTGAAGTTGGGCTGGCCGCCCCGACTAAAAAGATTATCAGCCAAATTCAAACCATGTTGTAAGTCACACTTGCAGCCAGTAAGGAACTATTATGAGCAGAACCGTATATTGCCAGCGACTGGAAAAAGACGCAGAAGGCCTGGATTTTCAGCTATACCCTGGTGAACTGGGTAAGCGTATTTATGACAATATCTCTAAAGAGGCCTGGGCCGAGTGGCAGAAAAAGCAGACGATGTTGATAAATGAGAACAAGCTGAATATGATGGAACCTAATGCACGTAAGTTCCTTGAAGAGCAAATGGTTGCTTATTTGTTTGAAGGGCAGGAACCAACAATTGAAGGGTATGTTCCGCCTGAAAAATAAGCAAAAAAGCGCATTTTGTGCAAAGTCTGTGCAAACAGACAAAGTTTTCAAAAAAGGTGTTGACTTGGAACGCGGAAATCCGTTTAATACGCACCCACAGCGAGAGAGTCAGTTAACGCCAAAACGCTAACCAGTTTTGCCCAGATAGCTCAGTCGGTAGAGCAGTGGATTGAAAATCCTCGTGTCGGTGGTTCGATTCCGCCTCTGGGCACCATTCTTAAGAAACCCTGATCAGAAATGGTCGGGGTTTTTTCTTTTATATCAGCATATTATGCGGCGATTCAAATCCAACCGTTTCTTCCCAATTTCTGCTAACCCTTAAAATATCACCATACTTTTTCAGGGTTGCATACCGCGTTCAATCCCACGTAAATAGTGGTGTTAAGCAATAAGGGTGCACGCTATCCGTAGTGCAAAAAACTATGCAATTTTCTAGCACCAATCCCATCATATGTTCTGTGCAGAGCTGCAACTGTTGATATACCGCTACGTAGATAACAATCTAAAGAAAAATAATCCAATTATCCTTCTGCATCCTGCGTGTTTAGAGGTGTTGGGTGTATTGGATAAAAAAATAATTCAAGTTAAGTAAATTACTCATGTATCTTAATGATCATCATACGATTTTCAAAATTTCATTATTGGATTATTTGAATGGATATACACGAAGAGATCGCGCGTTTAGTTGATAATCATATGGATGGGTGGTTGTTCGAGTGTGTGAGCGATAACCAATTACTTCAGATGCTGGAACACTGCATTGATGAGTTAATTCATAGCTCTATAGAAGATGTTGAGAGTGTACTACTGAAGATTAAACATAACGCAATCGAACCCAATATTTCTGTGAACACGTTGTTAGTATCTGTTTTTTGCAGTGGTAACAATATGGCTAGTGATATCGAAGTAATGCAACGCTCAGGTACGGAGCTCATTAACAACAAAAATAGAACAAAATTTTCTGTGGATGGTCAGATTGTGCATTCATTAGCTGATGCATATATTCCATCGGTAATTTGGGTTCTGATCGGGTTAAGAAAGAAGGGGCTAGGAGAAGCTGAATCTGAGTTCTGGAAAGGTATTGAATCGCTCTACTACCAGTTACCTTTGATTCGCGTTTTAACATTACTTAACAGTGAATTTGATATACAGAGAAAGAAACATTCCAACAAAACCAATCTGCAAAGTAGAGCGTTAAAGGAAGATGCTGAACCTTTCAACGTTGAACGAAAAAAAATCGTACAACGCATTGCGAAGGATACTTTAACCAAAGAGCGACACTTAACTATTAAGCAATGCATATCAAAGATTAAACCACTTGTAAGTGAACAGCTGGATAGCGCTGTAGTGGAGAAAACGTTACAGGTAGATCCGTCGATAGATTACGCAAAAATCTCAAAGCAAATGTACGAACGGTGGGTAGAAGAAATCTATGATGAGTTTAAACCCACACTCCTGTAGTAATGTCAATCCCCCAGCTAGCTGGGGGGATATAGCAACCACACTTAACCATTCATCATGATGGCTCAATTTATTTACGGAGTCGTTATGAAATTATTTAATAGTCCTCAAGCTAAACATGATACCCACCCGCTGACCATTGCGATTGTAAGGTCGATATATGATAACCAAATCACGACAGATAAGGTTCAACAAGTAACATGGTCGGAATTTAAACAAGAATTGCTAAATGAACACGATGTTCGAGATACTAAAGATGGTATTGCAGTAATTCCCTGTGGATTTTTTTCTTGTAGTGATGAAAAAGCAGAGATAATTGAAAGAGAAACCGATGAGTCAGGTGATCTAGTTTTAAGACGCTGCGCTGAAAACGTTACTGAATACACTATGTTGGTTATCGATATCGATGATGGAGCCTCAGTAGATGAAATCGTGGAGTTCTTTAGCGAATATGAATGTGTAGTTGCATCCAGCCACAACCATATGGTTGATGATGTGGTTAAAGTTCGAGTTTATCTACCACTTATAACCCCCGTACCCCATGAAGAAATAAGACGTCGCAAAAATAAATTAATGGCGTTTTTGCCAAACCCTGACCCTTGCACGTTTGGAGCGAGTAGAGCGTTTTTACTTCCTTCTGTACCTCTTGAACGACAACAATATGCATTTATTGAAAAAGTGCATGGTGAATTGTTTGATGTGATGCAGTTTGCACCTGATGAAGATATACCAATACCTTCCGTTAGATCAGATGATGAGAACGAACCGTTGACACCGCAAGTACGCGAATTAATCATACGTGAGCTTAAAAACGTAGGGCGTATCGAGTACGACACGTTTTACAAGCTAGCAGCGAGCATGCATAACAGTGGTTTTTCTTTACACGATTTTTTGGAAGTTGCACCAACTTTAAAACCCGCGTACTCAAACCGCGCAGTTGAATCTCAGTGGTGGTATTCACAACAACTGAAGCAACTACAAACCGGTACACTTATCCATCTCCTGAATGAATTAGGTATTAAGATTCCGGGGTTAGCGAAGAAGGCAAAGAAGCAACTGAACAACCTCAATAGAAAACTTGAGAAAGCTAAACAGCAGCTGGAAAAGTACCTAGAACGTAATGATTTAAGCGATGATGAACGTGAAGAAAAAGAGGAATTCGAATCGCTCTACAATAGCCTGCTAGATAAAAAGGAAGCAGTGTTAAAAGCTGAAAATGAAGCGAATAACCGGTTAAACCACCTGCTGGATAACATCGAGCTGTACTACGTTGCAGATGTAGATAAATTGTTGGAATACAAACCTGACCAAGGTACGTGGCTAGATTACAAGATTCCTGCTTTTCTAAACCATTATCCGTTTATTTCAGATGCAGGGGGTAAACAGCTTTTAATGATGAAACTTGAAGAGCGTGGAGCATTACGTAAAACCGTATGTATATCTGCAAAACCACAACCCAACTATGTTTTAAACAAATTTAGAAAAGACCATTGGGTGCAGCCAAGTAAAGGTGAGTACCACGAAATTTTTGATATTTTTATACGATCTTTAGGTGATACAAAGCAGGAAAACATCGATCACATTAAAGAGGTAGTAGCGTGGAAGTACCTGCACCCGGAAGATTATTCACTGCCATGTTTAGTGATTTATGGGCAAGGTGGCGCAGGTAAAACCTCGTTTGTGACCACCTTGCTAGCGACCATATTTGGAAAGCATCAGGTTATTGCAGTGCAACAAGATGCGATGAAAAACTTCAATGGTGTGGTAGCAGGTAAAGTGGCCGTTTCACTTGAAGAGTCGGTATGGGATAAAGCCGATAAAAACCATTTAAAAGCCATTATTGGACAACGAACGGTGATGGTGAACGAAAAATATGGACGGCAATATGATGCGGATAACGTATCACTTTATGTGGTAGGTGGTAACGGTGCATTAGGAGCAGTGCGTTTAGGTCGGGACCAATCCGATAGACGCTTTTCGATTCTTAAAGTAACCCGTTCAATTATTGACCATGTGATGATTGTTAAATCTTTGAAGCGTGATGATGCTATTGAATGGTGGGAGCGGAATAAAAAACACCTTGAAAACAAAGAGCAGGTAGCGTGCTGGCTTGGTTCGATTATCCCACTTGTGGAAGATATGGAAACGCCACCTGTTGCATTACACGGTAAAGATTACCAAGCACTGTTGAAAGCCCAAGCCGGACCATTTGAAGAAATAGTAGATCTGGTTTTTGATCAACCACAGTTCGAGTTCATCAATGGCAAGGAAGTGTACGAACTCTATCAGTTGCTATGTGTAGAAAACGGTTACGGCAGACCGATGGTTAAATCATCGTTTGATAGCCGTTTAGAAAACGAACTCACCCTGCGGCACCCCCACATTAAATTTAGAACGGTAAAAGTTATAGATTTAAACGGTAAACCTACTACCAATCGTGGTTGGGTACTCGATTCATTAAGCTGTGTAGAAAGAAAACATTATTTTGTTATCGATCATGAACACATCAGAGGAAAACGCATCATTAACGAAAAGCCGTTTAGTGATGAATACGTGACCCAAAATCCATCCCACCAAGATTTGATGGATGAGTGAAAAATAATTGGATAGCGGTGATTTAAAAAAAACACTGCATCCCCTATCCGCAAAAAATTTTTGATAACAGTTATTTTTTATCTCACCACCTAACCCGTTGAGCTAATCCGTGGGGTGTTGGACGGTATCTGCGGTGAGAAGGAGTCAAAGATGTCCGTTTTAAAACAGAAAAATGGTTTTTACCAAATACGTTTCCAGTTTAGTGGAAAGAAGTATCAACGTAGTGCAAAAACGAAGAATAAAGCAAAAGCAATGGAGCTTGAACGTAAGTGGAGAAATGAACTGCTTGATAACCAGCAGCATGAAAAAAGTGAAGAAATATCGCTGTATAACGCAATTGATCTGTTTGTAACCAGCAAATCAGGAATGAAAACACTAGATGATGTGAAATCAAAGGTTCGTACCGTAAAACGTTATTTTACCGATAAACCGGTGCATGAACTAACAACCCGTGATGTTGAGATGTTTGTTAATAAACGCAAAGCAGAAGGTAAAGCTGCACAAACGATCGAACACAGCATTATCCAGCTTAGAGGGTGCGTTAGTTATGCTAAACGGTTGGGGTATCGAGTAGGTGAAATTGAGTTTCCCAAGTTAAAAGTGGACAACAAGCGCATCCGATGTTTAACACCAGATGAAGAAAAGCGCTTATTAAAGGAACTCGAACCCAACAACCCTGATTATTGTAGTTCCGTTACCCCAATGGAAGATCGTACCCAGCTACTACAACAACGGCAGGATAATTATGATTTAGTTATATGTTTGTTGGACACAGGTGCTCGTTACTCTGAAATAGCTCAGATGTGCTTTAAACAGGTTGATTTGCAAAGCAGAACAATTCATTTGGTAAGAACCAAAACTAACAATGAATCCACTTTGTTAATGAGTAATCGCGTGTATCAAGTGCTTAAAAGACGTTACGACAACAGAGCGCAAGATAAGTGGGTGTTTACTGATAAATCAGGTAACCAGCCCCGGCAACACGCTACCATATCTATTCGTAAAGCTATCGATAACGCGGGTATAGAAAATTTTAAAGTACATGATTTTCGCCATACCTGTGCAAGCCGATTGGTGCAAAACGGATTAACCATTCAGGAAGTTGCGATGGTATTGGGTCATCGCAACTTATCTACCACCTTGCGTTATGCACACCATGAGCAAAAGCAAGTGGCTACCAAGATGAAAAACGTACTTGATTCTATTAACGATGCAGCATGAGGTGATAAATGGCACGAATGTTATTGCAAAAACCAAATGGTGAAGCACTAGCTTGGTTAGATGTGTATCCAGATGGGAAAAAGCAGATTCATTTACCTTGTGGAACCCCGCTTGGATTCTATAACCCTAAAAGCAATACGACGCACCGAATGAGTGGCGCACTTGTGGGAAGGGGGGATTTGATGGCTTCTCTGATTTATAAAAGCTAAAGGAAGCGATAAACATGAATACTGAAGAAATCGGAATTATTGCTACTGTACCATACGTTGAAATCCTGGATGGAGAGATTGCGGTTCATGCATTCAATAGAAAGCTTAACTATTATCAGTTGGAAAACCTAACGGAGCACAAGCAGATCCTTAGGGTTGTGTATCAGTTACTTGAGAAGGAGTGGATAGATAAAAAACTGGTGATGGAATTTATAAAACTAACTGCTGAATACCATGGTATTACTTACCGAAACTGATGGGGCTACAAAGGATACTGTTCGAGGATTTGGTGCGCTCAGTATCCCGCTTACTAAAAAAAGTTTACGGATTTGGATTGTAATGAGCTGGAAACAGGGACGTTGTTTTAAGTGCGTACAGAACTGGAGAAAGGGGGCGACTTTTTAACCATGAATCACTTTTTTTAAAAAAAGCTATTTTTTAATATTACGAATTGAATTAAAGTAGTGATTTATAATTAATTCTACCATCCGCTGAAGCTGTTGTTCCGATAAAGATTCAAATCCTGCAATATTATCCAAGCACTGATAAGCGATTTCTCGGACATCATCGGTACAGAGATTAGAGCTAGCATCTTCATGAATTGCAATAGCGATACATTGAAGCTGTTCGGTAGAAAGCAAATATGTATTCATGCACACACCGTCCAACCAACTAGCCGCCAATACAACAAATTACTTCAGTTTATTGGGTTTAACAGGCTTCTTGCACTTCCTTGGTTTGGAAGATTTCTTAGGTTTGATAGGTTTAATTGGCTTTAAATCTCGAAGTTTCATATAAATCAGTGGGTTATGCTAAATCATTGTGCTGTATTTATGTGAGGGAACAGTGAGACTTTAGCAAAGTGGTGCGATGGGGTGGTGTAACCATGTTCACCACCCCACAGTTTTAGCAGCCTACAGTAGGATACTTAATCCTATTGTTTGTGCTACACAGCAACTGCGCGCAGGACATATGGTATAATATCATTGACTCAGATTGGTAAAAATTTATAATGTGCTGTATAAAAAAACAGCCTTTGGTGTTAACGTTTTGAAAAAGAACAAATTTAATGTAGCCTCTTTTTTTTCTGGTGCTGGTGGCCTAGATATAGGCTTTGAAGCAGCAGGTTTCAATATAGTGTTTGCATCAGATATTATGGAGCAAGCTTGTCAAACCTACTCTAGAAACTTCACTCACTCCAAATTTTTTAAAAACGATATTTCTTTGATAACTAATCAAGATTTAGATAAGTTGAAGGCTGATAACGACATCGACGTAGTTATTGGTGGCCCTCCCTGTCAGGGCTTTTCGAATATGGGGAATAAAAATTCTGCAGACCCGAGAAATTATCTTTTTCAATGTTATCGGAAAGTTATTGAGCATCTTCAACCTACGTGCTTTCTTTTTGAAAATGTAAAGGGCTTTCGAACAATGTTTGAGGGGCGGTTCTTTGAGAAGGTAATTAACGAATTCTCTGCAATTGGTTACAATATTCATTACTCTCTATTAAATGCTAACGACTACGGAGTTCCTCAGAAAAGAGAAAGAATTTTCTTGTTCGGGACTAAAGTTGATAGACCATTTAAATTTCCCACCAAAGAATCAACTAGCTTTGATAATTTGAGAGCATATGCAAACGTCGGTGAAGCATTAAATGATTTAATAGATAAAGATGAGAGTGTCCCTAACCATATTCCGTTAAAACATAGTGACACTGTTATAAAACGATATGAATTAATACCTGAAGGCGGAAAGCTTCCTAAACCTGAAGATTTGCCTGTCGAAATTAGAAGGAAGAACTTTGGCAATACCTACACGAGATTATCTAGATTTGAACCATCTAGTACAATAGTTCCGGGTAATAATGCCCTTCCTGTTCATCCAGTTTTGAACAGAAGCTTGACCCCTCGAGAGGCCGCGCGCATACAGACTTTCCCTGATAATTATATTTTCTACGGGGATCGTCGCTCTCAATGTATTTTAGTAGGTAACGCGGTACCACCGCTTCTAGGTGCTAAATTAGCGAGAAACGTAGCATTCCATCTTAATGGAGTAGATATCTTAGGTGAAGAGCCTGAAAAAACCATCAATAGAGGAGATGTGTATACGTTAAACAGAAAAGGCAAAGCTTCCAGAGCTAGTTTAAGATTTGCTGATTTATTTTGCGGTGTAGGGGGGTTTACAGAAGGATTGAAAGCAGCTGGTCTAACGTCTGTGTTAAGTGCTGACTTTGATCAATATGCAGTTGATGCGCATCGTTTAAATCACCAAGAAGAATGCGTGAAGGCTGATTTATCCAATGAGTTTGACAGAGCAAAGATTATTAAAAAGCTAAAGGTAGAGAGTGTCGATCTAATTGTTGGTGGGCCACCATGCCAAGGGTTTTCTATTTTTGGAAACCGAAGATTCGTTAACACTAAAAAGCACGATCTGAGTAAAGATGAACGCAATGATCTTGTACACTCTTTCGCAGAGATTGTTGTTAGTGTTAGACCAAAATGGTTTATGATGGAAAATGTACCTGGAATACTATCAGCACATAATGGAAAGTATGTTAACGAGGTTAAATCTTACTTCGAAAATCACGGATACAGGGTCGAATTTAAAATAATCAATTGCGCCGATTATGGTGTTCCACAGTTAAGAAAAAGGTTCTTAATGATAGGTACTAATACTGATCTAGTAATTCCGTGGCCGAAGGCAAAGTTTTTTGCTGAACCCGAGGATTGGCAACAGGCACATAGGACTGTTGGACTAGCTCTTTCAGGGTTAGATACGGAAGATTCGTACTTTCGATTCAAAAACCATAATCCCCCAAAGCATACGAAAGTTGTTTCAGATAGATTCGGATTTATTGAAGAGGGAAAGAAGCTTGAAATTGAGAAATTACCGAGCCATCTGAAGATTGGGACAAAAACTGGAAAACCAATAAAAAACTTTAGTCATGTTTTTAAACGATTGGACCGAAAAAAGCCCTCAAATACAATTGTTCCTGGACATAATGCTTTCCCTGTTCATCCGCGGTTAAATAGAACTTTAACAGTCAGAGAGGCGGCTAGAATTCAATCTTTTCATGATAATTACGAGTTTGTTGGGCCTATAATAAATCAGTGCTTACAAGTTGGAAATGCTTTCCCTCCTCTTGTTGCTCAACTGTTCGGAGAAAGACTGAGAACAGTTGTGAACAAAAATTGGAAAAGCGGTGAATCAACTCAATTAGCATTATATTCTATGTTAGAAGAATTAGACGCTAATTATTTATAGATCCGGTAGTGAGCTTATTTCAGTTATTTTTTTCCAATTGAAGCAAATCTCGGGTTTTGCGTTAGGTAATTTTTTAGTAATACCCAAAGCTCTCCAAAGTAGGTCCTCATATTTTAAGAAAGGCGTATTGCTTGCATTTCCCACAATACGTCTTGGATTTCTTTTTATCATGCCTTTATCAATGTATCTAACTTCGAGCTCTTGTTGGATTTCAACATATGATTTTATACCTCTAAACTCGTTGCACAAATCTTCTAGATCCATAATTACGTCTAACTGATTTCCCGTAAATAAAACGAGTTTAGTGAAGTAATCGTAAAAAATTTTACTAGTGGGCCCATGCACAGTTCCTAAGTGGTAAATTTTAAATCCTAGGTCAGTTAGTTCTCCCTCGGAATCAATAACCTGAACATGTTTCAGAAAGCTGAGAAAGTTTTTTCTAATTGATTGATATAGAGTATCACCAGCAGTTGCAGGGTCAGTTCTTTGTTTCAATGACTCTTGTGCTTGAGTTTTATCTACTCCAGATTTTTTTTTGATTTTTTTTATTAACTTACTACCAAAATCAATGTTTTTAGTCCCAGCTAAAGTCTTAATTGGCTTTCCCCTTATATCCAGTATCGGGGGAGTGACTAGATTATCAATATTAGAAACGGGGAAAAGCTTTTCCTTCCAGCAGGTTTCAAAAGCATCAGAATGAATCTTTTTTGTCTTGTGTTGATAGTAGTAATCTAGAATAAGGTGAAATAGTTCGATTGGTAGGTCTTGATGCTTTGCCCAAAACCTAGTGCTACCTATTTTCGATTTGTCGACATTATTATTCCTCATATCGACGTTATGAAGGAGCTCAACACTATCAGGATTGTCTACGTCAAAGGAAATTAAGCCCACTGGAAGGTGTCCAACTATTTGTGAATCAAATAGTGAGCTCATAAATTTAGAAATATCAAAGTCTTCTAAGAAATTGGGGATTATTAAAAATGATATATTGCTACTATTTAGATAAGCAATAGATTGACCCAGTCCGGTAAGAATACCCCTTTTGGTTTCAGTAGGGGGTTTGAACTCAAATGAAATTATTAAATCCGAAGCATCACACCTAAAGCCTGCATCTGGTGAAGGAAAATTTGAGCTTACTCCCGTTCTATAAAATTCCGGACCAGAATTGTTTAACGATTTCCAATCTCCACATTTAAATTTTGCCAATATTGCGTCTGTTGTCTTTTTTGTGAGGACATGATGATTGAGTGACATACACTAACTCTTCCGTGAAATTGAAACTACCCACAATAGTTTGCCATGATATATATCTAGTGTAAATTTTTATGATATGTAAGTTTATTATATTAAATATTACTGAATATCAATTGGTTACGTAGTGATAACAGCGGATTGAAAATCCTCGTGTCGGTGGTTCGATTCCGCCTCTGGGCACCATCATTGAAGGCCTTGCAGCAATGCGAGGCCTTTTTTGTTTGTGCTACCGTTTAGTTAAAGCAATACGCCTATGGCGGTATGTAGTTATGAATAGGCTAACGAACACTGCTTTAATCTCACTTTTATCTTCAGTTGGCTCTGCTTCACTTAAGCCGTTCTGCTTTCTTCAGTATTCCACGCCAATCCAAAACGTAAATCAGCCTGCTGATAGTCGTCGATATTCAACCAAGAATTAAAATTTTATTTGTATCTGCCATTACGCTTATCCGCAAAAACTACCATCTCTGTTGGAGAGGCGTTTTGGGGTATTTAGTGAGTAGCGTGAAATACACCACTTTGTCTTTTCACTTTTATCAGAAGGGCTTATCGCGTAATCTTTGGGAAAGACTAAATTAAATATCCCAAAGCGGGGCTGGGAACCACACCATTTTGGGATCTATTAATATGTTATGTTTCTTAAGGATATTAAATAATATGCCGCTAGAAGATCATTACGCTGGCGATGAAGCGTTTGAAAAATATTCAAATTGTTTTAACTCGTTCTGGGGTAGCTTTGAGCATCAGGAAGAGTTATTAAATATGGTAGATGGTGACTTTTTGATTGCTAAACCGATAGCATACCACTTGGGTTCAAACTTTAGGGAATGGATGCATAGCCGGCCTCCTGTACTTGAAGGCTCGTCGCCCATCGAATGCATGGAAACGAAGCAAGGCAGAAACAGATTAAAGTGCTGTTTACATAGAATGTCTTAGCAGTAACACATAACAATCCAAGTAAGCGGGACAATTATACGTGGGCTCCCGTCACTTCGTTCCGTATTATAGCCCACGTGTAATTGCCCCTTCTTGGGGCGTTAGCAGTCATCGTCTATGAATCAACTAAAAAGAAATTTTGTATTGAGCAAAGAATTCTCAGAAAACTCTTTCATTAGCATTTTTCATGAAAGCCAAACTTGGAACGATGTTGAGTACTTTAAACTAGAGAATTATCTTTACGAGGAATGCGAGAAGCACTCGAGCATTAGCGCCATTCCGAGAGAAGTTCTATTGCCAGCAACTCGTATCTACAGTTACTTATCAAATGCTATCGGCTGTCATCTTGACCCAAATGATGGTTTTGAAATAATTGGCATCAGCCAAAATCAGTTATATCAAAGACGCGAAAGATTGCAGCTGGTATTTGAAGGATTTTTCCAAGGTGAAATGCCAGCTAAAAAAAATCTTGGATATTAAACTAAATATGACTGCTAACAAAAAAATTAAAACGCGCGCTGGGCGCGCTGGGACAAAAACACTGTGCCGCTAAAAGCTTAGCACAGTGTTTTTGCCCTTTATTTAGAAGTTAGTTCGCATCTATGAAGTTCAAGGATCTTAGTCAAAACTCAAAAGCATCATTAGCCTTTACCGGTATGATGATTTTTGTGTTATTAATCTTAAAACCTGCTCCAAGTTTCGACGATTTAACTGAATTGTCAGGAAAATTAGAGTGGTTTGAAAGTATAGGCAAACATAGGGACACTCTCCGTTTTAAGCTTAAGGAGCACAAGGAAAAGTTCGTCTATCATTCTGTTGCAGGCTCAATTGGCTCGGTAACTGATGCCCTCAACAAAGAAAACGCAACACTTAAAATTGCCTTCGATCCCAATGACTCGGATTCAGCAATTTGGGAGTTCGAAGATTTTCACCCTGTTTACCAAGTTATCAGCGACAACCACTTAATTAAAAGTTATCGTTCAACCGTGTCAAAATATAAAAGCAACAGTGAGCTAGGTATTTGGTTGTTAATAGGTGGCTTACTGGCTTCATGTCTATTTATAGTAATGGATTGGAGCATCGCGAAAGATGCGAACTAACAAAAACTTAAACACGCCCGCAGTGGCGGGCTGGGACATAAACACAGCGCCGCTTCGCGATTGTAGCGCTGTGTTTATGCCAGTTAAGTAAAAGTTAGGTATGCAAGGAAGTTACGTGGAAATTAAATACACAAATACAAAGGAAGATTTGCTGGCGTTTAATGAACACCATTTGGCGAATAGCCAAGTTTATCAGCGGCGCAGAATTATAAACCTTTATGTTACTCCTTTCGTCGTATTGCTGGTTTTCTGCTTACTGGCATTTTTTACTGGAAAAACGAGTTATTACGCTGGGGGTGTTCTAGGAGCATTGGCTTCTTACTTATGGACGTTTGTTGCTTACAAACGATACGCTAAAAAATGTTCTGAAGTATTTCAAAAGGAAGTTTTTTGCGAACATAAGGTTGTTATTTCTGATGTTGGGGTAAATGAATCAACTGCTAATAGTAGCAGCCAGTTTACTTGGGATGCGCTGGATAAAATTGAGACTAATGAAGACTATATTTTCATTTATAACACTCCGGCAACAGCGTTTGTGATTCCAAAACGGGAAATAGGTAAAGACTCTTTTGAAGCAGTAAAACTAGCACTGGATAATGCGCTGTAGTGCATACCTAACAAACCAAGTCAGCGGGACACTAACACGTAGGCTCCCGTCACTTCGTTCCGTAATTTAGCCTACGTGTTATTGCCCCTGCTTGGGGCGTTAGGTTTCTATAATGACTGTCGTTCCTTCATTCTTTCTGACAGGGCTTGTCACTTGTATTGGTTTTCTAATTAGCACTTTTGTACCAGCTATTCTTTTAAGGTGGCTTGGAAAGCAATATCCACTATTAAAAGTAACCAATCCATTTCGTGCTATTTATATAACAGCAATAATTGCGCTTGCTGTTCGTGCTCTTATTGCTGCACCTCAAATAGCTATCGCGTCAAATGTACACGGTATCCAAATCTTAGTGCCTCCATATCTTATTTGCTTTTTCATTGTTGGCTTCATAGTTTTTAGCAAACAGCTTGAAGGGGAACATTATGGGAAAAAGGAAGCAATTTCCTCCGCTGGAATTTCGCTAGGGTGTGTTTTGTGGTATTTACTAGTTGAATTGGCCGTTTATACGTACATTTCACAAACCTAACAAGCGCATCAACACTCGCTCCGCTCGCGGGGGACAAATACACGTAGGCTCCCCTCGCGTTGCTCGGTATTATACCCTACGTGTATTTGCCCGTTATGCGGGAAGTTATGTGTCTAGGAGAGATGGGCATCTTTGAAGTCTTTATGTTGGCGTATTTGCCCATTGGTACACTTTTATTAAATAAGTGGCGAAAACGTATTTATTATTCAAATGCCAAGCGAAGAGGTCTATATCTATTAGTCTCAATTGCGATGGCTGCATTGCCATTCATTTACGTTAGTAGCATTCAAGAAGAGCGTTCAGCTTTAGGTGTTGTGCTTGCTGGCACTGGCTTATTCTGGTTCGCTATTGTTGGTTCTCGTAGTTCAGCCACATAACAAGCGCATAAACTCTCGCTGCGCTCGCTAGGGACAAAAACACGTAGGCTCCCTTCGCTTCGCTCGGTATTATAGCCTACGTATTTTTGCCCGTTATGCGGGTGTTAGCAATACAAGGAGAGTCTGTTGAAGTATTCGTTAATTATTTTATTCGTCTATTCTTTTTCACTATCTGCGAATATTTTTGAGGATATTTCGTGTGGGAAATATGATGCTTCAATTTACCCTAGCAAAACAGAATTTAAAGGAAGTGTGGAAAGTGAAATAACAGAAATAGGCATTGAAGAATTTTTTAATGAGGTAGACAAAATTGATCCATCAGAGCCTCAATGGTTATTCTCATTAGTTGATCGAGAAACGGGGAAATATAAAAAATCATTTCCTAGAAAGGCACCTAATAGTAATAGTGGTGTTGTGATTGAACACCAAACTATTCAACCTCATCTTATTTATCGTGTCGGGGATAATATTCTTGCGAGTAGTAATAATGGTGAGTTTGGTGGTTCATTGGTTTTAATCGACAAAAATAATAAAGTTACACTCATTGAAGAAATGAATATCGAAGATATTTATGAAATGCCTTTTGGTCTAGTTATTACATCTGGACTAGCACATATGTCATGGAATTACGGTGATATTTATTTAGTAAATGAATACTTTCAACTTGAAAAGCTATATAGCTTAGTAGGTATGCCACAGTCTTCTTGGTTATTAGAAAATGGTGATCTACTTATTAATAGTTACCCTTCAGGCTCTCAAGTTTTAACAAAAAATGGCTATATGAAGCGTGTGCAATGTATTGCTAACAAGTCGTTAAAGCAGGACAAATAACAGTTGGCTTTTGCTCCTGCGTCGCTTATTTTAGCCAACAATTATTTGCCTCTTAACGAGGCGTTAGGTGTCTATGAGCATTCGAAAAATACCAAACTCCTTTCGCTACTCAGAGGAGCTTTTTACTGAGTACAGCCGGACTAGCCTCGAAAACGCTCACGATCTTATAGAAGAGGCTGAGTTACTGCTCAAGCAAGGAAAATTAGCACGGGCATATTTCATTGCCATTGCCGCTATAGAGGAGATAGGGAAGTCATTCATTGCATATGATGCGCAAGGGCGGAATCTGAACGACTCTGCAGTTACCGCTAAAATTAGATACTCTCTTGAAAATCACTCTAAAAAGATAAGCTCTGCCTTTCACGCTTCAGTGATCAGCCATAGCGATATAAAAAATGAGTTAATGACGTTTGTGGACATCATGATTGCGCTGAAGAATGGTCGAGAGCCATCAATGTACACAGATATAAATTATTCCACGGGCGAGATTCAAACGCCTGGGCGAGTAGTTTCACCACGTGCCGCGAATGACTGTGTTCAACTGGCAAAGCATTGCTACTACAAAAATATCGAGCATCAAAAAACACGGCCCCCTACTGTAAGGTCCCAAAGCGAAGATCATTTTTACGGAATGAAGGATGGAAAGGTTAATCAGCTGTTCAACACGGAGGACTTTTGGTGGTTTCATATCTCAAGGATGGAGGCTGGGAATCAGGATGTTTCGGAGTCCATACTCGAATATCAAAGGGAGTACTTGAGCAAAGGGAAACGGTTTAAGCCGGAAGATGCCGAGTAGTGGCACCTAACAATTCGCGTCACGCGGACGCACTAAAGTGCGCCGGTGCGCTCTGGCGTTAATCACCAAAGGACATTGGATGTTTTCAAATTTCATTAAACAATTTTCTTCAGTTCTCTATGTGCAGATCTGGGAAGATCGCTTGAAAGTTACTGATGTGACTAATAATGAGTCATTCGACGATGCGCCAATTGTTGTTATTCAGACTCAAGAAAAGGGAAAAAAGGTCATTTCCGGTATAGGAAAGAAAGCTGCAAACTCAGTGAAAGAAAATGAAGTCGCAATTAATCCTTTTTCGCATCCCAGAGCGCTTCTCTCTGATTTCTATGTTGGTGAAAAGTTGCTCCAGCATGCTTTTAAAAATCTATCTAATATCAAAAATCTTCGTCCCCGCCCCAAGGTGGTTATGCATCCTATGGAAAAGACTGAGGGTGGATTAACAGCAATTGAAGAACGAGCATTTAGAGAGCTAGCGCTTGGAGCAGGAGCAATAGAAATCAAAATTCACGTTGGGAAACCTCTAAACATTCATGGGTTTCAATTCGAAGAATTTCAAGGACAAAAGAAATCGGACCCATCTGGTGAAGAGAAGAGCCAATATTCCAGCAATGTAGCCACGTTTCTAGTTTATCTTGTTATAGTAATTTTGGCGCTTTGGTATTTTGGTGACTAACAAAACAATAAACACGCTGCGCTGGGACAACTACTCGCAGGCTCCCGTCGCTAGCGCTCCTATTTTACCCTGCAAGTAATTGCCCGTTATTGGGGCGTTAGGTGCTTGGTTGTGAATTTTAGATTCTTACTATTAATAATGCTCTCTTTGCCAGTAGCTTCCGATGAGTTAGAGCTAGTATTTCGAGAATCCCATTTTCTGGGCCAGTATCGTCATGAGATTTATATAAATACTGGGCAATATATTTACATTGATGACCATTTCAAACTTGATAGTGATAGTAAATGGGTGCCCAAGACTCCTACTCTAAAGACAAAATTTTTAAATACAGACGAACAAGCTGACCTAATAAATCAGCTAACTAAATTGGGTGTTAACAACTGGAAATCAGAATACCCTGAAAATGATATTGCTTTAATTTGCGACGGGCTATCATTCACTTTCTACCTTAAGTCAGACAAACTTAATGTGTATTCGTCAGGAGGTTGTCGCTTCCCACTAAATTACGAAAAAGTCAGGCAAACATTGGAAAACTTGTGAACGCACCTAACAAGAAAATTAAGTCACTCACTTCGTTCGCTGGGACGCATACACGTGGGCTGCTTCGCATTTTAACCCACGCGTCTGCGCCCCTTATTTAAAAGTTATGTTTCTCGGAAGATATTTTGGAAAATTTAGTAAAAGTCAGCATTACGCTGACATCGGATAACATTCAAAATGCCAGTACAGAAACTTTGTGGGCAGAGCCTCTGGGCAACGATCATTACAGACTTCAGAACTCGCCGTCCGCGGCTTATGGTTTTAGCTATCTTGATGTTGTAAAAGCAATAGGTAACGAAACTCCAGAGGTTGTAGAAATTGTTGAAAACTCGGGTCATTCAACTTATCGAGTACTACTAGAAGCTGGAGTTCTAGAAAGCGATAGATTTGGGCAATTTTGGCAGAAACTTGAAAACATTGGTTGTACTTATGAAGGATCTCAATCAAAGTTGCTAAGTATTGATGTACCACCTTCAACCGATATATTTACCGCTTATTCAATATTAGAATCCGGTGAATCTGCGGGAGTGTGGGAGTTTGAAGAGGCAAAATGTGCTCATAGCACCGAAACATAACAAACCACTCAAGGCTCTCGCTTCGCTCGCTGGGACGCTAACACATGGGCTGCGTCACTCCGTTCCTTATTTTAGCCCATGTGTTATCGCCCCTTAGTGGGAAGTTAGGTTCAGGGAGGAGCTCATTGGCATTATTTAAAATTGCAGCTATTTTAGCAATCTTATCGTTGGCTGGTTGTCTTGTTGCAAACGAGAAAGCATTTATTGCTCATAAGGCAGATGATTACCAACGTGAAATACTTATCTCACTCAAGTTGCTATCAGAATACGCGTACGGTTGTAACGAGAAAAAATTCGGTAATTTTTTGGCATATGCTGAGCACTCCGTATCAGCATATGAAAGGAAAGTTAAAGATTTAGAAATCCCTTTGTATTTTTTCGACGAGGATTTTATGAATCAGCATAAAAAATTTGTGGGTAAGTATAACTCTGACTTAAACATAGCTAAGGCCACTATTAACAACTGCAAATGAACTTAGTATCAACTCCCAAGTGCAACATTGATCTCACATCATTAGCTTGAAAATGACTGTAATATCTGAATACCTATAAATCATATACAATTCTGTTACACGTAAAAAAAGGATTTTTAAATGAAGTGTTTCGTGTTCTTAGCTCTCTGCATTCCACTGCTAAATGCTTGTATCGTTGTGCCGCAAACTGATACCGCCAAGATAAACAAATGCGAAATTTCCTCAGATCGTAAAACGCTGAAAGTCATCAACGGATTTGAAGATACCAATACGTTTTACTCAATCAGTGGCCTGATGCTTCTTCCAATAACGGGTGTTGTTTCCGGTACTTATGTTGCTATCAATAATGTTTACCACCTTGGTGAGGAAACGCTGGTTTGCAGAACGAAAGATGCCGCTATATGACTCGTATCTCTGTAAACCTCCCTTATTAAAATAGCGGAATACCTCTTAAGAGTTCTTCGGTTTACAAAACGGGGCGGTGAGCCTGAGGAAGTTGCCGCCGCAATAGCATGGTTACTGTCAGATGAAGCGTCGTATGTCACAGGGTCGTTTATTGATATTGCTGGTGGTAAATAAGCGCTGATGCCCGCATGTGAATAGTGACTTTATAAGTGTGATCTAAATCAGAAGCTGCCCTTGTTCAGCGCACTCATCAAGGTTTTGCTGCTGGCGCTTGAAATATGAACAGTAATGCATATTAATATAAAACAGGCGATGGTCGTAAAGCTGCCGCGCACATGTTTACTCTACAGGGAAATTCAATGATCAAGTGGGAAGATTTGAGCTGGCAACAAAAGGCGGCGTTTTGGGTTGCTATAGGTATAGTGGGCTGGTTTTCACCGGAAATTGCGCTGCTGTTTCATTTTGGTGGCATTGAAGTTGTTTTTGCCTTCATAGCGTTTTACTTCATTCCTATCCTAAGGCAGATTCAGGCACATTATTATAAGTTCAGACGAGCGCTAACCCTCGCCATTGTTACTTACCAGTCCAGTGCTTCTGCGAAACCCAGGGTTTATTTCACACAAGCAGTGTTTTGCTCAGCAGCCTTTGCGCTAACCGGTTCAGTGGCGCTTGCTGCAGTATTTTTTATGCCGGGTATGCTGATGAGTAACGTACTGACTTAAAAGGCGTCAGCGAAAAAAAGTGAAGGCCTAAGGTGCTGTTTCTGCTGTTCTAGCATACCGATATTTCTGGTTGTACTTATCAAATTTCACTTCTCGTAGCGACCCGCATCACTTTTGTGGTTAATTGTGGCAAATGTGTTTCTGACCATAAGGTTAGGGTGATTTGTGACTACAATGCAATTTATGACTGGTTTGATAGCGTCATGGATGGTTTTCTCCGGCGTTGCTGCTACCTCAGTCGACCAACAGACACTGAATGAAGCAGACTCTAAGAATGATCAGTGGCTCGCTCACGGCAAAAATTACAGCGAAACCCGCCATAGTCCCCTGAAACAGATAAATACCGACACGGTAAAAGATCTGGTATTACTGAATAAAACGGTACTGCCGGACTGGCGAGGTGTTGAGGCTACACCACTGCTGATTGATGGCATAATTTATGTCACCGGCCCCTGGAGTAAAGTCTTCGCCGTTGATGCTAAATCCGGTGAAATTCAATGGTCCTACGACCCTGAAGTTCCCCGGCAGGCGGCAATTAACGGCTGCTGTGATGTGGTTAACCGTGGCGTTGCTGCGTGGCACGATAAGCTATTTTTTGGCACTTTCGATGGCAGACTTATCGCGCTCGACAGAAAGACCGGCAAAAAAGTGTGGGAGCAGCTAACGGTTGATAATAGTAAGCCATACACCATCACAGGTGCGCCGCGGGTTGTAAACGGGCTGGTGTTTATTGGTAATGGTGGTGCTGAGTTTGGTGTGCGAGGCTATTTCTCCGCCTACGATGCTGACTCCGGTGAAATGCAGTGGCGCTTTTATACGGTGCCGGGAAACCCGGACGAAGGCTTTGAGAATGAAGCGATGCGCAAAGCCGCCGATACCTGGACCGGACAATGGTGGAAGTACGGCGGGGGCGGTACGGTCTGGGATTCAATGGCCTATGATCCTGAGCTTGACCTGTTGTATGTTGGAACGGGTAATGGCTCACCCTGGGATCGACACCAGCGCAGCCCTGAAGGCGGCGATAATTTATATCTCTCATCTATTCTTGCCATTAAACCTAAGACCGGTGAGCTGAAGTGGCATTACCAGACAACGCCGGGCGACTCCTGGGATTTCACGGCGACCCAACACATGATTCTGGCTGATATTGAAATTGAAGGACAGACTCGAAAAGTACTGATGCAGGCCCCAAAAAATGGCTATTTTTATGTTATCGACAGGGTCAGTGGAGAGCTGATTAGTGCCGATGCATTCACCTACATGAATTGGTCTACCCACGTTGACAAGCAAACGGGAAAACCGGTAGAGGCGGATTTTGCGCGTTACAGTGAGGTTAATGCGCAGATAGCCCCAAACTATGATGGTGGTCATAACTGGCACCCTATGGCCTATAACCCTGAGCTTGGTTATGTTTTTATACCTGGCCGGGATACCGTGTCATTTTACGGGCGGGACTTGGACTGGAAATATAACGAGCGTGGATTTGGCACTGGGGCCGGGTGGAATCTGGCAACGGGAAATCAGGATGATAAGCCGGATATTTATGATAAAAAGGCACCCCAAAAAAAAGGCTTTCTGAAAGCCTGGGATCCGGTTAAAGGAAAGCCCGCCTGGACGATTGACCAGCATGATTCATGGAATGGCGGGGTTCTGTCCACCGCCGGTAACCTGGTATTTCAGGGAACATCTGACGGTCATTTAAAAGCGTACGATAGCCGTAACGGTAAAGAGGTATTTAGTTATGACTTGGGGGTAGGCATCCTGGCCCCACCCATTACCTACATGCTCGATGGTACGCAGTATGTCACCGTAGCTGCCGGCTGGGGCGGTGGATACGGTATGAAGAATATTCTTACCGATAAGTTGCGATCAGACCTGGTGTTAACGTTCAGGTTGGCTGTCGACAGTAAAGAAAGCAAGGTGAATGTGCTCCATGAAGAAAATCAGGTAGCTTTTCATCGGTATGCTCCCAAAAATGCGCCGATACAGCTAGGGCCGAAGGTAACAATACCCAAAAAAACGTTCCTGCAGGGAGAGACTATTTTCAATACAAACTGCGCCGTGTGTCATGTGGTTGATGATAGTCGGGGTGGGGTAGCGCCAAACCTGTTAACCAGCCATATGATTGAAAAGCAGGTTTTGCCAGTAGTTCTACTTGATGGCGTGCTGCAGAGCAGAGGAATGCCATCGTTTGAAGGCAAGCTTAAGCGCAGTGAGGTAGAGGCGCTGAGTGGCTATCTTAAAACGCTTCAGCAGCAGACGATAGGCGATAGACCCTCAAGCCGGTAATGCGCCGGCTTGTGCATCGACGGGTAACGGATTACCTGTTGCTGCACAAACTGACAATTAAAGGCGGGGTAACGCTTTTTCAGGCGGTGTTATTGCGCCGGGATAGCCAATAACAAATGCGGCCACCTTAGCGCCATATTTTGCAGCACTGACCGGATCTGCACCCTTACCCCGAGCGGCCAGGTAGCCTGCGTTAAAAGCATCTCCCGCAGCGGTCGTATCAACAACATTTTCTACTGGCTCAACAGGCACCGACCAGCTATCGCTCTGTGTATTAACGACAACTTCAGACGCCCCGTTCTTTATAATTTGCTCTTCAATAGAAAACCGGGACAAATGCGTAACAATTTCGCTGACAGATTGGTGTGCGTACAACTGGGCATGATCATCCACACCGGATAGCGCGATGTCGGCCATAGCATAAAAGCGATCGGCCCACTGCCTGGCGTGATCAGGGCTTTTCCACAGCGCAGGCCGGTAATTGAGGTCAAAGACAATTTTGCAGCCGCGTTGGCGCAGCGCTGTCAGCTTATCTACCAGCATGTGACGTTGCGTATCATCAAGGATGGCCACGGAAATACCGCTTAGATAAAACAGATCAGTATCAGGTAATTCGCCATCGACGCTATACAAAGTTTGTGTGGCCGCCGATTCACTGCGCCAGTAGGTAAAACTGCGCTCACCGGTGTTATCGGTATGCACCATATACAGACCAAGATGTCGGCTGGCAGAGCGGTGAACCAAATCAACACCAAGCTTTTCCTGTTGCATAAAATGATAAAGTTCATCGCTTTGCGCATCACTGCCAATAGCGGTGAGGTAGTGCACCTGTAACGCCGGTGCACAGCGTTTCAGATACACGGCGGTATTAAAGGTGTCGCCGGCAAAACTTTTAGCCAGCTGATGAGCAGACAGTGTCACCAGTTCTATCATACATTCGCCGAATATAACGATGTGATTCATGCCACGGATTCCGGTGTTCATTTAAACGCGTGTAGGTTTACTGACATAGTGCGGTCAGCTGTGTAGATGCATTCTGCTTATCGATGGTCGCGACAATCGCCAACTGCGCTAATACAGTCTTGCGAAAGTCGATATGCTGCGTCAAATCACCAAAGATACGCGAATCATCCAACAGGGCGTTTGCCACCCCGGACGCCTCACCGTCATGATTTTTCACAATACCGGTAAGAACATCTTCCATCGGATCCACAAGCTTTTTATTCGCCTGCACTGAACGAATAATAAATACCATCCAAGCCGCTACCGTTGCCGATAACAGTTGAATACTGCGGTTGGCGACCAGATTATCTTTCACGGTATTTAACAGGCGTGGCGGCAGTTTTTGCGACCCGTCCCAGGCAATCTGCGACAGTAAATGCTGAATATGCTGGTTTTTAAAACGCGTCAATGTCTGTGCGACATAGTGCTCAGGGTTCAGCGCATCACTGGCATCAACCGTAGGCAAAATTTCTTCTTCCAGCAGCTTATTAAGAAACGTATGCATCGCGTCGTGGGAAACTGCCTCATAGACCGTTTTCAGATGACAGAGTGAACCTAAGTAAGCCAGAGCAGAATGGCTCCCATTCAAAATGCGAAGCTTAGCTTTTTCAAACACCCGGACATCATCAGTAATAATAGCGCCTGCGTTCTCCCAGGCAGGGCGAGGGCCACTGAAGTTATTCTCGATAACCCACTGGCTGAACGCTTCGCGCTGGACCGGCCAGGCATCGTCAAGACCGGTAGCTTCCCGGCTGGCGTTTTGCAAATCGTCATCCGAGGCCGGCGTGATGCTATCTACCATGGTATTGGGAAAGCTGACGGTATCTGAGATCCACGTACTGAGCGCCTGATCTGACTTTTCGGCAAACAATTGCACTGCGTCGCGCAGCCTGTCACCGTTATCGGGTAAATTGTCGCAGCTGATGACCGTTAATTCTGCGATGTTTTTATTCATGCGCTGTTTCAGCGCAGCAGTTAGCAGGCCAACCGCTGAAACAGGCTTGTCAGGCTGGACAAGATCGTGACAAATATCGGGGTGCTTAAGGTTGAGGGTGCCATCATTGTTCAGGCAATACCCTTTTTCGGTAATTGTCAGCGAAATAATATGGGTTTGCGGTGACGTCATTCTGGCCATCACCTGCTCGCGATCTTGCTCCAGCACCAACACTTCTTTAAGTGCACTTACAACGATTGTTTGCGGAATATTATCCAGAACCATTAAGGTATACAGATTGTCCTGCTGCCCTAATGCTTCTTTTAAATGCGCACTGCGCAGTGAAACCGTACTAATACCCCAGCGTCCCTCTGTATCAGCCTGTTGTGTGTAAATGGCCTGATGTGCACGATGAAACGCGCCGGGACCCAGGTGGACAATGCCGATTTGTGTAGAAGTAGGATCAACACTGGCAGTGGCTACCTCATCAGGTAGCTGCTTCAGAGTTTGGTAAGATAGTCTGGTCATTACGCCTCCAGCTTATACGCCTTTTTGGCGAGCGTGTAGGTAAGTTGGCGAGCAACGCTGAACGCCTCATTTTCACTTAGCCGGTGCTCGGCGACCAGCTGCGCCAGAAACCGACAGTCAATGCGTCGCGCAACATCATGGCGGGCTGGAATAGACAGAAAAGCACGGGTATCGTCATTAAACCCTGCAGTATTGAAAAAACCTGCGGTTTCAGTGGTTTGGTGGCGAAAACGAAGCATGCCTTCCGGGCTGTCGTGAAACCACCAGGCCGGTCCCAACTTCAGGCAGGGATAGTGGCCAGCCAGCGGTGCCAGCTCCCGTGAGTAAGTCGTTTCATCAAGCGTAAACAGAATAATCGAAAGCCCCGGCTCGTTACCGTATTTATTCAATAATGGTTTGAGAGCGTCGACAAAGTTTACTGCAACAGGAATATCGTGTCCTTTGTCACCACCGAACTGCTTATGTAATGGCACATTGTGGCTGCGATGAGATCCCGGATGGATTTGCATAACCATGCCATCTTCCACACTCATTCCCGCCATCTCGGTCAGCATCTGAGCGCGAAACAGTTCTTTATCAGCGTTGCTGGCTTGTCGGGTCAGCACTTTTTCAAACAGGGTCTCACATTCATTTGCCGACAAATCCGCCGTCAATGCAGTTGGGTGGCCGTGGTCGGTTGCGGTAGCGCCGTGTGCCCTGAAGACTTCCCGTCGCTTTCTGAGCGCATTAAGATAGCCGCTCCAGGACGTGGTGTTTTCTCCGGTCAGCGCGCCAAGCTTTTCAATATTTTCTGCAAAATCATCTCGCGAGGCATCTACCACATCATCGGGTCGAAATGTTGTAATTACGCGCTTTTCCCAGCCAGAGCCCTGTAACTGCTGGTGGTGTGTTAATGGGTCCAGCGCCCCTTCGGTGGTAGCAATGAGCTCGATGTTAAAACGATCCATTAGCGCACGGGGCTTGAAATTCGCGGTGGCAAGCTCAGTGGTAATATGGTCGTAATAGGCCATCGCATTTTCACTGCAGAGCATTTCCTGCATGCCGAACACATCATGAAAAACTGTATCTAGCCACAGCCTTGAGGGAGTAGCGGCAAACAGATAATAGTGGTCTGCAAATATCTGCCAGGCTTTACGAGGATCCTGCTCCGTTGGCTTCCCGTCAACTCGTGTAATGCCCAAAGACTCAAGGCTTACCCCCTGACTGTACAGCATTCTGAATACATAATGGTCGGGCGTAATAAATAATTCAGTTGCGTTGGTAAAATTTTCGTCATACGCAAACCAGCGCGGATCCGTGTGACCGTGCGGGCTGATAATGGGTAATGCTTTCACAGAGTCATACAGCGCTTTTGCGATATCGCGGGTTGGTTTATCTGCCGGAAAAAGCCTGTCGTCATGCAATAAAATCGGTTCCATCACGTCCTCTTGTCATCTGGTGAAGCGGGAAAAAGCATCAAATATTAATTTATGCCACCGGTGGCATAATAGGAGTAGAAAAATTCCTGATCAAGAGAAATCTGACTTCTTGCGGGTGGATTCGCGCACAATTAACTGCGCTTTAACTAGCTGCGTGGCGATGTTGTCTGCAGGCAAATTCTCAATCTGAGCGATAAGTTTTTGTGCTGCGCTTGCCGCCATATCTCGCACAGGTCGACGTATGGTTGTCAATGACGGGAGCATTCGGGCGGCCATAAGATTATCATCAAACCCTACAACTGAAAGCGACTGCGGAACATTGATTTTTAAATCGTGCGCAGCCCGGATAACGCCAATAGCCATATCATCGTTATTGGCAAAAATGGCATCCGGTATCGGATCTTGTGTTAATAACGCCCGGCCACAGGCAATACCACTTTGATAGGTGTTATCTCCTTCAATGATTCTATTGGCAGATAGGGTAATACCTAGTGTATGCAATGCATGGCAAAACCCTTCTAATCGCTCGGTGGTCGACGAATACGCGTTAGGGCCACTGATTACTGCTATGTCTTTATGCCCCTGAGCCACCAGATAGAGGGCTAAATCAGCCACTGCGTGGCGATCATCGGAAATAACCATTCTGTATGGCTCATCCAGTGCGACAGAGGCCATGCGAACGTAATTAACACCGTGACGATTAAACGCGTCGGCGAGCGCTGCAGACTCAGAAACTGGTGGCAATACGATAACCCCGTCTACATTTGAGCGGTGTACGAACCCGGTACAGTTATCAACAAATCCGGCATCCTGATATCTGCAGGGATGAACGATAAGTTCATAGCCTTTTTCGGTGATTACCTGAAGGACACCCTCCTGGACTTGATCAATATAAAACGTGCCCGGGTTATCATAAATAATACCCAGCAGGTAAGAGCGTCTCACTGCAAGACCGCGCGCTTTTTTATCCGGCGAAAATCCCTGTTCCCTGATAATTTGCTGAATATTTTCACGGGTCTTCGCATTTACATTTGTCGCGCCGTTAATCACTCTTGATACAGTACGTTTGGAAACGCCTGCTTGTTGGGCAATGTCATTGATAGTGGGACGTTTTTTCATGGGTTACCGCAGCACGCCAGAGAAATTAATAATGGAGAAGCCTATCGTGCGAATGCTGTTCAGACAAAGCTTTTTCCCCCGGGGCTTGTCATATGGCGACGCCCAGGGGCAAAGGTGAGCGCCAGCCGTGGTTTACTCAACATCTTCAAAATACGCCGGGTGCCGGGTTTTCACACTTTCTAAAACCTGTAGTATCAGATGCAGGTGACTACTCATAGCTTCACGGGCCGCAACAGGGTCACGGGCGCGCAGCGCATCAATGATTGCAGTATGCTGCTCCAGTACGCTGTCATACTGTCCGCCAAACTCTTTCAGGCTTAGATTTCTTACCCGATCCATATGCGCCTTTTCATACTGAATAAGACTGGCTGCTCGTTTGTATTGCGCAAAATCGGCGAGGGTCTGGTGAAAATCATCATCAAGTTGCTGAAAGCCTAAAGCGTTGAGCTGGCTGGCGGCGCTGCGTTGCTTGTCTATCAGAGATTCGCACGTTGCGATGAGTGAGTCACTGGCGTGTTGTGCACAGTGGGCCACGACGGCTACCTCAAGCGCTTCGCGAATAAACCGCGCTTCCACAATTTTTGAAATACTCAGCTTCGACACAAATGTACCGCGTTGAGGCCTGACTTCAACAAATCCCAGCGCGACGAGTTTAGCAATGGTTTCCCTGACCGGGGTACGGCTGACACCATACTTGGCGGCCAATTTATTTTCAGACATTATCGAACCCGGTTCGATAGCCATATTTACAATCTCATCGCGCAAATGCTCGAATAGCTGGTCTGATGTAGACTGATGATAGGAAAGCTGAATATCTGGTTCTGTTACTGTTGGTTTGTTTTTCTTTACATTCACTCTAATACCGCCGCCGCTGAATTTTTGTAACAGCTATTGATAATCCTTCGATAAACCACTTTTTGCCCGCTGTCTTTCATTGAAATCAATACTACGTGCTCATCCTTCACTTTGCTTGCCCGAAAACTCCGAACTTTGCATGAGCAGCAGCAATAATTATAAGAAATATAACGCTATAAGACGCATTATCAATGCATTACGCGCCCAAATGTTAATCAAAAGTTATACCGCCATTATGATTTTTAATAATTGTTAAATTTTCGATCATTTACGGTAGTCGCATTCAAATCTCACCGTTATAGTAAGCCCACATTCAAGTTGTATACAAGTATTCATGTGTCGGTTCGACCTTCTGATTGCAAGTCAGCTATCGACACTTTCAATACCGTTCGATGCTATACGCAAGGGGTTAAGTATGAACACACACAAGGCTTTTTCGCTGAGTAAACGCGGACTTCTAATGTTAGCAGTGGCTTCGGCTTTCGGTACTGCAGGCGCTCAGGAGCAGACAGATGAAGAAACACAGGTAGAGGAGCGGGAAACCGAAGTTATTGAGGTAAAGGGGTATCGCGGAAGCCTGTTTAACTCTACTGTCGCTAAACGTGATTCGCAGGGATTCGTAGATGAAGTTTTTGCTGATGATATCGGTAAGATGCCCAGTCAGAACCTGGCTGAATCATTAAGTCGGATTCCGGGCGTTAAAATCAACCGCGAAGTGACCGGTGAAGGGCAACAAATCTCGGTGCGCGGACTTGGCCCCAGCTTCACCAAAATAGCGCTGAATGGTAACTCTATTTCCATTGCCTCTGACGGAAGTCTGGGATCGGGCAACCGTAACCGTGAGGTGGATTTGGATATTTTCCCCACGGAACTGTTCAGCAGTCTGTCTGTTTCTAAAACCGCCAAAGCCCATCAGCTTGAAGGCGGTGTGTCTGGCTTTGTGAACATGCGTACAGCACGTCCCTTTGATGCGGGTGACCAGACGTTCAAATACTCACTAGAAGGGGCATATGGCGATTTACGGGGAGATATCAGCCCTCGTTATTCAGCCATTTATAAAAAGACGGTCAATGATAAGTTCGGTGTACTTGTTGGCGTTGCCGGGGCGAATACTAAGTCTCGAGTTGACGGGTATGAAGCGGTAGCGCTGTTTACCGATGGCTGTGTGGCGCAATGGAATAATCCTGAACATACAGCATCAGGGTGTGTGGATGGCAGCCAGGGGCTGAACCACTTTTTCTGGAGCCCGGAAGCAACACCGGATTACGCTGCGGCAAACCCGGGAGTGAGTGTCGGTGATCCGGTGGACCCAGTTGCGACCTCCGGACTGGCTGCTGACACGCTGGATACAGCCTTACTTCCTTATCTGGGCCGACCCATGTTTACCTATGGTGATCGGGACCGCGTATCGGGCATCATTTCGCTACAATACCGACCCAATGACAGTGTGGATGCGGTGCTGGACACCATGTATGCCAAAGCTTCCAAGGATTTTGTCAGAACTGAAGCGATGTGGTGGGGCAGACGTAACTATTTACATCAGGGTGGTGCGATTATTCCTGAGAATGTAACGGTGGATAACAACGGGTACGTGACCGACGGAACATTTTATAATTCCCACATCTGGGTCGGTTCACACGATTATCAGGAAGACCTGGATTTTTACAGCATCATGCCCAGTGTTTCCTGGATTGCCTCCGACATGCTTACGGTAGATGTATCTGCCAGTCTGACCAAGTCAGAATTTGATCGTGATGAGCCATACGTATTGTATATGTCGCCGGGTGGTACCATGCAATTTACCAATGGCGAAGTGCCGAGCTTTAATTTTAGTCAAAATCCGGCAGATCCTACCATCGGCTATACCTGGCAGCAGGAGTATGATCAGAATAAAGATGGGGTGATCAGCGAAGATGAAAAGTTTGGCGACATGTTCCGCATCCAGCGTAACCACCGTGAAACCGAAACAAAAGGCTTCCACCTGGATTTTGCTTACGGTGAAGCCCCTGATTATAACGGCTTCAAGTTCGGTATTGCCTGGGATGAAAATTCATCCAACATGGATGCCTTCGGTGGTACCGCTGAATTTACCGAAAATAATGTGATGAATTCTGCTGCATACGGTAATTTTGCGGAATACCTGTCGCCATCAATTGTGAATGATCTGGGTACAGGTATTGATGGCTACAATGGCTATACCGGCATTGCCCAGGTTGACTGGGACCGCATCAAGGCAGCCACCAATTACGACAGTTTTGAGGCAATTCCCTCTCAAGGGGACCAGTTTGGTGCCACCGTGGGTGATATCAACGAAGAAGTGCTGGGCATCTATATTGAGGCCAATACTGAAACCGAGGTGGCGGGTAAACTGCTTCGTGTAAATACCGGCGTTCGCTGGGTGGATACAGAGCAAAGCGTGGCAACCTCTGAAAGCAGTACCAGCACCAGTTACAGCAAGCTATTGCCGTCATTGAGTTTAGTTTATGACGCGATGGAAGATGTGAAGATCCGGGCCAGTGCATCACGCAGCCTGACCCGGGCTAATCCATCCGATCTTTTCCCCAATGCTTCGTGGGGTGGTTCAGGTATCGAAACCGTGAATGCGGGTAATCCTTATCTGTCCCCCTTCGAGGCGACCAATTTTGATATCGGCGGTGAGTGGTATTTCTCTGAGCTAGGCTATATTGGCCTGACGTTCTTTGAAAAAGAAGTGACCGGCTTCACTCGTTCAGACAGTATCACTGTTGCTTTTGAAGATCTTGGCCAGTACGGCATTGATATCAATGATATCGGCGACGACCGTCAGCAGGCGCTGCTGGAATGCGGTGGGCCGTCACAATGTACCGCTACAGTAAATACGCGGAATAATATCGATGGCGCCACAACCTTAACCGGCTTCGAGGCGGTCTGGGTGCAGCCTTTGGATATCGTGCTTGAAGGTATGGGCTTCAATATCAGTGCCACAACAATCCGTCAGGACGCCAGCGATGATGATGCCATTATTACCGGTATTTCTGATTTGAGTTACAACGGTACACTGTTTTATGAAAACGAGTCGTTCCAGACGCGTCTGACAGTCAACCACCAGGACGGGGCCGCAAGTTACTATACACAGGGTAAAGAAGTCTTTTCGTTTGATCGCACGCAGATTGATGTATCAGCAAGCTACAACCTTCCGGTGGATATGAACATGACCGTTACGCTGGACGCTTACAATCTGACCAACGAACCGGTAGGCAACTGGCATGAGTACACGGGTATTGCGTTTAATGCCTTCTACCCGGGAGCGACTTACACGCTGGGCCTTCGAGGGTCATTTTAACTTCTCGTCTTAATGTGTGGGCTGGCTTTTAATGCCGGCCCGGTAAGAGGGTAACCATGAAATATATTTTCCTGATTGGATTATTACTAATCACCTATGGCGCGGCTGGCGCTTCAATTATTGATGGCGAAGACGGCTACCGTCTATGGCTGAAATACGATCCGATTAACGATGATGACCTCAGAGCAACCTATGCCAAGCAGGTCTCTTCGTTTTATCTGAGCGGCGACTCGGACACCATGAAGGTAATTGGTGAAGAACTTGCGTTTGCACTTAACGGTATGCTTTCGCAGGCTAAGCAAGTGAACGCATCGCAGGCCGGGCTGATTGTTGCGGCCGGCGATAAGGCAAATGCGCTGGCGGCCCGCCATAAGCTTGATTTAAAGGCGGCGGGCGATGAGGGGTATCTGGTTTATCAGGTACAGCACGGTAATGCCGAAAAGGTGATGGTACTGGCAAATACAGAGGTGGGGGCATTGTATGGCACCTATCGTTTACTGCGTCAGTTGCAGACCCGTCAGCCATTAGCAGACATGGCAATTGTGTCACAACCGGATATCCAGTTGCGGGTGCTTAATCACTGGGACAACCTGGACCGTCATGTAGAGCGCGGTTATGCGGGAGAGTCTATCTGGGACTGGCACAAGCTGCCTGATTATCGCTACCAACGCTATGTTGACTATGCACGGGCGAATGCATCGATTGGCATCAACGGAACGGTACTTAACAATGTTAACGCTGACCCGTTGATTCTAACTGATCATTATCTGGAAAAAGTCAAAGCACTGGCAGATATGTTTCGGCCTTATGGCATCAAGGTTTATCTCTCCGTAAAGTTCAGCTCGCCGCAGTTAGTTGGTGGCCTGGATACGTCCGATCCACTGGATGAAGATGTGCAGCAATGGTGGCAAGCCAAAGTTGACGACATTTATGAACACATTCCGGATTTTGGTGGCTTTCTGGTTAAAGCCAATTCTGAAGGGCAACCCGGCCCGGGTGACTTTGGACGCACCCATGCCGAAGGCGCGAACATGCTCGCCAGTGCGCTTGCGCCTCACGGTGGCACAGTGATGTGGCGTGCATTTGTGTATGCCAATGAAAAGAACGAAGAACGTTCCAAGCAAGCCTATTCTGAATTTAAACCGCTGGATGGCAAGTTTGATGACAATGTGCTGGTGCAGGTGAAAAACGGGCCCATCGACTTTCAGCCCCGCGAACCTTTCAGTCCTTTGTTTGGCGCGACACCTGAGACCCCGTTGATGATGGAGTTTCAGATAACCATGGAGTACCTGGGATTCAGCACGCACTTTGTTTATCTGGGGCCCATGTATGAGGAAGTGCTTAGCGCTGATACCTATGCCAGGGGAGAAGGCTCCACAGTAGCCAAAGTGATTGATGGTAGTTTGTTTGATAACAATACCTCAGGAATGGCGGGTGTGGCGAACATTGGTACCGACCGTAACTGGACCGGACATATTATCCTGCAGTCGAACTGGTACGTATTTGGCCGAATGGCGTGGAACCCGCAAATCTCCGCCGAACAGGTTGCTGACGAGTGGGTTCGCATGACATTAAGCAACGATAACGAGGTGGTTGCCACCGTCACTGAGATGATGATGAAAAGTCATGAAATTACAGTCAATACTATGACACCACTAGGTTTGCACCATATCATGGGCGCCGGACACCACTATGGCCCCGCTCCCTGGGTAGACTCACTGGGACGTGCTGACTGGAATTCGGTGTACTATCATCGCGCCGACGATGAGGGCATCGGGTTTGACCGCTCACCTTCCGGCGTCAATGCGGTGGAGCAGTATTTCTCACCGCTTAAAGAGCAATTGGCCGATCCCGCCACCACACCGGAGAAATACCTGCTCTGGTTCCATCATCTGCCGTGGGACTATCAGATAAAATCATCCGGGCGCACGCTTTGGGATGAGTTGGTACACCGTTACTACAAAGGCGCCAACGACGTCAAAGCGCTGGAGCAGCAGTGGGACAGTCTCAAAGGAGAAATAGATCCGCTGCAATTTCACCAGGTACAGATGGCGATGGATATTCATGTAAAAGAAGCTCTGTGGTGGCGCAATGCGTGTGTGCTCTATTTTCAGCAATTCTCTGACATGCCAATTCCTGATGGGCTGCCAAAACCTGAAAAATCGTTAAAGCAATACCAAAAAATGTCGTTTCCTCATGCCCCCGGGCAGGGATAACGTAGCAGGGTATGTCCGTATTCGAACCTATCGCTAAAACATTCAGAACATGGGGAACCGCTTGTCTGCGCAAATGTGTTCTGAGTGTTGCTGCCTTCTTATCATTAGCGATGCCTGTGGCTGCTGATTCTACCCTGAATGTCATCACATCACTGAGTACCAACGATCCTATGTACGAAGGGTTGGTGAAATTTAAAAATCAGGTGGAGACGGCGTCACAGGGGCGTCTTTCTGTGCGCATTTTTGTGGGATCGCAGCTGGGCAATGACAGCGATATGCTCGAACAGGCGATGCTGGGCGCCAATGTAGCAGTGCTTGCCGATGGAGGCAGGCTGGCGGTTTACCAGAATGAGCTTGGCATACTTGGAGCCCCCTACCTTGTTGAAGATTACGGGCAGCTCAATGTATTGGTTGATTCGCCTCTTTTTTCTGAATGGGCAGACAGCCTGGCTACGCGTCACGGACTGCATATTTTTTCATTTAACTGGTGGCAGGGTGCAAGACACCTGCTGACCCAGAAACCAGTGTCTGCACCAGCGGATTTGCAAGGAATAAGGATGCGCACCATCGGTGCACCGGTCTGGATACAAACTATCGACGCGATGGGCGCCACACCCACACCACTGGCCTGGGCGGAGGTGTACAGCGGTCTTCAGCAACAGGTTATTGATGCGGCAGAGGCGCAATATACCGGCATGTGGGGCGCGCGCTTATATGAGGTTATAACGCATGTCACCAAAACCGGGCACATCCAGCTTATTTCCGGTTTGGTGGGAAGTGAGCGCTGGTATCAGTCACTCAGCCTTAGCCAGCAAAAAATTGTCACGCGGGCTGCCATAGAGGCAGGCCGTTTTGCGTCGAAGCAGGTACGCGCTGAAGAGGTAAAAATTGAAGAGGCGCTTAAAGCGCGCGGGGTGGTGATTGCAGAGCCTGATACTACGCCGTTCCGGCAATCTGCCAAGGTGGTCTACAAAAATCTTGGCTACGCAGCATTGTTCCGGGATATCCAAACACTGTTACAGGAGGCGGACGATGCAAATGATTCATCGCATTGAGCGTTGGCTGTGTGTGCTGTTGCTGGTTGCCATCGTGTTTCTGGTGTTTATCGCTGCCATTATGCGAACACTTGGCTATCCGCTTATCTGGTCGGTAGATGTTGCACAGTTACTGTTCGCCTGGCTGGCAATGCTTGCGGCCAATCAGACATTTCATCACGGACAACACGCGAGTGTGGATATTTTTACCCGGCGTCTACATCCGGCCTACAGAGAACTGCTTTTCTCTGGCTTGGATGTGCTGATGATCGTCGTTCTTGGTGTTCTTGTTTGGTTTGGTGTTGAGCTGTTTATGGCAAATCCGCAGCGAACACTGGGGAGCACCAGTATTGCCTATCGCTGGGTAACACTTTGTGTACCGGTAGGCGCTGTACTAATGATTCTGACTCTGGCTACCCGCCTGACGAGGCGTCATCATCGTGAAAATCCGGAGGCAGGATTATGATGATGATGTTGCTGTTTCTTCTTTTGCTGGCTATTGGGCTTCCGCTGGCATTTTGTCTTCTCATCGCAGGGCTTAGCTATTTTATAAGCGCTGAGAGCCTGCCCATTGCTGTCGCGGTGCAACGGCTGGTCGCCAGTAGTCAAAGCTTTCCGTTGCTGGCCGTGCCTTTTTTTATTCTGGCCGGACACATTATGAATCATTCCGGCATTACCCAGCGGCTGATCAGCTTTTCAAATTTGCTGGTGGCCTGGATCGCCGGTGGCCTGGCTCACGTCACTATTATTCTCAGCGCACTGATGGGCGGGGTATCGGGCTCAGCCATCGCTGATGCGGCTATGCAGGCACGTATTCTGGGCACACCGATGCAGACGTCGGGGCTGGGCAAAGGGTTCAGTGCTGCGATTGTCACCATCAGCGCATTAATTACAGCCTGTATTCCACCCAGTATCGGTCTTATTTTGTACGGCTTTGTGGGCAACGTATCTATCGGAAAATTATTTATCGCGGGCATCGTCCCGGGCATCTTATTGACAATGACGTTAATGCTTACTGTTTTTTTCCAGGTTAAAAAGCACTATCCGGAGCAAGCGGAGGGCGAGAAACGGCCACATCTGCGGCAGATAATGCGTTCAATGAACGATTGCAAATGGGCACTGCTATTCCCGGTCATTCTTATTGTCACTATTCGATTTGGTATTTTCACACCCTCAGAAGCGGGAGCCTTTGCGGTGGTCTACGCCGGAATCATCGGCTTTTGGTGCTATCGGGAGCTTACGTTTGACAGCCTCATAACATCGTTAAAAGACAGTATTGATGATATCGGTATGATCATGCTGATTATTTTAAGCGCCGGGGTGGTGGGATATGTCGTCGCCTATCAGCAGCTCCCCGTATCACTGGCGCAAGCTGTCAGCGACCTGACCAGTCAACCAATTCTTGTGCTGTTGTTGTGTCTGATTTTTTTGCTCTTTGTAGGCATGTTAATGGAAGGAACGGTTATTGTGCTGCTACTGACGCCGATTCTTGTGCCGGTCGTCCAGACGGTGGGCATAGACCCGATTCATTTTGGTGTGCTGATGATGATCATTGTTACTTTCGGAGGGACAACACCGCCGGTAGGTATTGCGATGTATTCGGTGTGCAACATCATGCAGTGCCCTACAGACGAATATGTCAGCGCGGCCTGGCCGTTTTATCTGGCGGTAATGGGACTGATAACCTTAATGGCTCTTTTCCCCTCTATCGTCCTGTTTTTGCCTGAACTGATTTACTAACTCCAAACGGGGAAATCCATCATGAAAATTATTGATGCCAAAGTGATTGTGTGCTCTCCGGGGCGTAACTTTGTGACACTAAAAATTGTGACCGACGAGGGGGTATACGGAATTGGTGATGCCACACTCAATGGCCGTGAAAAGTCGGTAGTCAGCTATCTTCAGGATTACGTAGTGCCGGCACTTATTGGCAAAGACCCACATCGAATCGAAGATATCTGGCAGTTCTTTTATCGCGGTGCATACTGGCGTCGTGGACCGGTGGGCATGACCGCCCTGGCAGCCGTCGATGTTGCCTTATGGGATATTAAGGGAAAAGTAGCGGGTTTGCCCCTATACCAGCTGCTGGGTGGTCGCAGTCGCGACCGTATAATGACCTACACGCACGCTAATGGCCGGTGTATGGAATCCACCCTGGATGCTGTAGGGAAGGCGATCGATGAGGGCTATAAAGCCGTGCGCATTCAGTCTGGAATACCAGGAATGGCCAGCACCTACGGAGTAGCCAAAGACGGTCATAAGTATGAACCGGCTGACGCAGATTTGCCGTCAGAAAGCGTCTGGTCAACCGAAAAGTATCTTACTTTCATGCCTGAATTGTTCGATGCCGTACGCAGCAAGTATGGCGACGATGTTCACTTGCTGCACGATGTTCATCACAGGCTCACCCCTATCGAAGCAGCGCGTCTGGGAAAAGAGTTAGAGCCATTTAAGTTATTCTGGCTGGAAGACTGTGTGCCGGCAGAAAATCAGGAAAGCTTCAGGCTTATTCGTGAGCACACCACTACACCGCTGGCGGTAGGTGAAGTGTTTAACTCAATTCATGATTGTCGCGAACTGATACAAAATCAATATATTGATTATATCCGCTCAACCATCGCTCACGCTGGTGGCATCACTCAGGTCCGTAGAATCGCTGACTTTGCCTCGTTGTTCAATGTACGCACCGGCTTTCACGGGGCAACCGATCTATCCCCTGTTTGCATGGGCGCGGCGTTGCATTTTGATTACTGGGTACCAAATTTCGGTATACAGGAGCACATGCCGCATTCGCTAGAGATGGAGTCTGTATTTACGTTTGATTATACGTTTGAAAAAGGCTTCTTCACCCCCGGAGAAGCACCGGGACATGGCGTGGATATTGACGAAAAGTTGGCGAGTAAATATCCCTACAAGCGCGCGGCGTTACCGGTGAACCGGTTGGAAGATGGTACACTCTGGAATTGGTAACTTTTGGTGAGTGCTTGTTGCTTTATGCAACGCTCCAGCGCTCCAGAGAGAACAATTAAATGCATGAAGATTACGCCTGATAATATCCAGGGTTACAGTTTACTGAACCAGCTTCTTAACTGCCTGTATCAGCGACTGCATACCAGATTTTACCTGCTCGACACTACCTGAAACTGATGTAACAGCATCCTGTCCCTGGGAGGCGGTTTTGTCGATGTCATTCATTTGCGCGTTGATGTCGTCGATAAGCCCGGAGTTTGTGGTGACCACATCTTCGATATCCTGCGTTGCATCGCTGGCTCTTGCTGCAAGTGTGCGTACCTCGTCTGCAACTACAGCAAAGCCGCGACCAGCTTCACCGGCTCTGGCGGCTTCGATTGCTGCGTTCAGTGAAAGCAAATTTGTTTGTTCGGCAATGCTACGGATAGTACCTACAATGTTTCGGATATCAGTTGCCTGAGCTGCAAGTTTTTCGCTGCTTTCATTGGCTACCGTAACCTGTTGTCGGATAGCGGCAGATATATCCTGAGCTGACGCCAGCGAAGATATGGCTTCGTCTGTATATTGTGAGGTGGTTGCTGATGTGTCTGATGCCAGGTTGATAGCATTGGTGGCGGCCTGTATGCGAGGAGTAATGTCGGTTGCAAACTTAACAATCCGTTCAACATTCCCTGCATTATCGCGGATGGGGTTGTAGGTAGCCTCTAACCATACCTCTTGTTTATTACCATTAAACCGGCGGAACTTGCCCGCCTGAAATTCACCCGCGGCCAATTTGCGCCAGAAGTCAGGCTGTTCCCGGTAGAAGTCCTCGGCGCAGAATATCCTGTGATGCTTACCAATAATATCGCTGAGCGTCACTTTCATGGTGTTCAGAAAGTTTTCATTAGCATTGAGGATGTTGCCGTCAGTAGTAAACGTGATCACTGCCATTGACTGCCCTAACGCAGACAGCAAGGCTTCGTTTTCTATAGCCTTAAGATGCTCTTTAGTGATATCAGTAGCCAGCTTTATAACGCGAATAACATTTCCAAGCTCATCCTTCACCGGGAAGTAGGTGGCTTCCAGCCACAGTGTTGAACCGGACTTATTGATTCGCTCAAACTGGCCTTTAAACGATTTACCCGCTTTTAAATCCTGCCAGAATTTTCGATACTGTTCTGAATTGACCAACGCCGGTTTACAAAATGTTCGATGATGCTTGCCAACAACTTCGTGTCTGGAATAACCAACCACATCTAAAAACGCATCATTTACGTCCAGCACGGTGCCATCAAGCTCGAACGCGATCATTCCCATATGACCGACAATAGCCATAAAGTTATCGGTTCGCTCTTGCGTTAGTGTATCGCGGGGGGCGGCAGGTAGTTCCTTTTTTCTTAAAAATAGCATCAGCATCTCCATTTACTCTTGAATAATCTATACCAACTGCTAGTCGTAGCACAATAAGGAGCATTACCTATTGCTTATTTACGACCGCGTAATGGTATAGGAATGAGCGCACACCACACTTTTGTTGTGACCAAAAGATGAGCTCATCTATAAAAATGTGAAATTAATATGATTGTTAACAAAGTGGGTTACAGCTGGGAATTTTTTATAAGTGGTTATAAATCAATATTTTATTTTTGTATTTCACAGTATTTGTAAAATGAAGTATCTTTAGTACGTAATTTTTTACGCTTCTGAAGTCATTTTTATATGGCGTCGATCTGGTCAGTCTTGCTCTATGCCTTAATTTATATAGACTTTTATCGTTACCTGCTTTTTGAAAGTCACTCTGAAATAATAGATTAAGGATTACAAATGACTGTTGCCAAGGCGCTTGACCCTACCGCCGTCCATGAGCCGCTGACCGATTTAACATCGGCTGAACTGGTGGAAATTGCGCTAATGCGCAAAGAAGGAAAACTTGCAGACAATGGAGCTCTGGTTGTAGAGACTGGTAAACGTACCGGTCGTTCCCCTGCCGATCGCTTTATTGTAAAAGAGGCCTCTACCGAAAATGACATTGACTGGGGTGCGGTCAATCGCCCCTTCGATGCAGACAAGTTTGATGCGTTGTGGGATCGTGTTGACGCGTATCTGACATCCCGCGAACACTTTTTGTCACACCTGCAAGTGGGGGCTGATGCGAAACATGCGTTGTCGCTGAAAGTTCGAACGGAAACCGCATGGCAACATATTTTTGCCCGCAACCTGTTTATCTGCCCTGATATCTGGAACCCGAATGACGAACAGCCCTGGCAGGTGATGAATGCGCCGGGCTTTACCTGTGAGCCCGACCGGGATGGCACAAACAGCGATGGCACGGTCATAATCAATTTTGCTCAGAAGAAAGTGCTTCTGGCAGGAATGCGTTATGCCGGCGAAATGAAAAAGGCAATGTTCTCAGTTCAGAATTTTCTGTTGCCGGCCAAAGAGGTTCTGCCCATGCACTGCTCAGCCAACGTTGGCGAGCAGGGCGACGTAACCTTGTTTTTCGGGTTGTCAGGTACCGGCAAAACCACCCTGTCTGCAGATCCAAATCGTTATCTGATTGGTGATGATGAACATGGTTGGGCACCGGGCAGTGTGTTTAATATTGAAGGTGGGTGTTACGCAAAATGTATCGACCTGTCTCAGAAAAATGAACCGGTTATCTGGGACGCTATTCGTTTTGGCACTATTTTGGAAAATGTCGTGCTGGATGACAGCCGTACGCCAGATTATACGGACACCAGTCTGACTCAGAATTCCCGCGCCGCTTATCCTCTTGAGCATATTGGCAAACGAGTTATCGAAAACCGTGGCGGTGAGCCTCGTGCAGTCGTATTTCTTACGTGCGATGTTAGTGGCGTGCTTCCGCCAGTTTCGGTGTTGAGCGAGCAGGCGGCCGCCTACCACTTTCTAAGCGGCTATACGGCTAAAGTCGGCTCTACGGAGATTGGCTCCACCTCGGATATTGAGTCAACTTTTTCTACCTGCTTCGGCGCGCCGTTTTTCCCCAGGCCAGCCGGTGCTTATGCAGAGCTACTGAAAAAGCGAGTTCGTGAGTTTGGCGCCAAAGTTTACCTGGTAAACACAGGCTGGACAGGCGGGCCGTTTGGTACAGGTAAGCGTTTTGATATTCCTACTACCCGCGCCATCATTGATGCAATTGTAAATGACAAACTGGCTGGTGTTGATACGGTGCACATTGACGGGCTCAACCTCGATGTGCCGGTTAGCGTTCCGGGTGTTGATGACACGTTGCTGATTCCCAAAAACACCTGGGAAGATAAACAAAAATATGAAGAGTTTGCTGCTAATCTGATTCAGGAATTTAATCAGAACTTCAAAAAATATAATGTGGATGAGGAGATTGTTGCCGCCGGGCCTCGCTTGAATTGAACATAAAAAACGCCCGCATTAGCGGGCGTTTTTTATTTCCTTGCCTCAAGTAAAAGCTTAATTGCTTACCGCTTCCACCTGCATTTGTGCCGGTGTGGTGGACGTATCCAGGCGATACCGATAAGTACCTGCCGCATCAACATTTATTACAGAGTCGCCACCATTTTCGTACACAGGGAACCACGTCTGCAGGTCAAACTGATTGCCTGAGCCGTAATTCAGTGACCAGTTCTCTACAGCGGCTTTAAAATACGCCGTTCCAGCAGGTGTCTCGACATCGGCTGCATAAACGCCCAGCCCCTCATAAATCATCGGGTTAGCTGTTCCCCAGTCATTCATAGAGCCACGAAGATAAAGCGTTTCGGCCAGTGGCGGAACGTCGGCATAAATTGTCAGTGCCGGATTGGCGGGGTTAGAGGCATCCAGACGGAAAGCGTATGCGCCGGATGTTGCCGCGACAAAAGCCAGGTCCTGACTGCTGCCACTGTTAACAACATCCCACTGAACACCGGCTTCGATGACCTGGCCGGAGGATGTTGCGCCGATGTTTACACTTTGCCAGTTCGCATCCGCAATTTTAAACGTATGCTGCCCCGCGCTTAGCTCAACCGATGCGGTATAAATACCATTTGCTGTATAAGACAGTGCGTAGGGTTCAGTAGCTTGCCAGCTATTCATGGTACCGCGAATAAAGACAGGGTCTGCATAAGGGCCCGTATCCTTCGGAGGATCAATGGCATCAGAGGTAATGGTCAGTGTGGGTGAATTAGCATCGTCGGCTGTTAATACAAACTGATAGTCAGCAGCCTGAGATACCGTCAGCGTCAGGTTATTTCCACCATTTTGCAAACCGGCTTCTACGCCCGGCGTTACCGTGAATCCGCCACCGATGTTAGCCTGGTCAAATGCCTCGTCGGCAATTTTAAATTCGTATGTACCAGTCTCTAAGAAAATATCCAGTGTATAGGTATTGTTACCCTGATAGGTGAACGGATCTGAGGTTCCCCAGCCATTCATTTCTCCGCGCAGGAACACCGGCTGGTCACCATAGGGAGGGAGGGCAGAGATACCGCTTCCCTGAGCACCTTGCTGTGTTTTCACAAGAACTGCAGTCGTCAGTCGTGGCACACTGATACTGTCATCAGTAACGGTCACATCCGCCAGTGCCGGGTCAGAAGAGGCCATTTGCGCCGGGTGCAGCGACAGGCCGCTAAATCCATCAATAGTCTGTGTGCTATCAGAAGCATTCACAACAACCAGAACAGCATCATGCATCGGGTCGATGTCAGGCAAGCCAGTGCCATCATCAATGCTCATCACAATAAGGCCCTGCGTCTGTTCAGCGCCGGTATTATGAAAAGCCACACGCTGCCGGATATCTTCCACGGTTTGCAATTTAAACAGCGCTGAGCTTTTACGGATTTGCAGAAAATCTTTAAAGCTGGCATTGGCAGACTGCATACCTTGTGCGTTGATATCTGAATCTGGATTAGCACTTATCTGACGGATTTCATCCCAGCGATTCTGATTGTCCTGCGCCATAGGCAGTCCGGTGTTCCAAGCGTTTTTCACGCCAGTGAAATCAACCAGGTTAAACCAGTCGCCTGCATCATAAGTGTTTCTGTCCATGGATTTTGAGCGCAGCAGTTCACTGCCCATGTGCAAAAATGGAATACCCTGACTTAGCAACGGAATAGACAGTGCGACATTTTGAACACGCACCCGGTCGGTCAGCGACATATCCGCCGGCAGGTTGTACTGAAGCTGGTCCCACAGGGTTTCGTTATCATGTTTGGAAATATAATGAATGCTGTCAGCCGGATCGGTAGCATACGCAGCACTTTGACCGTTCCAGTCGTAGTCTTCGCCTCGCGTTAATTCGCCGCCGGCGGTGACAAACTCGTAGTCAGTCAGACTGCCCGCCATAGAAAGCCGGATAAGATCCTGTTGGTTCAGGCTGCCATTTTCTTTGAAAATCTCGGCGCTGCGTACGGCCTCTCTGAGTCGATCATTGAAGGTGCCGATTTCAGTGCCCGCCATGCCGAACTGTGATGCCTGTTCAAAGCGGCGGTCATTGGCCACCTCGCCAAAATTCCAGCCTTCGCCGTAGAACAGCGTATCGGCATCGACCTGGCGAACCGCATCACGGGCATCCAGCACAGCTTGTTTGGGCAGGTGACCCATCAGGTCAAAACGGAAACCATCAAAGCCGAAGTGCTCTGCAAAGCTCACCAGTGAATCGTTCATCAGTTTTGCCATCATGCGATGCTCTGTCGCGGTGTTTTCACAGCATGTAGAGTTCTCGATACCGCCGCTTATTTCATTTAGACGGTGATAATACCCCGGCACGGTTTTATCCAGCACAGAGGTGTCAAACAAACCCGATGAAGCGGTATGGTTGTACACCACATCAAGAATTACCTGCAGACCCATATTGTTCAGCGCCATTACCATTTCGCGCATTTCCAGAATACGGGCTTCGCCGTCAGGGTCGGTGGCATAGCTGCCTTCCGGTGCGGCGAAGTGATGCGGGTCATATCCCCAGTTGAAACCATCCAGCGCTCGCATACTGTTTACCAGTGCCTGCGCATCACCTGTAGCAGGGTCATAGCTTTCAAGGACATCCCATAGCACTGCATTTTCAGATTCCACGCCGCATACAGGGGCCGTGGGAACCTGATCACACAGTCTGCCAACCGTATCGGTTAAATCAACACGGGTATTTTCATCTTCATTTATTGATGCAATGTCGTTGGCAGGTAATAGATGTATGTGGGTCAGGCCGGCATCTGTAAGCGACTGAAGATGATTGACCGGGGTCGAGTTCTGTTCAGTAAATGCCATGTATTTACCGCGATGCTGTGGGCTGACTGATTCATCTCGAATACTGAAGTCACGAATATGCGTTTCGTAAATCACTGCATCTTCCGGGGCCGGAAGGGCAGGGCGCAAACGGTCGGTCCAGCCTTCCGGCGCAAGATCCGAAGACTGCGTATCTGACAGATTTACAAACTGACTATATTGGCCATTAGTTGACAGGCTAACCGAGTAAGGATCGCTGGTGGTCAGCACTTCAATAGCATCTGTACGAGGGTGATAAACTTCAATCTCGTATTGATAAAACAGACGGTCCAGAGAAGGTTTACCCCCCTTGAAGCGCCAGATTCCCGTTGCTTCATCGAACTCCATCTCGCGCTTACCACGGGGCTTTTTGTCCTCACTGAAAACATTCAGTGTGACCGATCTTGCAGTAGGTGCCCACAAGGCGGCTGTAATATGATTTCTGCTATACACCACGCCCAGTTGTGCCTCATCAGCATCATTGCTGCCGCTTGTGTAAAGGTGGTCCAGCAACTGAGGTATCTGTACCCGGGTGATATCTACAATCTCACCTTCGCTGTCGCGGGCAACCGCCATTAATTGTTGTCTGGCCAGCGCTTTCGCCTGTGCAGCGTCAATATTCAGCGTAAATCCGGTAAAGCTATCCAGATGAGGCAGGGAGCTTCTGATATCTGAATCAACAGAAGCCGGCTGCAGTGGAAGGCTCTGAGTGCCGGTGAAGATACCATCTTCCAGTGCCATTGATGCATCATCTGCATAAAACAGCGAGTAAGTTTGGGCAGCCTGCGTATCAACCTGCCACAGGAAGGTATTTGTCTCAATCCAGTGCGCGCGTGCGCCATCGATAGAGGCGGGGCGACTGGTCAGCGGCTCGTACCAAACCTCTGGGTAGCCGTGGAAGGTAAACCCCTCTTGCCCCTGAGCGGGTTCGAACTTGCTATTGGCATTGCCCAGCGCCTTTTCATCACCCTTGTGAACGATAAAGTTATAGCAGGAGGCGCCTGGCTCGGTCGTTAGAATATAGTACGCGCCATAGTCCGGGTGAATACCGTCAGCGGGGTAAGGATTGCCCCAGTTGTTGAAATGTGTGCTGTCTGATGTTGGAGATGCATACTCGCCACATCCTTCACCGTTCCAAAGATGAAGACCCCAGCCGTCGTAATTTTCATCATCACGTGAATAGAACAGGGCAATCTCATCGGGAGCTAAATCCAGCACTGCCTCAATGCTCTGGTCAGAGTCAGAGGAAAGCAGCTGAGTACGGGAATCTGACCCGAAGTCATTCATGCTTACTGTAATTGCTTGTGAACCTGCTTGATACAACATAAACGACGAGGCGGTTACAACCGTCAGTAAATGTTTCATTAGGCATCCTTTTTTTATGGGTACAAAGGTCGCGCGGAAAGGGACAGCAGAACGTGCCCTGCCGGTAGTGCGTTGTTAATCAGATGTAACTGACGTGTATCCTAAATGATGAAATTTTGAGCTTCCAGCAGAAGCGCAATGAATACGTATGTAACGCGCTCGATGAAGGCGCAGGTGACAATGTGAAGGAGGAGGGGAAATAAATAATACAATATAAGCACAAAACCGTGGGCGTGATTTAGCCGTAGCCACTACTCAATCTCGTATTCTTGAGTCAGAGGCTGGCTCAAATGCAGTGGATGCGACTTCCAGTTTCATATTGAAGGAGCCCCCGATGAGAAAAACACCACTGGCACTGGGTGTAGCAAGTTTACTGAGTTTACCGGCATTTGTTGTCAACGCGCAGGTCGCTGTTGAGCCGCAAAACGGTTACGCAATGGGCGAGAAAGTTCCTCTTCCGGAACCTTATGCTACGAAGTCTGCTGACCGCCGCACAAAGGTTATCGGCTGGCCCGATGATGTCACCCCAACAGCCCCCGATGGCTTTACCGTAAAAGCCTTTGCCAGCGACCTTGAACATCCACGGTGGCTGCATATTCTGCCAAATGGCGACGTACTGGTGGCAGAGTCGAATGATGCCAAAAAAGGCAGTGCGGATCGCATAACGTTGTTAAGAGACACAAATAACGACGGTGTGGCAGAGGAGCGCCATGTATTTTTAGAAAAAGGGCTGAATCAGCCGTTTGGCATGGCGCTACACAAAAACCACTTCTATGTTGCCAATACCGATAACATCACGCGGTATGAGTACAAAGAAGGTGCCGATGCAATTAAAGGCAAAGGCGAAGTGATTCATTCACTGCCCTCTGGCGGGTACAACCACCACTGGACCAGAAATATTGAAGTTAATGATACGCAGGATAAATTGCTGCTGACCATTGGTTCGTCGAGCAATGTTGGCGAGCACGGCATGGAAAAAGAGGAACGCCGCGCAAAAATTTTTACTGTCGATTTGGATGGCGGTAACGAACAGGTTTACGCCTGGGGCCTTCGAAATGCCAACGGGCTGGACTACAACCCACATACCGGCATGTTATGGGCAGCGGTTAACGAGCGGGATAAGCTTGGCGACAATCTGGTGCCAGACTATGTAACCAGTGTGCAGGAAGGCGGCTTTTATGGCTGGCCCTATAAATATTTTGGTGAGCATATCGATCCTCGCTGGAAAGATAAAATGCCTGATGATTTGCCAGAAAAAACCATCGTACCGGACATCGCGCTGGGTAATCATACTGCCACCCTCGATTTAGAATTCTACGACGGTGAAAGCTTTCCCGCTCGCTATCACAACGGACTGTTTGCCGCACAGCACGGCTCCTGGAACCGTGCGAAGTACAATGGGTACCGAATTGTATTTATGCCCTTTGAAGATGGTGAGCCTACCGGAGAGATTGAAGAGTTTCTGGGCGGTTTTATAAAGGATATGGACACCGATGAGGCATATGGTCGCCCCACAGCGGTCAGGGTAACCGATAACGGTAAGTTGCTGGTCGCGGACGATGACGGAAATACCATCTGGTCTGTACAGGCTGACCAAAAGTCTAATTAGCATTTGGTTATTCGCGGCTATACTTAACTTAATGAGAGTGAAAAGCCATGCAGTCAATCGGGACTGTATGGCTTAGTTCATAAGTTAAGGGTAGAAGCCTATGCCGTATCAACCCCTTCAGGAATCTTATTATGACCGGCGCTTCGGATGCGAAGCCATCAAGTTGCTGCCCGGCCAGTATGCCGCTACTGCTGCACAGAAAGTCCTTGTTGCAACACTGGGTGGATGTGTCACTGCTTGTGTATTTGATCCGGTAAATCGAGTGGGCGGCATCAACCGTCTGCTATTACCTTCGTCAATGTATACGCCTTTATGTGCAACCGCTCGCCACGAATACGGCGAAGAAGCCCTGAATACGCTGGTTTCCAGAGTGCTGCAGTTGGGTGCTGAAAAACCGCAGCTTTGCGTAAAATTGTTTGGCGGTGCTGACATTTTAAATCTGGGTGCTGAGTCAGCGCCGGGCAAGTTAACGGTAGATTTCGTCGCGCAGTATTTCAGACATCAGCGCATTCCTATTATCAATGCAGATACGGGCGGAACTATAGCGCGTAAAGTCTATTTTTTCCCCCGGACCGGCGAAGTGCTGATTAAAAAAATAACGCGTTTTAACAATGACACTATACTGGCTCGAGAAAGCGAGCATCGCTATCATCTGAGTCGGCAGTTGCTAAAAACGCAAAATAAATCATGCCATTTTGAGCAGGACCACACCACCTACAATGAGCAAAACGCCGGCTATACGTAATAAGGTTGCAGGGTCCTGATAAAAGAGCACGCCCACTAAAAAAGTGCCTGCAGCACCAATACCTGTCCATACCGCATAGGCAGTACCAATGGGGATTTGACGTTGTGCCATGTACAGGAATACACCACTTGCAACGATAAAAGCTATCGCCATGATAATGCCGGTAACCCGGGTACCGGGTGTCTGCGCCATTTTCAGTCCCACTGGCCAGCCTATTTCTAAAAAGCCCGCCACAATAAGATACACCCAACTCATGATTGTCTCCTCGTCGTTCATTTAAGCACCGTAAAACAATACCGGCACTCTACGCTTTGAGGTATTGCTTTGTCTTTCAAAATCTTATTCTTTACGGCGGTCGTATAAGTTCTTCAGATAAAATGTTGAAAAGGTAATATTAATGTCAGGAGATATGCTGGAGTCTCGGCAACTGAAAAAAGCTGAACTGCAACTTAGCAGTATAGGGCTGGGCTGCTGGCAACTGGGCGGTGATTTTGGTGAGATCAGTGATGAGACTGCGCACAAAATACTGATGCGCGCGATAGAAGAAGGCATTCGCTTTTTCGATACTGCCGATGTGTATGGTGCCGGACAAAGTGAACGCCTGCTGGGCCGTTATATCAGCCAGCGGGATGATGTGGTTATTGCGACTAAATATGGGCGCGGGCAGGGCACGTATCCTGACAACTACAATTTTAATAATCTGCGTGATTCTGTACTGCGATCACAGGACCGGTTGGAACGCGACACCATTGATTTACTGCAACTGCACTGTGTACCTTTTGACGTACTGAAAAAACGTGACATCTTCGACTGGCTGGAAGAGCTGCAGGCAGAAGGTCAAATTAAATCCTTCGGTGCGAGTGTAGAGACAATTGAAGAAGCTGATTTTTGTATTAAGCACAGCAATGTTGTTTCCCTGCAGATAATTTTCAATCTATTGCGTCAGGAAGCAACCCGTTCGCTATTCGACAGTGCGTTGGAAAATGACGTGGGAATTATCGCCCGGTTACCCCTGGCCAGCGGCCTGCTCACGGGTAAGTTTTCCGCAGACTCTACCTTTGAGGATGGTGATCATAGAAATTTCAATAAAGACGGTGATGCATTCAATGTAGGCGAAACGTTCAGCGGCCTGACGTTGGAAAAAGGTGTTGAGCTGGTTTCAAAAATCAATGACAACTATAAGCCAGATGCGTTGTCGATGGTTCAGCTAGCACTGCGCTGGTGCCTTGATCATTCGGCAGTGACAAGTGTTATCGCCGGGGCGAGTAAACCAGACCAGGTCTCGCAAAATGTTCATGCAGCCGGACTTGAGCCTTTGCCTGATGCGCTTCATAAAAAACTGGATGCATTTTATCAGGATGAGGTTAAGCCGCACGTTCGCGGAGAAATCTGAACAAAAAAGGAGCCTGAAGGCTCCTTTTTCTCATCCAACGATAGCGTTACAGCTTAAATAAAACCTTAACGTCGCCGGTCACCGCACCAGCATCAACCACGCCAATGGTTTTGGCATCCGAAGCCACTTTGCTGACTACATCAGATGCGCTGCTTGTCTGAGGCGGACGGCCGCCACCGGTAAATGCCAGCTTAGCCCAGTAAGCTTTGAACTGGCTGGGTGAGCGAGACAACACTTTCTCGATGAACTCATCAGATGCGCTGCCCTCAGCCATAACCGGCGTCATAGACTTATTTTTGCCCAGAAAAACCTGACTGACTTCGTCCTGACTTAATGATGCACCACCATTGTTAACGATAACCGCAATTTCAGCGTGCGCAGGAATAGCCAGAAGAAGTGCTGCAATAGCCAAAGCGTGTTTTTTAATTATATTCATTCTCATCACTTTTACCCTTAAAAAACAGTAACCAGGGCTACCTGGAACAAACCAGCGTCGCTGCCATCCGCTTGCTCTGACTGCGTATACTCAGCTTTAAATGCTGCCGAGTCGTGGAAATCCCAGCGCGCGCCAACTGTAACAAACGGTGAGTTACGACGACGGAACTCTGTCACATCTTCAGTAATCGCAATCAGGCCGTCTAACTGTGGATCAAGTCCGCGGGGAACGCCGGATAAATCAACTGATGTAGATTTATTACGCCCATAGGTAATGTGCGGCATGACCGTGCCAAACCTTTTGCCCAGTGACACCATCCACGGGTCCAGATCGCCAACAATCGTGCCTTCTAAATCACTTGGAATGTATTCTGCAACAAACAGCCAATCCTGGTCATCGTAAATTACACCGAATTCCAGACCGGTTACGTCATCTTCGTTAATTTGCAAATCATCGCCGACATACGCAAACGGTGTTTGTCTCCATGCGCCGGCCAGCTGACCTAGACCAAGATCTGCCGAGAACTCAAATTCAACATAGGTTGAACGGAACGTCCACCAGCCATAGTTAACACTGGCTACTGCACTGAAAATGTTATCTACGTCAAACTCAACGCCGTCAGCGCGTGTTGTGTTTTCCTGTCCATAGTAAAAACGTACATTAACCTGCGCATCACCTACCGCAAAGTCATGGATAGAACCCACACCGTCCAGGCTGTCAAATACCGACTGGTACACTTCTGTCGGCGGCGCAATCCAGTGGTAGGCATAAGATACATCCAGATAATCAGAATACAGATAGATAGGAATACGCTGGCGACCCACCTGAACCCGCCAGTTATCTTCAACCTGATATGACAGATATGCCCAGGTAAACTCAGGGTCCCAGTCATCTTCACCCTGCGCTCGAATTTGTGCAGTCGCGCTAAGCCCATCGCCTAAATCAGAGTAAGCCTGTAAGGCGAAAAAAGAGCCGGTGCTGAAATCCGGATCGGTATCAGTAAAATTACGCACCTCTGTATCGCTGTCGGTTAACATCCCGGCAGTAAGCGTTCCGAAGCCGCTGAATTGAATATCCGCACTCGCACTAAACGAAAGCGCAAGGCCTAAAGGAAGGCATGAAAGAGACTTAAATTTCATTGTATATCCACAGTGATTAGAATCAGGTTATAGGGTAGGTGAATCGCGCAGATAATATATAAACCAAAGGTGTAATATTGATAGCGCAAACCATAATAGAGTATGGAAAATAATACCCAAGTGGTCGGTATTACGAGATACAAAAAAAGGTTTAGTTAAAAAACAGAAACAAAAAAAGCCCCGGTGGTTTACCGGGGCTTTCATCACAGACAGTACTGTTTAAACTCTGAACTGTCTGGCGATGGATTCCAGTTTGGTTGCAAGGTCGGCAAGCTGTGTACTGGCTGATGCAAGCTGGTGTGAGTTCTGGCTGGTTTCTTCAGTGCGCTGGAAGATGGCATCGACACTGCCAACGATATTGCGTGAGGTGGCCTGCTGCGACTCTGTTGAATCGGCAATCTGCGCATTCATCTGACTGATCTGGTCAATGGTCTGGGTGATAGAATCAAGGCTTTGACCAGCAAGGTTGGCGGTATCAACGCTTTCCCTGGCTTTTTCATTGCCTTTGTTCATTACGTTAACCGCAGACTGTGCCGCGCCCTGCAACCGCTCAATCGTATTCTGAATTTCCTCAGTAGATTGCTGTGTGCGGGAGGCCAGTGTGCGTACCTCATCGGCAACCACCGCAAAGCCGCGCCCCTGCTCGCCAGCACGGGCTGCTTCGATTGCCGCGTTTAAGGCCAGCAGGTTTGTTTGCTCGGCGATACCCTTGATCACATCAAGTACCACACCAACCTGATTCGAATCACTTTCCAGCTTTTGAATTACTTCTGCTGTCTCAGCCACATTATCGGCCAGGCTCTGAATACTGTTTACCGTATTGCCAACAACACGTTTACCTTCTTTGGCAGCATCGGCGGCCTCATTGGCTGCTGTTGATGCCTCAGCAGCATTCGTTGCCACCAGATAGACAGACTGATTCATCTGCTCGACTGCCGATTTTGCTTCTGTTGCAGACTCCTGCTGATTTTCGATAGTGCGATTAGTATCGCTAGTCAGCGTATTTAAGTTTTGGGCCAGTGAGGATAATGGCAGCGTGGTATCGACAATATCTTTTACCAGATTCTGTAATCGCTCCATAAAGCGATTAAAATACGTTACCAGTTCGCCCACTTCATCTTTAGAGTTGGACTCTATACGCACCGTTAAATCACCGTTTTCTTCTGCAATATTGCGCAGGGAGTGGACGACGCGGTTAAGGTTGCCACGAATTTCGGACACAATAGGCCACGCTGTTGCAAACAGGATAATCGTGGTGACCAGGCCCATAATAATGCCCAGCAGCAAAAGGAACTGTTGGGCGTCAGCATAATCTTCAAAAGCTGTATCGAAGGCCTCATCACGACGCTGCTTAAAACTGTTCAGGTGCGTAGTAACGGTGTCATAACGCTGGTTCATCTGCTCAAGCTGATCGCTCAGGGTAGAAAAGTCAGCGGTGCCCTCAAGCATGGATCGCGTAATACCACTGGCCTGCTCGTAATAGGCGTCAAACTCAGTCAGAATTTCATTCACCTCTGCCGATAAATCCGGGTCAATATTCTCAATTTGGGTCAGGCTTTGCTTGGTATTTTGCGCCGACTCCTGTGCCTGTGAAAGTGCTTCAGTATCACCGGTGGTTACAGCACCAGCCAGCGTATCTCTGACCTTTTCCATCGACACCAAAGCTTCAGAACTCAGTTGTAGAGCAGGAAAGTCCACACTTTTCGCTACAGCCAGCTGCTGCGCATTCTGGTTTGAAATGTAACTGTTGATCACCACAAAGATCAGAAAACTGGCTGCGCCAATTATCGGGATCAGAAAAATCTTTTTTGCTACTGATAAATTCAGAAGGAACTTCATTCTTACATCCTTTACATCCGTGATACTGCAAACCTGCGTACTAGGGACTAATAGTGATAGTCAAGGTATGCGCAAAGTGCAAAGCGAAAGTGCTTTTTAATATCTTATTCACTTTATCGTATAAAGCGGAATGGAACTTTAGGTTAATTTAATAATAAATGATCTGCGATCAAATGCATGATCAATCAAACCGGAGGGGGCGTACACAAAGATCTGCGCGTTTATTCAACTAAGAGATGCCCATGACTATTCTTGATCGTCGTCAGTTTATTAAATTGACTGCCAGTGGACTTCTTGTCGCCGCTGCACCCGCCTGGTCACTGCCCACCCCGCAGAAAAAGCTTGGGGTTGCGCTGCTCGGACTGGGAAATTACAGCACCAATTTACTGGCGCCGGCGCTTCAGGATACCCAGTATTGTGAATTGCGCGGGATAATTACCGGAAGCCCTGAAAAAATACCACGCTGGCAGAAAAAGTATGGCATCAAAGACGCCATCGTATATTCTTACGATTCAATGAATAATATCGCCAATAACGATGACATTGACATTATTTATGTAGTGACACCTACCGGCACACATAAGCGTTTCTCTGTGCAGGCAGCGAATACCGGAAAACATGTCTGGTGTGAAAAGCCTATGGCCATGGATGAACAGGAATGTCAGGAAATTATTGATGCCTGCGATAAAAACGGCGTTAAGCTGGCCATTGGTTACAGGATGCAACACGAACCCAATACCCGCACATTCGGCGATTACCGGGATAGCCTGCCCTATGGGCCGATTACAGGCTTAAGCAGCTATGCCGGATATGCAGGCAACGGTCGGCCCGCCGATAACTGGCGCATGCAAAAGGAAATGGGCGGCGGTGCGCTTTACGATATGGGTGTGTACGCAATCAACGGGGCGCGCTTTATGACAGGCAAAGAACCGCTATCAGTGACCGGCCGTCATGAAAAGTCACACCCGGATATCTTCAGGGAAGTGGACGAAACCACATTTTTCACCATGGACTTTGGCGAGGGCGTAACAGCAGACTGTGGCACCAGTGTGGTGAAAGGATTCAACCATCTGAAAACACAGTGTGAGAATGGCTGGTATGAGCTAAAACCCATGCAGCGTTATTCTGGCGTGACCGGTAAAACCAGTGACGGCAAACGGTTGGCGCCGATAGACAAAATGCAGCAAACGCTGCAAATGGACAACGACGCACAGGCCATTTTAGGT